>NZ_JBEZIH010000024.1:27264-144674 GCF_040650935.1 Streptomyces sp. NPDC048565
ATGGCCGGGTTCTTGGCGACGACCGTGTTGGGGCCGAAGTCGTCGTCGGTGAAGTTGGCCGGGTTCTTGGCGACGACCGTGTTGGGGCCGAAGTCGTCGTCGGTGAAGTTGGCCGGGTTCTTGGCGACGACCGTGTTGGGGCCGAAGTCGTCGTCGGTGAAGTTGGCCGGGTTCTTGGCGACGACCGTGCCCGGACCGAATGTGGTACTCATGGAAGAACCCCTCATTTGATTTCCGCTTTTGCGACTGACTGTCTGCCCGGCGTAGTCGACCGAGCTGTTGGCCTTCCCTCACGTGGCAGTCGGCGGTCACCTCCTGTAGTCAGGAATCTGCGGGTGTCCCCACCGGGTCGGCGAGGCCGTACCCCACCAGTTCGGCGGGAAGTATCAGGTGCACGATCTGACGGTCGTGCAGGCTTTCCACGAGTTCCTTGACGAAACCGTGGGTGAACTGGGGCAGCAGCGCACCGGCGTCCAGCACCGTGCGGGGGCCCTTAGTCAGTTCCGCCAGGAGCGGGTGCTCGCTCAGGTCGAAAGCCCTGGCGCGCTTGGGCTGCCGCCAGTCGCGCTGGAGTAGCAGGGTGGTGGGCCGGGGCGCCGGATCGACGCCGTAGTCGTCGTCCTCCTTCGCCAGACGCAGCATGTCGTAGCGGAAGTCGACGACCGCGTAGGGCTTGCGCAGCAGCATCGTGCTGCTGGCCCGCGCCGGCCCTTGCGGCTCCTGCGGCCACACCTTGGGCGTTTCGGCCAGCTCGCAGACGTAGGCGCAGAAGCGGAGGATGTCCACGAGGTGCTCCGGCAGCGACTTGTCGATAATGTATTCGAAGGCGAAGTCGCTGAACCGTCGCAGCTCTTCCATCCGCCCGAACTGACCTATCGACACCGCCTGGTGGTACGTCGCGAAGAAGCGGCCGCGCGGTGTGTAACGGAACAGCGCGTTGAGGAAGAGCCCGAATTCCGCTTCTCGGCGGACGATGCGCTGCTTGACGACGAGGGTGGCGACGCCCTCCAGGTAGTTTGGGTCGATGGCCGCGAACTGGGCCTTCTCCTCGCCGGTCAGGCCGAGTTCGGAGGCGGCCCGGTCCAGGCCCTCCGGCATTACGACGGCCCGGCGGAACTCGGCGTCGCGTACCGACCGGGTCAACAGTTGCTGCAGTCCGGCCAGGCTCATCGGACGGCCTCCTCTTCCGCTGCCCGGGATCCCATCAGGTCGCGGATCCACTCCAGCCGTTCCTTGGTGCGCTTGGGCGAAGGACGGGAGGGGGTGCCGCTGGCCTCGATTTCGAGGATGACGGCCGCAGGCCGGAAGTCCTTGTCCTTGAAGAGGCTCTCCAGGGCGGAGAAAACCCACTTCTCGTTCTCCCGGAAGCGGGCGTACTCGGGTTCGGCGAGCTCCTTCTCGTTGGGGAGCGGGAGGTGCACCTGCCAGACGTGGTCCAGCGGTATGCGGCTCAGTTCGCTGTCCCAGTCGACGGGGTGGTAGTCGTTGGAGATCACCAGGTTGGAGAGGCTGAGCAGGATGCCGGCGTCGGCCCCGACCGCGATGTCGGCCACCTGCTGGCACATGGTGCGCGGCCCGATCTGGTTGAACAGCATCGGCTGGTTCTCCACGATCAGCGGATACGGCGATGCTTCGTTGGCGGCGCGCAGATTGTCGATGAAAACCTGGGTCTGCTCGTCGGTCCCCAGCGGCTGCATGAACGTTCCCGAATAGGTGTCGCGGGTGCCCACCATGCCAACGTGCTCGCCGATCCAACGGCAGTTGGAGACTTCGGCCATCCGCTGGAGCCGCTGGACGGTGTCCGCCGGCGGCTCCTCGACCGAACCGAGCATGTACTCGTAGCTGTGCAGGGTCGAGGGCAGACCGGCGGTGGCGGCGTTGATCTCGCCGATGAAGTCGGGGTCGGTGGCGAAGTGGGCGGCGAGGTACTCGATCATGTCGACCGGGGCGTCGATCTCCATGAGGTGTTCGAAGTACTTCTGGTGGGCCGGTGTGCAGTGGTGTAGGTAGCCTGCCCCGATGGTCGCCGGCCGCCGGGGCCCTCGTACCTGGTCAGCGTTGGTCATGGTCCGCCTCCGGCAGAGCGTCGGTGAGGAGTAGGTGGTCGGTGATCCGGTCGCGGATCAGCTCGTTGGACGGGCCCATTAGGGCGGTGGCCCTGGCGTCCCTGAGCCGGCGTTCCAAGGGGAACGAGGCCAGGAATCCGCGCGATCCGACGGTGTGCAGCAGGCCGGCGGTGATCTCCTCGGCCGCCGCGGAGGCCTGCAACTTGAACTTGCTGGAGGTCACGGGGGACGCCCCGGGCCCGCTTGTTGCCACGGCGAGGGCCGCGTAGGCGTAGCTCGTCTCGACGCGCACCAGGGTGTCGGCCAGAGCGGCGCGAACGTGGTCGGCGCCGGTGCGGGGCTGTGTCTCCGGCAGCCGTCCAGTGGCCATCAGGCAGGCGTCCTCGAAGGCGCCGGCCGCCGCGCCCAGGGCAAGCAGCCCGGGGTTGAGGCACACCTCGTGGTTGCGGCCCATCAGCTCCTTGCCGCTACCCGGCTCGCCGACCAGGTCGGTCCTCGTGAGTCCGACTCCGCGCAGTTCCACAGAGGCCGTTCCGGACGCTCGCAGGCCGAGGAGCGGATAGGGAGCGGAGATCCGGAGGTTCGGGTCCTTGGGATCGACGCGGACGAACGTGGGGCCCTGGTGCTCGCCGTCGAGGTGGGTGTCCGCGAGGACGTGCACCACTCCGGCAGAGGCCAGGCCCGTGCAGAAGGTCTTGTCGCCGTACAGCTCCAGCGTCGACCCGTCGCCGACGGACACCAGCCGAGTCTGGAGGTTCCCCTTATTCTTGGTCGTCGCCTTCTCGGTCCAGGCGCTGGCACCGAGAAGGGAGCCGGTGGCGAACCCGTGCAGATCGTCGCCGCGCCACTCGTCGGCACCGAAGGCGAGGGTCCGGCGCACCACCTGGAAGTGGAACATCAGCACGGCGGCGGTGGACGCGCATGCCTGAGCCACCCTTTCGACGACGAGGCAGGCCGCCCCGTCGCCGTAACCGAGCCCGCCGTATTCCACGGGCACCTGGATTCCGAGTGCTCCGAGTTCGTCGAGCGCGGCAAGCGAGCGCAGGGGTGGATTTCCGGTGGTGTCCGCCTGGGCGGCCTCGGCGGCGATCACGCCGTCCGTGATGCCGTCCAGGAGACGGAACCAGTCCTTGGAGCTTTCCGGAAGTCCGCCTAGGCATGCCGCGACGAATGTATCCCGATATGTCTGGTGAGAAAATTTCACGCGACCCTCTCCAGGTGCAGAAAGTCCACAAATGAGCCGTGCCGGAAACATCCTGAGACGCCTTGGAAGATACCGCCTCTAAAACGGCCGCGTCTCGTAAGTAGCACAGGGTAGAGACATTTTAATATCGGCGCGTCCGGCCGCCTCGCCGACAGTCACAGTCAACTTTACAGAAGCACACAAAAGAGATTGCACGCTGAAATGAAACCCTCAGTAAACTCTTATCTTATCCACCCTCTCGGGCGCCGATTCTACCGATGTGCATTATGTTCACACTCCATCAATCCGTCCGTCAACCTCTAGCTGACACACAATCTGGGGGTGTAAGGCTGAAACTTGATCTTGGTCCGACCTTAAAATATCAGCCATGATAACCGCCTAGCCGTTCCTACACAGACCATCTTTTCAGGGAAATAAATAAAGCGGTTCCGGGTAAACGGCCTCGACCCTCCGGGGGCGCAGCTTCCCAGGGGTGTTGCAGAGTCTCGTGGTCTTGTAGATGTACTGGTCACGCGATGCCCGGGATGCGACGGGGCAAGTGAAGAGTAGTAGAGCGTAGTGAAGGCCGACGCCCTTGTCATGGCGCCGTCGGTGCGGAGTGTGTTGATTGCCAGGTTGCGCCGTATTGCCATGCCTACCGGGAACATGGCCGGTTCGGAGCTTTGAGGCGTCCTCGCGAAGCGTGTTCTCGCGGACGAAGCACAGGCAGTTTTCGACGGCCCCCTGTGACCTGGCGAGTTGCCGGAGGCGCTGGAGCGAGGCCTGTTGCTAGTGTCCTAAGTCGATAGTTCGCGGGCGGGCGTGGCCGCACGGCACCTGGGCGCTCATCCTGACGGCGAGTCGCGGCCATCGCGAAGAACATCGACTTGGTCGTGCTGCCAAAGCCTTCCCCAGCCCGTGAACAGCCCCTGACGGACGACTTGTAGGAGAACATCCGTGTCACACGTATACATCTCAGCCCTTCTAAAGCCGCAAGTCGACCGAAACCGCAGGTAGACGCGACCCTTGGAAGTGGAGACGGATCATCTCCGCCGCTGCGAACGTTACGGGGCGAGCGGTCGGTATTGCAATACCAATGGCCATGGCGCCGTTCCAGCGCACCATATGGCCGGTTCGCAACATTGAAAGGCAGACATAACGAGATGCACGGTAATCCACACACAGAGCCGACTCCGCGGGCACTGCAGAAGCGATCGATAGAGACACGAAACCGGATCATTCACGCAGCAGCGCAGATCTTTGACGAGAAGGGGTACGCCGCCGCGTCGATCAGCATGATTTTGGACCGCGCACAGCTCACAAAAGGTGCCCTTTACCACCATTTCAACGCAAAAGAACAGATTGCGGAAGCCCTGCTGGAAGTCCAGGTGCCGATGAGCAGGGTCAGGCCTCAAGAGTCCAAGTGGCAGGAGACGATTGATACCTCGTTCATCTACGCCCGGCTCCTGCAGACCCATCCGGAAGCCAGGGCGGGAGTCCGACTGTCCATCGATGGAGGCGTGCCATCTGACCTGGATGTTTACGGCCCTACGCGCCAGTGGATCGAGCTGGCGTCCTACCTGATGACACAGGTTGACGCCATGGGTCACTTGTCTGCTGACTGGACAGCAAGCTCCGCCGCCGAGCTGATTCAGTCCAGTTTCGTTGGGGCCCAGCTGACCTCTCTACAGATCACGGGGCCCCTTCGTAGCGACTTGACCGAACGGATCGAGAGTATGTGGAAGGCCCTGCTCCCTGGCATGGCGACGATGAGTGCACTGAAGAGGGGCCTCGATTACGAAGCGGACCGCTGGACCCGCATTCCCTGGGAGGAGCCGTCCGCTGGCTGAGAGCTCATGCACACAACTGAGGCCTCCCACGGCATCACTCAGCGGCGCAGGTGCTCGCGCTCTCCACATGAAACCCACACGGTCGCTAGCTCAACCAGTCCGAACACCCCGTTTAAAGTAGAACTCGGTAGTGTCAGCACCGCGTAGAAGGAGTGGCCGCGAGAGGCCCGCTAACAAACGAGCACCTTGCCCCTCTGGCCTGCCGGACAGGTACGGACACCGGGCCTAGTCCACGCTGACCAGGGAGACGTCCACCTCACCCCGCGCGGCCGCCTGCACGATCAGCCCTTCGAGCAGGGCCTCGAAGACGCCGGCGTCCCGCCACTGGCGGAAGCGGTTGTGCACGGTGGACTACGCACCGAACTCGGCCAGCATCTCAGACTACTGTGCTCCCTAGCGGAACTTCCAGATCACACCCCCGAACCGCTTCCGCAGCCGCGCAGGATACGGGCCGTACTCACCGACCGGCAGGTACGGCTCAACGTACTCCCACTCCAAGTCCGTCAGTTGCGCCCGTGTCATGCATTACGGACTACCGGACCCGCCCGCTCAACGAGGGCGAAACGCACATATTGATCACGACTCGATACACGCCCTAGCTCTTACGGGAACTTCACGGCCCGCAGTGGTCAAACAGGCCGTGCTCCCCGTTTAATGTAGAGCGCGGGAAGCGTGCGCGTCACATGGTGGAAGGGCGCGGCAAAGCGCTGACGACTGTCCCTGCGCCAGCAGAGCCTGTCCGCCGGCACGGGGCCGGCGGACAGAGTGTCAGGTCCCTGTACGCCTCGGTGTGCAGGCAGCACCAAACCCCGCCTCACAGGGACGCACGCGCTCCCCACCGCACGCACACCACGCTCAATCCGTACTCCACACACGCATCAGGAGTGAGAAGCCGTGATCTCGAACGCAGAAGCAATGGAAGCGGTCGACTCCGACCTCATCGCTTCCGGGATAGACGACCTGCTTTCAGGCAAGCCGCTGGACGGCACGCTGGCCATGAGCCAGCCCATATCCCCCGATCGCACCTACTTCACAGACATTGTGAACAAAGTCGAGTCGCAAGTCGGACCCCCCGACCTGTATGCCGGAGGAGCCGCAGGAGTCCTCGTCCGCTGGCGCCATGGGCCAAATACGCTCACGGTGACTCAGGAGCAGCAAGTGACGATGTCACTCCGGTCGTCTGCATCTCTCGACGCTGCCGAAGCCACTGCCTTCCGCAGCGGAGTAGGCACGAGGCCCGGCCAGTCGCCTAGCTACCTCGAGCTGCCCTACCTGTGGCAGGTTGTTCGACGAGGGCCTGCACTGGAGCAGCCCAGTGTTCCGCCTACGAGCGACTGGGACCAGCTTGAACAGTCACTGCGGTGCTTGTTGGAGCTCTGGGTTGAACAGACCAAGCTCTTGCACGAAGCAGGCTGGTGCGACGAAGTTGCGTTCGACGTGACCGAGCAGGTGAGCGGAGACCGTATTCTGGGCCTGCTGCAGAACGCAGAAGACGGGCTTGCTCTTTTCCTTCACGACGATCGGGCAACGACTGCCAAGCCTGAGCCGGACGCCGTGGAAGCCCGAGGGTGGCAGCACAGGGTCCATCAGCTCCAAGCATGGATTGCTTCCTTCGAACCCGGCCCGGACACAGCTGAAACCACAGCAGGCATCATCGTCCGTGAGCTGCGCCTGCGTGCTGCTGCTCCATTGAGTGTCTCCTTGACTGCCCTGAGCAGCAACGGCGAGAATCGGTTGCAGTTGCCTGGCGTACCGCTGAAGAACTGACCTCTCATCCGCTCCAGCGAGCGAGGGCCGGCCACCGAATCTAAGGTTTTCACGCACGAGCAACAGTGTGGGGCCAGCTCCACGGCGAAAGGCTCACCCCCAGGATCCATTAACAGGGACCACTCGTTCATCGTTCTGCCGGGCAGGTACTGGCATGGTCAGTCCCTCGACTGCCGCGTCAGGACGCGGCAGCAGCTGCCCTGTTCTGATCGAGGAGACGTTCAGCACGGTGTGGGGAGGTGTCCAGGCGAGACAGTACGCCGGACACTGCGATGTTGGGGAGAACCATCTCGAAGAGGGCCGAAATCTCGCGGACGAGGTCGGGAGGCTCGGCACTCGACTCCCGCACTACCTGGACTCCTGTCCAGGACCCGACCAGCAGCCGTGATATGGCGACCGGGTCAACGCTCGGAAGCAACTCGCCTCGCACCTTCGCCTCGGTGAGGAGATCGGCTCCATAGGCGATCCAGTCCGGCCAGCGAGTACCGAAGAGGCGGCGCGCCTGCACGTCGACCGACAGTCGTATCGAGGCGCTGAGCAGGGGTTCTCTCGGAAGTCGATAGGCCAGCAGGAGGGCCGTGTCCACCCATTCCTGCAGCTTGAAGGTTTGAGGGGTGACCCCGTCCGAGGTCACTGCCTCATCGAGGACCCCCCGTGCCAACGCTTCCTTCGACGTGAAATGGAAGTAGAGCGCACCCCGCGTATGCCCGGCTCGCTCAAGGATCGCAGAAATCGTGGCGGCGTCGTAACCGTGCTCGTCGAAGACTTCGGCAGCCGCTTCCAGGAATACCCAGCGTGTGCGGATCGCCCGTTGCTGCTGTACCAACTCGCGCTCCCCCTGACCTCACCCGACGGCCATTCTAAAAGATCGTGAATCGGTACCATATCAGCGCGCCACAGCCCAGCTTGAGCCATGTCCGGGGGGATCTGGCCCGAAGTACCCGTTATCCCACAGGGCCCGCACGTGGTCGGGACTGCTGCACGAGTAGGTGACCAGCTCGCCGGCCAGGCGCACGGCCACGTCACCGAAGTCGACCTCCGCTTCGTGGCCGGGCAGATGTGTCTGCGGGACGAATGCTTCCAGCGGCGCTTTGCCGGACTCGACCAAGATCTCGGGCTTCCGGCTGGCGACGTAGTAGCGCACCACCCCGTAGGGACATCCGCCCTGTGCTCCTCGACCAGCCGGTGGAAGATCCGGGTGACCGTGTGCCGCTGCTTGCGCGGCGCGTCCAGATCCGCCCGCAGGATCTCGTCGATCACCAGCTTGTACGAGTCCAACGTGGTGGCTCGTGGAGGCAGCTTCTTGCGGGGCTCCGGCCAGGACGAGTCCAACGCCTTCCGGACGGTCCGCCAGGTCACGCCGTGCTTGCGCTCAAGCTCCCGCATCGACATGCCGCCGCGATGGTCACGCCGGATCGCCGCGTACAGCTCGACCTTCGACATCTGCGGCATGACCAGGACCTTTCACCAGGAGCACCCCGATGCTGCCCTGGCAAGAACCCCAGTGCCTCCCAAACTCATCAACATCACCCGACCGTGGTTCTGGGCGCCTCCCAAGCCCGTCGACAAGTGACGTCCCTACTGCTCGATAAAGCCAAGCGCCGGTTGCCAACGTGCAGGTGTGCACGGCGTGGCATAGGTCCCGGTCGTCGGCCGTCTCGACGGTGCGCACCATGCCGGCGATGCCCTGAGCCCACGGGGACTGTGCCAGCAGGTCGGTCCCAGCGAGCTCAGCCTCTCGGTGCTCCTCACGGATGTGCTCAATCACCTCGGTGTGGTTTGGCATGGCCTGTTTCAGGGCTTCCAGCAACTCCTCGATCCCAAGGTCGGCGGCACCGCCGAGCAGCACCCGGGCGCCGGGGGCCATCAGGGCCGGGTGGAAGACGTTCGGAAGAGCGCCCGGCGAGCGGGGCAGTTCGAGCCCGGCTTCGGCAGCGTGGGCGCGCAGAGTCTCGTCCAGGTCCCGCCGCGGCAAACGTCGATTCCTCAGCATTCTCGTGGCCGCGGCCTGTCTGGCCTTGAACGCCCGGTCGGAGTTCCCGGTGGGGATCTTGTCGACGCCCGCTCGCGCCAGCGGCCGCTTCAGACTCACGTTCAGGGCTGACCGCAGCCGCTGGGCGCTGTCAGGGGTGGCATCGGCTGCCCACAAGTGCCACCCGATCCACCCCATGCCGCGGCCCTGCCGCGCGGTGATCGCCAAGCGCAGAGCCCGACGCAGGATGTGGGGCTGGATGGTGGAGGAGTCCGGCTCGAACCAGGCCGAGGGACTGGGAAGCCAGCTGTTTTGTTGCCAGCGCTCCACTTGCGTCGGGGTGGCCTTGAGCCCGTGTTCCTTGAGGGCTCGGACCAGGGCAAGGTGGGCGGTGGACGGCTTCGTGCGGGCCATGGTCAGTTCCTCCGGTCCTGGCTGCAGACGGTCAGGGCGGAGTACAGGGCGACGGCGGTTCCAATCGCACTCGCCCAGGCCTCGCTCTGCGCGGCTGCGACGGCCGCAACCGTCACCAAGAGCAGCATGGGCAAGCGCGGGCCGGCGCCTCCGCCGGCGTTGGTGTTCACGTACGTGGTCCCTTTCGCGAGGTCTGCTGCCGGGTATGCCCGGCAGTGCAGCCCGACCGTGTGGATCCGGGGCGGTGCCGCACCTCTAGGAGCTCACGACGCCTCTCGCGAGATGCAGGAAACTTCGCGGGGTTATCGTCAGTCACGGCGCTTCCGCGCCATTGAGCAGGGGTGACGCCAGCCAGGCCGGAGTGCTGCGGAAGCGCGAAAACTGCACGGAGATATAGCCCCACCCCCGAGTCCACTGCTACCTGGGGCGACAAAGGCCATGGTCCGTATCGCCCATCGCAGTATCAACTCCGCCGAACCGCCTCCGTCGGCACGACCGCCCATCGAGTGGACTGGGGCATAGCTGGGCCGCTTTCGCCAGCTCCGCTGCCGCTACGAACGCTGGAACCGTCTAGATCACCGAGCGCGAGTCACGCGGCGGGGCAGCAGATTCCGCAAGAGTTCGGCGGTTTCTGCCTCGAGGCCAAGCAGATGGGCGATGCGGGCCGGGCCTCAGCGGCGCAGGATGCGGACCTTGATGTTGCGGCGTTCGGTGCGGGTCGGGGTCCTGCGAGGGCTGTGGTGCGGGCGGGAGGAGAGGTCCGTCATCCCGGCCTCGCCCAGAGCCCGGCAGCGGCCGGCCCACGCCGGGTTGTCGTCTGTGCCTACGACGCCCCACGGATGGCTGTCCAACCGCCACGGTTGAAGGACTCGTCACCTGGGGCAACGATCGGTGGCTTCTCGTTGCTGCCCGCCTGTTGGTACGCACGCTGCGTGGCGGCGGACGACAGCTTCCAGTCGCTGTCCTCCCAGATCGCGGCAACCAGTGACCGCGTGTAGGTGCCGCGCTCCTTCGCCGTCTCCCCCGACTTCGTGGTCGCGCGCGACAGCAGCCAGGCGCTCACCTCGCTCCCCGACTCCTTCACGACCTGGAAGCCGATCACGTGGCTGCGTACGTAGGCCCCGCCCGGAAGGGCGCTTCCGGCGGGCAGGCCCATGTCTGTGCGGATCTTCTTGTCCGTCTGGATCGCCTGGAGCTCGATCTTCTCGGCGTTGACGTCACTGTGGTCGGCCTGGGCCATGTAGGACTCGTAGATGCCCAGCTGCACGTCCACCGCGGTGCGGCCCGCCTTGACCGTGGTGTTGCTCGTCGCGGCCAGCATCGCGACGGCGCCCTCGGTGCTCTGCGGGAAGCCCACCTGGTTGCCGCGCGTATCCATCCGCTCGTTGCGGGGCAGAGCCGCCCACCGCGAGGGCTCGGTCCAGTCGGACGGTGCTTTGGACGTAGGGGCGGCCGTGGTACTGGGGCGGGCGCTGTACTCAGCCCCGCCGTTCCCCTCCGGCCCGGCGTCGTCGGTGACGCCGCAAGCCGCCAGAGACAGCGTGAGAATGGCGAAGCTGCCAACCCCCCATGCCGAAGCCCAGCGCGGCCTTGTCCTGCTCATCGTTGCCATAAGAACGTCCTTAGCTCTCGTGCAGTTGTAAATGGTCAGTCGCCCGTTCACGAATCAACGCCTACCTCGCACAGCCCCGCAGTCTCCTCGGCCGCCACCCCATCGCACCCACCTCATGAGGTTTGTCAGCGAGCGCGAGTCACGGGGCGGGGCAGCAGATTCCGCAAGAGTTCGGCGGTTTCTGCTTCCATATCGACGCCGCCGAGCAGCTGCTCGTTGATGCGGGCGAGGTGAGTTGCAGCTTCACGCAGCGAGTCCAGGTCACCAGCGGCGTGGTGGGCGAGGAAGAGCTGACGGTGCAGCATCTCGCTTTCCTCGGCCGCGAGGAGGCCTCGGCGGGCGGCCCACAGGGCGCCAGGGATGTCGTTGGCTTCCCGCCGGCGGGTGGACAGCTCGTACGCGACGTCTACGAGTGCGGAGACCATCTCCTGGATGACGGGCTCGGCCCAGGCGTAGCGCTGGGGGGCGATGCCGGTGAAGGGGCGGCCGCGGACGAGTGCCAGTGCGCGGCGGAGCGCGAGGTCGCCGTCTTCGTCATGGCGGGCAAGGCCGGTGCGGGCGAAGTGCTGGAACTGGGTCCAGTCGCAGGTAACGGCAGGGCTGAGTCGGTATCGGCTGTCGCCGGTGTCCTGGACGCGCGGGAGGTGGGCGTTGCCGTCGTGGTCCTTGCCGAGCCACGAGCGGGTGCGGGAGATGACGGCGTTGCGCATCTGCTTGTTGACCAGGCGTCCGGGCCAGAGGGCGTCGTCCACTGCGTGGTGGTCGGCGGCGGGGTTGAGGGCGAGGTAGGCAACGAGTTCGGTGCCGATGCTGCGACGGTTGGAGTCGATTCGGCCGGTGGCGCCCTCGATGCCGATGGGGCCCAGGAGCAGCACGGCAGGCGCTGCGGGGTTGGGCGAAGGTTCGTCGATGTCCTCTGGAGCGGCGGGCTCGGTCGTGTCCTGGTGTTCGTGCGGCGGCGTGGGAGTGCTGTCCGGCTCGGCTTCAGCTGCCGGTGCGGGGATGGTGACGTGGACGGCGGCTGGGGTGGGGGCTGCGCATGGCGATGCGAGAGCGAGGGCGACGTTGCCTGGGTCAGCTGCTGGTCCGGTGTTCGGCTTCTGCTCGGCGGCAGGTTGGGGAGCTTCGCCGTCTTCAGCGAGGATCTCGGCAAGTGAGGGCCCGCTCTCCGCAGGAGCCGTCGCTGGGTCGGCCGTGCTGGGTGACCTCGGCTCGGCGGGGCCGCTCGGGGTGTCGGGTGCAGCGTTCGTGTGGTCGCTGTGGTCACCGAGGGCGTCCTCCTCTGCGTATTCCTGGGGGAGGCCGTCTTCGTCCGGCTGTGCGCCTGCGGTGCTGGTGGTGGTCCCTTCGGGATCGTCCTCGTGCTGCTTCTCTTCGCGCAGGTCGTCGATGGGTGTCCAGTCCTGGGCGGGGACGTCGGCGTCGCTCGCGGCGATCCGCAGCAGTTCGATCGCGTCGGCGAAGTGCTCGTCGCTCAGGCCCTGCAGTTTGATGGGGAGGTTGGATCCGGGCAGCACGATGGTTTGGTCTGTCCCGCCGCAGTCCATCGTCCAGGCGTGGTCCGGTGTTGTGGTGGTGCTGGAGGTGATGACCGCGCTGGCTGCTCGGGGAGCGTGGGTGAGGGTGTCGAAGAGTGAGGTGAGGGCTGGGTCATCGTCGGGGAGTTCTGTGGCCAGCAGGATGTGCGGGGTCCAGGCTCCGCCGGCGTCGTCCATCCGTCGGGCCGCGCGCAGGCTGCTCGCGCCTACGGCTGCCAGGGCGCGGCGCTGATCGGCGGTGTGGCTGACAAGTTCGGCGGTGGCGGCGGTGAGGTCGTGGATGCGGGCGACTCGTTCGGGGGCGGCGTGGTCCAGGCCGGGGGCGGTCTCGGCGAGGGCGGTGACTTCGATGTGGTCGGGCAAGGGGGTGCTGGCGAGCTCGACGGCGATGGCCTGCAGGACTTCGCGGGCGGCGTCCGGGTCGCCTGCCAGGTGCAGGATGCCGATGTGTTCGAGGTCGATCAGGACCAGGTGGCCGGAGACGTCCCAGCCGATGGAGACCAGGGCCGGGTACGGGGCGTCGGCATCTTTGAGGGTGTCCTCGTCTGCGAGGTCAGGGCTGCTCGCGGGGCAGATCCATAGGTCCTGGCGGCCGGCGGCTGCGTGGAAGGGCTTCATGGGGGCGGTGTCACCGCTCAGGTGTAGTTCGACCTTCGTTTCGTGCAGTACGACCGCTTCGAGGGTGGGGAGCTCACGGCCTGCTGCGGTCAGGTTGAGGGCGAGTGTGCGCAGGGTGGTGCTGAGGAGGTCGAAGCCGGTGGGGTGCTGGGCGGCGCGCAGTCCTTGTTCGGTCGCGGCGGCGCGGCCTTGTGGCATGGGGATGCGTCGGCCGGGGCGGCGGCGGCGCTGCTGGAGGATGCGGCGGGTGGTCAGGGTTCCGACCAGGGCGGCGGCCAGGGCGCCGGCGCCCATCCACACGGCGGCCGGGGCCAGGGCCTGGTCTCCGTTGTCGCGTTCTGGGGCGTGCTCGCTGCTGCTGTCCTGTGCCCCGGGTGCTGGTGCGGGGTTGCTTTGGGCCGGGGAGGGTGGCGTTGTGGCAGCGGGGGCCGGTGCGGGAGCTGAGGGGTGCGCCTCGAGGTTGCCGTCGGCTTCCTTGTCCGGTGTGTCGTCCGAGGGTGCTGCGGGGCTGTCGGCTCCGGGGTCCGTCGCTGTGTCCGGCGTGGTGCGGTCGTTGGTGCTCTTGTCGGGGGTTGTCGGCTTGTCCGGCTGGCCGGCGGCCTGGGGCAGGTCCAGTTCTTGGCCGGGGAAGATGAGGTTCGGGTTGTCGAACGTCTTTCCGTCCGGGGTGGATTCCCCCTTGTTCGCCGCGAAGATGGCCGGCCAGCTGTCCGGGTCGCCGTGGTCGTCGGCGATCGACCAGAGACTGTCACCTGAGCGGACCGTAACGCTCTTCTCCTGGACTTCGCCGGCCTTTGCCCCGGAGCGGGACTCGTCGGGGCCGTCGTTCTGTGCTGCGTGGTCGGTGCCGGCCGGGCTTTCGTTCGCTGTCGGTGTGGTGCTCGCCGCAGGTTCGATGGGCCGGGCGTCGGCTGGCAGCTTGACGACTGCGCCCTTGGGGAGGAACTGGTCGCCTGCGGCCAGCTGCGGGATGTCGGGGTTGAGGGCGGCGATGTCCTTCCAGCGTGTGCCATCGCCGAGGTACTCCTCGGCCAGGTCCCATGGCAGTTCGGTCGCTGTGGCGACCGTGTGCTCGGGCCAGTCCGCTGCCTCGGAGGCCTTGGTGCTCGGTGTCGCGGCCGAGGGCGTCTCGCCGGTCGTCTGTACGGCGGTGG
Source organism: Streptomyces sp. NPDC048565 (assembly GCF_040650935.1). NCBI lineage: Bacteria > Bacillati > Actinomycetota > Actinomycetes > Kitasatosporales > Streptomycetaceae > Streptomyces > Streptomyces sp. NPDC048565. The sequence goes on from NZ_JBEZIH010000024.1 coordinate 41,439, forward strand.
CCGCGACGGCGGGCGCCACGGTGGCGGCTGATGCTGCGGTGGGGGCAAGCAGCACGATGCCGCCGATCAGGAAGCTGGCCAGGGACTGGAGTCCGCCCAGGCCTTTGATGCGTGGTGCGGAGCGTCGGCGCAGGACGGCGACGATTTCGAGCAGGGTGGAGAAGGTGAAGGCGGCCCAGCCGGCCCAGCCGAGGCAGGTGAGGACGACCAGGAACAGGGATCCGTCGTCCTGCTGCATCAGCAGCTCGGTTCCCCCGGTCAGCTCGGTGGGCTGGTGGCCCACGGCCAGCAGCAGGTACGGGACGCCAGCGACCAGGGCTACCAGGAGGGCCAGGCCGAGCAGAGCGCCGAGGGCGCGCAGGGGGGCGGGGGTGCGGTGGGCCATGGGGTGGCTCAGCCTCCAGCTTGGGTCTGCAGGTGTGCTTGCGCGGTGCCGTTGACGGTGATGGTGCTTTTCCCGATGAACTGCGCAAAGTAGGTCTGGTAGGTGTCGGTCACGGTGACGGTGAGCGTTTGTCCGCCGTCGGTGATCTGAACGTCGCCCTGGACGCCGGCTGCGGTGAGGTAGTCCTGGGCCGCGCCGACTGCGGCTGCGGGGTCGATGGTGATGGCGGTGCCTTCGATGGCTTGGGCGGGGTCGATCTGCTGGCCGGCGGTGCGGGCGGCTTCTTGTGCCACGGAGGTGCTGCGGTTGGCCGTGTTGAGTGCCCCGCCGCCGTCGACGAGCAGGCCCATGACCATGAGGATCGCGATGCAGGACAGTGCGAAGAAGAGGGACATCGAGCCCCTGTCATCGTCTGTTCGGCGCCGGGCGATGAAGGTGCGCAGTCGTGTCACTGTCGGCCCCGGTAGGTGTCGAGCGGGCTGGTCCAGGAGGCGCGGAGGGTCTTCGCTCCGGGCAGTCCTGGCAGGCCGATGTCGGAGAGGTCCGCGGTGCACGCGATGGAGGCTTGGACGTTGGCCTCCACGCCGATGTCGAGGGAGTAGCCGGCCGTGTCGATGGTGACGTTGGAGGCCCGGCAGGTGATGCCTTCGCCTTGGAGGCTGCGTTCTGCGGCGGCTCGGGCGGCGGACTGTGCGCTGCCGGCGTCTCGCTCGAGCGACGCTGCGCGGGCGGCTGCGCGGGCGGCGGAGTCGACGGCGCCTTCCGCGTCGGTCACCCGGCCGAAGGCAAGCATGAGCAGGAGCAGGGCAATGCCGACGGGGGCGAGCACGGCGGTCTCGATGGAGTAGCTTCCGCGGTCTCGTCGCCGGGCTTTCGTGGTACGTGGTGGGGTCATGGGGTGGTCCAGCGTTCGATGGGTGCTTCGGCGTGCTGGGTCACGGACAGTTCCAGGCCGGGGACGAGGGTGGCGACGCTGCCGCGGACGGTAATCCGGACTTCGTCGGCGCTGCTGCCGGAGGAGGAGACGCTGGCCCCGTGGACGCTGCCGCCGAAGCGGGCGAGGTAGTCCTGGGCCTGGGCGACTCCGTCGCTGGGGCTGGAGGCGAATTGCCGTCCTGATTCGACGCCTTGCCGGGCGGCTGACTGGGCGACTTTGCGTGCGTGGAAGTACAGGCCGACCTGCAGGGCGGTGAAGACGAGGGCGAGGATGACGACGGCGAGGACCGCGAACTCCACGCTGGCGAACCCGCGGTCGTGCCGCCGTGTACGGCGTCGCCATACCGTGCGGAGGTTCACTGTCGTTTCCTCATTTCGAACGTCCTGAAGGCGTGGGTGGCCGAGGTTCAGCGAGCCGAAGCGGTCGGCGGCTCGCCGTTCTGCGCTTGCTGGATGCGCTGGACGACCATGTTCGCCAGTTTCTGCATGCGCTCGGCGGGGATGTTGGTGCCTTCCGCCCACGTGTATTCGATCTTGGCGGTGACGGATCCTTCGCGAACGTTGATGCCCTTGCCGCTCCACGTCGGCGTCTGCTCGGAGGCCTCGATCTCGAACCCGTCAATCTCGTCGCCCGGCGGGTTCTCGCCGACTTCGTCCGGGGTCCCCTCTCCTTCGAAGAGCTGTGCCGCGGTGTCGCTGTCGGGGAAGGAGATGAGCCGGATCGTCAGTTCCTGGTCTTCGAGGTTCGTGAAGCCGGCCAGCCCGACAGCCACTGCCTTCGCGCACCAGGGGTCCGGCCATCGTTCGGACTGGCAGATCGTGGCGTCCAGGGTGTCCCAGGCCTTCCTGGTGCGGGGCTCGTTCAGGTCGGCGGGGACGCTGAGCTGGTTGGGCAGGGCGGCCTCGAGATCGGCGGTGTGCAGCGGGGCGTGCTGCGAGGCCGGTCCGCCACCCGCCTGCGTCGACGGGGCCGGCTCTGCTCCTAAGCTCACGGGAGCACTGCCGCTGCCGCACCCGGTGGCCGCTGTGGCGGTCAGCGCGGCCGCGGCGAGAGGGCCGGCCAGTCGTGCGGCGCCGGATCGTGCGGTGCGAGGCATCTGAGGTGTCCTGTTCGTGGGTTCATCGGCGGGCTGGATGAGGTCGGGGTCAGCCGCCCTTGATGATGCCGATCTTCTCGTCGAGCTTGCTGCGCATGGCGACGACCAGGAGGCCGGCGCCGACGAGGAGGGCACCGGTGATGACGGCGATCTCCGTGCTGGTGGCGCCGGCGTCGCGGCGTGCCTGCAGGTGGGCGTAGCGGGCGCGGATCCACACGGTCAGGGTCTGGATGTCCATGGGTGTCTCCTGGTGTCTTTCAGCTGCCGAGGATGGTGGCGGTGATGGGGATCATGACGAAGGTGAGCATGAGGACCACGCCGAAGGTGACGGGCAGGACCATCGCCTCGCTGGCTTCGTTGGCTTTGGCTTTGGCGTCGCTGAGCATGGCGATGCGCAGCTGGCGAGCCTGGGCCTGCAGGGTGGTGTAGACGGCGGCGCCGTCCCCGGCCAGGGCCAGGGTGTCGGCGGGCCGGCCGAGTTCGGGAATGTCGAGCTCTTCGCCGAGTTGGCGCAGGGCGTCCCAGACGGTGACGCCGGCGAGGTCGGCCTGGTGGAAGACCTGGCGCATACGGACGAAGATCCAGCCGTCGCCGACGTCGGCGGTCTGGGTGAGGGCCTGGGCGGCGCCGGAGTTGGCGACGCGGGCCAGTGCGACGCGCTCCAGATATGAGGCGGCGGCGTGGCGCACGATGAGGCGGGCTGCGGCTGCGTCCCGGGCGACGTCCTTGCCAGGCCAGAACCAGAACACGGCGGCCAGCGCGAGCGAGAGGAGGGCCGGGACGGTGTACGGGAAGGCGACGCCGGCCAGGGCGAGCAGGCCTTGGACCAGCTGGGGCAGGAGCAGTCCGTACAGGGCGAGCAGGACGCGTTTGCCGAGATGTTCGGCCGGGCTGATGCGCAGAAGGTTGAGGTCTTTGACGGGCAGGGTGATGCGGCTACCGAACTCGCCGAGCAGGCGGGCACCGACGCGTTCCTGCAGCGACCCCGTTGTCGCCGGGGTGCCGGTCGCGGAGAAGGCGGGGGCGGCTGTGGTGGTGTCGAGGCGGTCAAGGGCGCTGGCCAGGTCTGGTTTCGCGGGCCAGGCTGCCCGGACGCCGAGACCGATGAGGGCGCCGGCGGCCGCGGCGGGCAGCACGGCCTCCATGGGGATCATCGGGGGTCTCCGAGGGGGGTGAGGTGGGCGGGCAGCGGGTCCAGGAGCCGCGGGTCCGGTTGGGTGCGGGCGATGTTGCGCAGCCACATCAGGGTCCGGGCGAACAGGGCTCCGATGCCGGCGAGGACGAGCTGGCCGATCCCGGACTGGTACCAGCCGGACCAGGCGTCGTTGAGCATGCAGCCGATGACGACGACGCAGATGACCATGGACACCATGCGGGAGGACTTGCGGACCTTGGCCCGGTCGGCCTCGATGTCGCGGGCGTCAGCGGCCTGCTGGTGGATGGTGATGGCGAGGGCTTCCAGGGCGTCGGCGAGGCCGGGCCCCTTGTAGACGGCGTGGCTCTGGAAGAGGAGCACGACGTGGTCGGAGACTCCGTCGGCGAGTTCGTCCGCGAACAGGGCGAACGCGTCGTGGGCTTCTGTGCCGTCGCTGAGCCGGTCGGCCAGGGCCCGGACGTTCGCCGCGATGGGGGCGGGGGCGTGCTTGGCTGATGCGCGGATCGTCTGGGCGAGGCTGATGCCGGCGGTGTGGACGCCGGCCAGGTGGTTGAGCCACTGGGCGAGCGCTTCGAGGCGCTCGATTCGCAGGGACGCGGCTGTTCCCGGGTTGAGGATGTAGGGGACGCCGATGACGGCAGCTCCGGCGAGGAGGCCGTGCACGGGCCACCCGGTCCATGCCCAGACCAGAAGGGTGACGATGCCTGCGGTTGCGACCAGGTAGCGCCAGCGCTCGCGCCATTTGGCCGGCAGCTCGGCCTGGGCCCGTCGGATACGGGCCGTGATCCGCGAGGGCGGTTTGGTGGCATCGCGGACCCGGCCGCGCAGTTCGCGGACTGCGCTGAGGACGGCGAGGATCGCGAGGATGGTGCAGCAGGCGGCGACCAGGGCCAGTTGGGAGGTGGTCATGTGGTGCTCACTGTCTGCAGGGGCGGCCCCCACCAGCCGTGCGGGTTGTCGGTCAGCCATGAGCGGTGGAAGTGGCCGGTGCGCTCGAGGTCGTCGATGAAGCCCGGCATGTTCTTGTAGATGGCGCGCGGCTCTCCGCTGTGCGGGCCGAAGATCTCGGTGGTGACGGGGCGGCCGCCTTCGCCGACGACGTCGTGGACCTCGTAGATGTGGGAGGTGTAGCGGTGCTTGCGGCCGCCGCGGCCGGACTCGTTGAGGTAGGTGATGTAGACGACGACGTCGATGCTGGAGGCGATGAGGTGGTTGGCCGCTTCGGTGGCCATGCCTGCCTCCGTGCACAGCTGGACCAGGCGGGAGATGATCCCGTGCGCGCGCCTCACGTGGAGGGTGCACATGGATCCGGAGCCGCCGGCGGACATGGCCTGCAGCATGGGGAGGATCTCGGTGGAGCGGACCTCGCCGACGATGACGCGCGAGGCGTTGTAGCGCAGCGCGGTGGGGAACATGTCGCTGATGGTGACTTCGCCGGCGAGCTTGTCGCCGTGGCGTTCGCCGTTGGACTGCCGGGCTTCGAACCCGAAGGTGAGGGGCCCGGGCTTGGGTCCGGGCTCGTCCAGGTAGAGCTCCCGGTCGGATTCGAGGGTGACGAGCCGCTCGTCGGTCGGGATCTCCCGCCCGAGGGCCCGGAGCAGGGTCGTCTTCCCGGATCCCATGTCGCCGACGACCAGGATGTTCATGCGGGCGCGAACGCACGCGATAAGGAAGGGCTCCAGGAGCGGGTTGAGGGTGCCCCACTGCACGAGTTCCTTGATACCGGTGTCCCTCACCCGGTGCTTTCGGATGACGACGGAGGGCCTGCTGGTCAGTGTGGACGCGGTGACGCGGGATCCGTCGGGCATGCGGAAGCCGACCATGGGGGTGGCCTGGGTCAGGGCGCGTTCGCCGTGCCCGGAGAGCCGGGCCATCCGGTTGACCCAGGCGACGAGGTCCTCGTGGGAGTCGGCGACGCGGTCGACGGTGCGCCGGGGCCGGTCGTAGTACTCCACGTGGGCGGTGAGCCCGTCGACCATGACGTCCTCGACGCCGTCCTCGTCCAGCAGGGCCTGCAGCCGGCCGCCGCGGTACATCGCGTTGAAGACGGCGCCGCCGATCGCGGCTTCCTGCTCGGCGGTGAGCGGGGTGTTGCCGTGGGCGTGCTTCGCCGACCACTCCGCAACGGCTGCGGTGACCAGGGACCGGGCGAGGGCCCGGCGGTCGCTCTCCTCCATGAGTTTGTCGGGGTCACGGGTGCTGAGCGTCCGGGACACCTCGGCCTGGAGGGCTTCGATCACCTCCCATTCGACGGGGAGGTCGCCGGGCAGACCGGCCAGGCGTGGCACGGCCGTGGGGCTTGCGACGGCTGACGGCGCCGCCGGGCGTTCGGGCTCGGCCGGTGCGCCGGGTCGCTGAGCGAGGCGTCCGGCCAGCAGGGTGGTGAGCTCCTCGCGGCCCAGGGCGGGGTGTCCGTTCGCACCGGGCCGCTGGTGGGTGTCAGCCACGGTTTCCCCCTCCGCGCTGTTCGGCCAGCCGTTGCAGCACCCCGGCCAGCTGAGGGTTGGCCTGCCGGGCCGGGAACTCCTGCTGGATGCGCCGGCGTGAGGAGGCCGCCTCGATCTGCTCAGTGCCTGTACGGGCATGGCGCAGCAGAGGGCTGCGCCCGTATCCGCGCGGCGGGCGGCCCCCGTGTGCGAGGTAGCCAGCTGTGTCCGGGTCCCAGGGCAGCGCCGCCAAGACGGGCACCTTGAGTGCCTCGGCGACCTGGTGGGCCCGGTAGGAGCCGTCCTCGATGAGGAGGAGCCCCAGGGCGTCGGCCCCGGATCCTCGTTCCTGCAGTTCGGTGCGCAGGGGGTCGATGACGTGCCGGGCCAGGGTGAGGGACTGCTCGGTGCTGCGGACGACGAGGAGGACCAGGTCGGCACGGTGGATCAGCGGCGCGGGAGTGAGGGTGGGGTGCAGGTGTCCGGATTCCAGGGCCAGGCGGCCGGCGTCGATGAGGACGTCGTATCCGGCGTCGGCGGACAGGACGTGCAGGACCTCGGACAGGGAGGGCCAGGTCCGGCTGAGTGCCGCGGCCTGGGCTGGATCGGTCAGGCCGGGCAGCAGCTTGCGGTGCCCGGCCTTGTCCATCGGCCACAGGTGGTTGGCGAAGGCGTTGGCCAGGGCGTCCGGTCCGGTGCGCTCGGCGGCAGCGAGGTGGTAGAGGCCGTAGCCGGCTCCGACCTCGCCGTTGAGGAATCCGGCGCGGACGGTGCCGCCGGCCGGATCACATTCGGCGAGCAGTGAGGGCCGCTTCGAGGCGAGAGCGAGGGCCAGGGCCGAGGCGGTGACGCCGCAGGACTTGGCGGACAGGAGTGCGGTGACGGGCATGGTCAGCTGCTCCGTGGTTCCCGGACCAGCGCAATGCGTCCGATGGACGCACGCGTCGCCAGCAGAGGGCCGTCGGTGGGGGCGACGGCGAGGTTGACGACGACCGTTCCGGAGGCGTCCGGCCGGGACACCGAGACGACCGCGCCCTTGATCGTGGACGGGGGTGCCTCGGCATCGGTTGGGTCGGTCTGCTCTCCCTGCGCGGGTGTGGTGACGGCGAGGACCTTGTCTCCGGCGGAGAGGGTGCCGGCCGGGGCCTGGCCGCGTTTCACCTGTACTCCGACCTGCTGCTTGTCGTCACCAAGGCCGGTGCCTGCGGCGAGCTGGGAGGAGGTCAGCAGCCCGCCCTGGCGCAGGTCGACGGCGGTCCGTTTGCCGACCATCGCGGACCGGTCCGCAGCGGGTACCGGCGTCAGCCGTGCGTCGGCGGAGACTTCGGCGACGGTGAGGTCTGCGGGGGTCAGGGCCTGTCCGGCTGGCACGTCCCGGGCGATGGCGAGCACTTTGGTTCGATCGCCTGCGGAGGTGACTGCGGCGGCGGCCGCGAGTCCGGCGACCGCGGCCAGCACGATGCACAGAGCTGCGACAGACCAGCGGCGCTCACGCTTGACGGGGGGTGCCGTCGTGATGGGAATGTCGGGGCGAGAGGGGCTGGTGGGGCGGGGCACCGTCGGCGCGGCGGCTGGAGACTCCATGGGGTGGTGTTGCCTCTCGAATCACTTCGGGTGGATCGGTGACGCGTCAGTTGAGGACCTGGACCTCGGCGACGGTGATGTCTACTGCACCGTCCCGGATTTCGGTGAGCTGACCGGTCGGACCGCTGGTGGCCTCCCAGTCGATCGTCCAGGTCGACGTCGCGGTGACGTGGAACTTGCCGGACGGCGTAGCCGATGAAGGCCGTTCGTAGCGGTGACCGCAGTCCGGGGACGGCTTCTTCCCGAACTCGGCGCGGTAGGGCGTGCCTGCTGTCGTACAGGTGACGGTCTTGCCATCGCCCATGGTCCATACGATCCTGCTGACCTTGGCGGTAGCTGTGACGGTGACGCCCCCGGCGGAAGCACTGGCCACGTTCGGGCCGTACGTCTCGGGGCCCTTCTCGGTCCACATGTAGACCGGCATCCCGACGACGCCTTTGCCACCTGGTTTGGGTGTGATTCCGATCGCCGGGGCGCGCAGCAGCATCTTGTCGACGGCCTGCTGGGCCAGAACGGCAGGGTCGACAACTGGAGCCGTGGGCGGGTCGGCCGCCCAGACCATGCGGCTGAAGGCGGCGTCGCTGGTTGCTGGGTCTTCTTCGAAAGAGCAGATCTCCTCGTAGACGGCGCCGTCTCCGGGCTCATGTCCCTCCCAGTCCAAGCTGCCTGCAGGCGGCTGCGGGTCGGCGAGCTTGTAGACGCAGTGCCACGGGTTCTCCGTGTCGCCTTCGGCGCCGGAATCTGCACCGCCGGCTTCGCCTCCCGATCCGTTCCCGTCTCCTTTGGCGGGCTCTGCAGATCCAGGCGCTTGCGGAACACCGACACCGGCGCAGGTCCACTTTCCGCAGGGCTTCACTCCCGTACTGGGCTCAGAATCGGCGTAAGCAGGGACGGAAGTGAGCAGCGCGAGAGCAGCGAGGCCGAGCGGCCAGGCGAAGGCATGTCGGACGGTCAGCATGCCTTGTCCGTGGGATCGTCGCGGATGACCTTCCACCCGTCAGGCCAACGCTCGACCGTGGTGCTGACCACGAACTTCGTCAGACGGCCCGCGGGCAGATCGGCAGGCTTCTTAGTCTCGACGTTGATCACGTTCCACCGGCTGATGTCCAAGCAGCTCGACAAACTCGCGTTAGGGATCTTGCGGTCCATGTCGAGTTTGGTGACCGTCGGGCTCCCCACCGACACCTCGCCAGTATGAATCAGCTTCCGCGCATGGGTGCTCTTCGCGTCAGCTTCAGCCGAGCTCAGTGCCTGGGACGCGGCAAACGACTTGAGGTTGGCTGACTTGCCGCTGCTGTCGGCGTACAGCCTCTCCATCTCCTGCCAGTAGCTCAGGTATACGGCAACGGCTTCCTTCTTAGCGGCCTCCGCAGGGTCTGCCGGCGTGGCCGACTGGCTAACCGACGGCGTCAAAGAGGGCTTTGGATCGGCCGCATCCGAATCACCGGAACCACAGGCAGAGAGTCCCACCATCGTGCAGGCTGCGAGCAGCAGAAGAACTTGCCGGGAAGGATTCCGGTCGCGAAGCCTCGCCTGGTTCGGTCGTACTCGTGATGCCACCTGGTCTCCCCCTGCATATGCCACAGTGCCTCCCGGCCTGCCCGCTGCCAGGTACACCGTGAGGAGTCAGACCCGCTCCCCCAAAACAAACCTGGCGGTCCGCTCCCATACATTACGCAAAGCTTCGCCAACAACCCAGCCCGTTAGGGGCGTTCAATATGACCAAACGGAACGCATAGCAGACGTTCCTGGGCATATTAGGGAACGCGTAGCCTTGGATTCTTCACTGAAACTGATGACTGCACGGCCTACATGCTGCGGCGGTTTCATATTGTCGACTCATCGGCACTCTAAGTTGACGGCGAATCAGGCGGCGGGCTCTGCCTTCTATCAAAAGTCTGAGCGGCCGCTTATTCCCGGGTCAGATCAGCGCAGAACCGCTGAGGCCCCCGGTACGGCCACCAGCCACCGATCGGCGCCCTGGCGCCGGCTGTACAACCGCCGCCGCCAGCTGCTGTTCTCTGGGGCGAGAGAGTGGGACAAGGTGCAGATGCTCCTGGGCCAGTCCCATCCGTCTTCCGCTGTGCCGTACCTGATCCCGAACCGCGACCGACGGCGTGAAGCGATCCAGCGGGTGCCCTCACCGCGCGCCATGCGCGGGCAAAGGGAGCAGTGATGGGCCTCCGCTCTGGTTGCCCCCGTGCAGGTGGAGGACGCCCGCACCCGGCAGATCATCGATGCCCTGGACCCCGAGTTCCTCCAGCTCGTGCGGTGGGACTGGGACCTGCGGGCGATCTTCTACCCGAAGAGCCACCCGGTGCTGGGCGTGCCGGACTGCGTCGTGAACGGCTGCGTGCGCGGCGCCCGGTTCGGCCAGCCTCGGTGCATGGGATGCGAGGCGACCTGGAAGCAGTCGGGGCTGAGCGTCGAGGACTTCATCAAGGTCGTCAAAGGGCGCATGCTCGGCGCGTGCCAGCAGCCATGCCAAGTGCCCGAGTGCCCGAGTGCCAACGCCCATGGAAGTCATCGAGCGTGGCGCTGTGCGAGGCGCACCACCGCCAGCCGGTGGACACGCTCAAGCTGCCGCTGGAGGAGTTCGTGCGCCACCCCGCCATCAAGCCCCGCGAGAGCCTGGGCGAGTGCGAGTGCGAGTGCGAGGTCGAGGTCTGTTACCGGCAGCGCAGCGGCCGGCGTTGGCAACGGCTCCGCCACAGGAGCCGCGGCAACCTGGACATGTGCCATCCTCGGTCTCTTCGACGGGAAACGCCTCGGCCGCTCGAACGCAGACGGCCTGCGCCCGGCAGGTGGAGCAGCGCACCCGCCGTGGGTCCGGCGGGGTGCACGTTCACCGATTCGCCCATCACTGAGGGATGATGTCGTCGATGGTGCCTAGGCGGTCCTGTGTGGCCCATCCCCTCAGCAGCTTCTGGATGATGTACCGCGCGAGCAGCTGGTACTCCTGTGGACAGCGCTCCGTCTCGCCCAGGGCCAGTAGCGCAGTGGCGTGGGAGTGCAGGGCGAGCAGCTCTGCGACCACCGGCGGGAACGGGGCGACGATGTCATCGACCTCCCGACAGGCGCGATTTTCCGGGAAGGCGGCCGAAGCGCCGGATCGTGGCTGTTGGCTTCCGCTGCTGATAGGCAGGGTCATGCCGCTTCCTCCCGTTCAGGCCGCGACGCTGACGGGCCGCAGCCACGCGTCGGTTGTCTGGGGCGATCCGAGGACCGGCGTGAAGATCTTCGCGAAGGGTCCCTGTTCCTGGAGCTGGGACAGGGTCGTCGCCCCTGCCCGCAGACCCGTGTTGGTGAGTGTCGGGTCATTGGCGGCAAGACTGCGCAGGTCCGCGATACGCCTGTCCAACCGTGCCGGGGATGCGCCCGTGAAGACCATCAGCAGTCGCGGGAAGGCCGGATAGCGGTACCGCCACGCCGGGACGCTGGGCCTGTGTCCTCGGATTCCTCGGCCGGCAGCCGGCTGTGGCGTGTAGGCGTGGTAGGCCGCGTAGGCGTGGAGCTTCTGTGCCACGCGCGCGATGGTCATCTGGGTGCGGTCGACCTCGATGAAGAATGTGAGCAGCGCGCGCTGCTTCGCTTTGCTGTCGGTGTGGACGTAGCTGAGGACGGCGTCGGGAATGAGGCAGAGTTCCTCGCCCGGCCGGGCCTCGGCGCGGTAGTAGTGGGCGGTCTCCGGTGACCAGTCCAGGGGTCCGCACTCGTGGTCCTGGCGGCGGGCCCAGTCGACGAACGCCAGGCCGGTTTCGACGGTTGCCAGGGTGTGCTCCTGGAGGGGGCCGAGGGCTGCTTCCGGGCTCATGCGGTAGGGGCGCTGCGGGAGCAGGCCTGCTGATTCGACGGCTGTGGCTCCCTTCTCGGTGAGCCACCAGAGCAGTTCGGTCTGTCCGGACTGCCGTCGGCCGACCATCTCGGCGAGGCCCGCGGACCGCAGGCTGTGCAGCTGGCGCCGGAGGTACTCCGTACGCGTGTGGTGGGGGGTGATGAGGTGATGCAGCTGCCGGGTTGAGACCAGGCGGTGCTGGTAGAGCACTTGTGCGGCCTGCTGGGCGATCGGTCCCAGCCCGGTGGGCGCGGTCTGCGGGTACGGCATCAGTGGCCCTTCTGGTCAGTCGATGACAGTGGTGGGGTCGGTGTCGCCGGAGACGGCCAGGGGGCGCCCGGTGTGATGGGCGAGCACCTGGGCGTCCAGTTCCTCGAGCGCGGCGAGGATCTCGGCGACGGGGCGGCGCTGCAGGTTCTCGTCGATCGCCGCGTCGAGTTCGGGCACGCCTGCCGGGTTGTCGTAGTGGGAGAAGAGCTCTTCGACCGGCAGGCCTCGGACGCGGAAGGGTTTGGTCGGGGTGCCGTGGAGGTTGATCGACATCACGTAGTGGTACTTCGGGAGCTCGGTGATGGTCTCCGGGGTGACGTTGCCGTTCCACCGGCGCGCGACAAAGGCGGCCTCGTCGTAGTCGGCCGCGCAGGTGGAGAGCATCGACTGGTTCTGCAGCAGGGCCTGGCGCGTGATGGCGGAGAGGCGCAGCGCCATCTGCGTCATGCCGATGAAGCGGACTTCGTACTTGCGCAGCTGCTCGGCGATGGCGGCCAGGAAGCCTTTGCTGGAGGAATCCAGGGCGGTGAGTTCGTCACCCCAGGCCCAGAAGGTGGCGCGCTGCTCGCGTGCGGTGTCCTGGCGGGAGAGGCCTGCGCGGTGTAGGTCGTGGATGAGCAGGCAGGAGACGAGGGCGTCGGACTCCGATCCGGACGGGCAGACGAAGACGATTCGGTTGGTGTCCATCGCGGTGCGGATGTCGTAGGCGGAGCGGGGGCTGCCGAAAAACGCCTGCAGCGATGGGGAGGTGTCGAGCCGGTCGATGGCGTAGGTGACGGTCGGCACGGCGTCCTTGGCAAGCCTGGGAAACGTCGTCTCCCAGTAATCGCGCACCCGTCGTGGCAGCTGCGGGAGCAGCTGCTCCCGCCACTCGTCGTCCGTCAGCCACGTGCGGAGCTGGAACAGGGTGCACTGGGAGTCCGGCTGGCCGGCTCTGACCGCCTGGTAGTTGAGCAGGGCCAGGGCCTGGGCTCCGCGGGCCAGGATGGTGCGGGCGCGCGGGGCATTGTCGCCCCAGTCCTGCGCCGCGGCGATGCCTTCGGTGACGGAGCGCACGATGTTCTGAATCGCGCTTTCCTTGCGGCCTTCCATGGACAGTGGGTTCCAGGACACCACCATCTGGTCGGGTTCGGACTGTGCCAGGTTGATCTCCCACACGCGGGAGGCGATGTCGGGGTGGGCGAGGTAGGGCTTGGCTCGCATCCACGCCTCACCATGAGGGTCCAGGAACCACGTGCCATATCCGGAGTGGGCCAGCGCGATGCACTGCACCAGGGCAGCCTCGGTCTTTCCGTGGCCGGACTTCCCCAGCTGGAGTCCGAAGAGCAGGTCCTTGACGCGGGCGGCGCCGATGCGCTCGCGGCCGTCGGAGTAGGTGACGGCGCCGAGCGGGACCAGATCGCGCTGGCCGGTGTAGACCGGCAGGTCAGCCGGCGCGGGCGGGACGAGTCCGCCGGACCGCACCACGTTGGAGGCGCGGCACTTCACCGTGGGCGGCTTGAGGAAGCCGGCCAGTTCCGGAACGGTGAGCCACTGGCGCCGGCGGGGGGCGAACGCGCCGGTGAAGAAGCGGCGGTCGAAGTGGGCCTTGCGCCACGGTGTGCGCGGCCGTCGGGCTTTGAGGTAGTTCTCACCGGTGGTGACCGAGAACGCGGCCAGCAGCTGGTTCATGCGTGCCAGCGCCAGCTGGGGGTGGGCCGCCTCCGTACGCAGGAGCAGCTGCACGGCGAAGACGGCACCGGCGGCCGGATCGAACTTGCCGACTCCCTCGCGCAGGTCGGTCATGCGGGGAATCCGTTCCCCGCGGCCGCCGCCGGCGGTCTTCCCGCCGGACCAGGCGGCGGAGACGGAAGTGAACGCTCCTCCCCCGCCGAGCCCGCCGGTGAGCCGCTCGCCGTAGGCGGAGGGGCCTCGCCGCTTGGAGCGCGCGAGGAGACGGCGCCGGCGCCGGGCGAGTTGCCGTTCGCGGACCGGCACCAGGTCCAGGACAACGTCGGCACGCTCTCCCGCCTCGGTGCGTACCGACCCCATGGCGGCGGCGAGCTGCTGCAGCGGGTCGGGATTGAGCCCGAGGGCCGATAGGGACTTCTGATCGCTCATCGCCAGGGCAAGTTCGACCCGCTGCACGTATCGGCCCGGTGACGGCGCCGGTTCAGTGATGGAGGGCTCGTGCTTGGTCAGGACCGCGGTGACGCTCATGTTTCTCCTCATAGGGTGAGGCTCATGCCTGCTGCTCACGCGGGGCGTCGAACCGGACCGGCTGGATGTCGGGCCGGGCCCGGTAGGCGCGGACCTCCACCTCGGCGAAGCCGGGCATGCCCAGCACGGCGGCCGCGGTGGTCGGGCCCTCGAGGAAGCAGCGCATCCGGCCTGCCTCCGCGCTGTAACGCAGCCGCGCGGCCGAGCCGCGGGCGGGGACTCCTTGGGCGGAGTGGTGTACTCGTCCCAGGTGTCGCGCCCAGCGGCCCACTTCACCTTCGCTCGGGTCGAAAGTAGTGGTGGGCACCACTTCCACGGTGACCCTGTCCGCAAGGGCTCTGCGTACGCGGTGGTCACGCCGCAGTGCCCAGGCGGCCCAGGCGGCCAGTGCGATCAGAGAGCAAGCGAGGACGTAGGGAGTCGCTTCGTCGGCCCGGGCCGCCATGTCAGCGAAGAGCTGAGCGGCATCCGCCGAAACGGCCGACCCTTCTGGCAGACGGAACGCTGCATGGTCTTGCACGGCCGCCTCCTGGTCTGGGTGAAGGGAACCTCCCTCCACCCAGGCCAAGTCCTGCCGGTGGTCCGGTTCAGACACTCACGCGGGGCCTTTGCCTGCTCTTTACCTTACCTAAATGGCGGACCTCCAGCTCCCCGCTGGTCACGTCTCCCCGCACTGGCTGGACGGTGAAGCGGCCACCCGCACTCGGTGGCGGACCTTGGTGGTCGTGCGACGTGAAAGTCTGATGTGACGTCGCTGGTAGGGCCGGTCGTATTGCAGAGACCTCTATGTGCAAGTTCCGTCCGGTACGCGCGCGCGACTACAGGCCTGGGGACGGCCCCAGACGCCGCCAGCGCCTAGGGCGCGCTGGACCGCCCTTTCTGGGGGGCCGCTTTGGCGGCGCCCCCCAGACCCCCCTTGCGCCCCTGCGCCTGTCCTGCGCAACCTTCCGCTTCGCTCCAGGCCGCGCACCAGTCGGGCGCAGGGCGCCCTCCTTGAACAGTTGCAACAGCTTGAGGTGCCCGAGCTGAGAACGCGCTTGGCGCAAGAGGTACTCAAGAGCGGACAGTGCACCCCAGTGGGACTTGCCCAGTACTTGATGCGGTCGTGAGTGCGGAGATGTGGGTTCCGGCAGCAGTGGAGGGGCCGTTTGACGTGCCGTCCTGATGGCAGTAACTCACTGCCTACTGCTTCACCTGACGGTACTGGTCAGCTACCTCAGAGCCTGACGTGTGTGTAGCCACCGGACACCCAAAGCGTTTGGTGGGGACTGTCGCCAACTTTTTTTGTACTTAGAGGAACGCGCGAGCTTTGCGCCTCTGACCTGCGGAAATGTTCGAAATTTGATGCAACATGAGACGACTCATGATGCAACAGGGGCCCGCTCATCATGCAATTGGAGACGCTTCATAGTGCAACAGCAGACACCTCACTGTTCCCTACAGTGACAGTAAATGGAGGCGTGAGGGGCGGCGCGGACTGTTGCCCTGGGGAACAGTGACATGCAAAGATCGACACGTCACTGTTCCCCAGGGAAAAGGTCAGGGCTTGCTGCAATGCCAGCAAAACCCGCAACCGTGCGACGCTTCGCCGACAGTGCGACGGGAGAAGTCAAGGAGTACGTCGACCTAGACGACGACCGTCGCCCCGCCTACAACTTTCCGGGAGGCTTCACTGCCATAAGCAACCGCATCGGCCTGCAAATCCTGTCGAAGGAGTCAGGCCTGACACCGTCCGACCGGGACGTCCTGGCACTACATGTGCACGGCCCAGAAAAACGGGGCGACGTGCTCCGTTGGCCCCGCGCGAAGATGGCCGAGTACGTCGGTATCAGCGCTCGAACCGTCGCGACCGCGATCAAGCGCCTGACCAAGGCCGGCCTGTTGATCGAGGCCGAGCGGCACGGGCGGGTCATCTACTACAAGGTCAGTCCGCACCACGCCTCGCGCGGGGGCGGCGACCAGCAGCGTGAAGACGCGGCAGGATACCGACTGCCTGTTGTCCCAGGTCTACCCGAACGGAAAGGTCGAACGGCATGAGCGTTCCAGTCGTTCCTGACGGTATTGACCCCAAGGTGTTGGGCAAGATGTTGAGCCTCCCTCATCCGCAGATGCGGATAGTGCTCTTCTACCTCATGACCAAGAAGGACCCGGACTTCAACGATGCCGTGGTCATGACCGGGGAGAAGATCGCAGCGGCGATCGGTATGAACCGTCCGCTGCTGTCGAGGACGATCCCCCGCCTTCTGGAAGCGGGCTGGCTTCGAGAAGCCTCCCGCCACGGAAATGTCCGGTATTACGGCCTTGGTCCCGAAGCTGAGGGACCGAGGCGGAGCAACGTGGTACCGCTGAGGCGGTCCGCGTAGCGGCCTGGGGCACGGTCTGATGGAGGACTGTGCCCCAGGGCAACAGCTTGATGCAGAGTGCTGCAGGCCAGCTTGCGCGTGGGAAACAGCACTCTTCGTCCTTGATCCGCGCTCAGCATCTGATCACCCTCGGTGGCTGGCGAGCGATGTAGTGGACTGCCTTCTCCACAGTTGCTTCGATCAAGGGCAGTGGGTCTTCTTCTTTGAAGTCGAACCATTCGCCGCGGACTCTCTTGGCTGCGAAGGCGTGATGGAGGTAGTTCTCCACGAGGGACCCGCCCCACCAGTTTCCCAGCAATCGCAGTTCCAGCGGGCAGCCGATCTGGAAGGCGGCGACCCTGCCAGCCGGGTTGGAGCTGGCTCCGATCTTGACCATGCAGGTGCCGATCGCGGTGATGGCGTAGACGTTGGTGGCGACACCTACCGCGATACGAGGAAGGTCGGGGTTGGGGCCGGCGGTCTTCAAGGTCAGGCCCTTCTTCTAACTTGGCAGGACGGCACACCATATTGCGTGTCGCGCAGCGTATGGACTAGGTCCCGGACGGTCGCCCCACCCAGGCGACGTGGTCGGCGGCGACAACCAGCTGCTCGTGGAGGCGACCGCGTAGAACGCCGACGCGGGTGCGGCCCTCCAGGACCTGAAGGCCGCTGTCCGGCGGATTCAACAGCTGGCGGTCGACGAGGAGCGGCGCGCGCAGCCACGTCCCGTGCTCTTCCCAGTGTCGGCCCACGTCCGAGGGCTGCTGCCCGACCCAAAGCACAGGGTCGGCGGCCTTCTCCTCGATGCAACCTGCGTCGGACTCGCCGGTCGGCATGATGCGGAAATCCCCAGACGGGACCGACTCCAACTGCCAGGTGATGCCGCACAGATCGAGGTCGCTGTAGTCGGCCAGAAAATGGGCACCGTGGTCGAAGAGGAATTGCTCAATAACGTCGTCCGGCCAGTTCAGTGGGGCCAGCGCCGGGTCGGCACGGAACTGGCCGTAGGTGTAGCTGAGGCCGCCAGCCCGACGGCGGGCAAACAGCGGGCTGAGGTTGCTGAGCTTCATACCGTCAGGTCTACAGGAGATCCCCGGCACGGTTTCCCCGCTTTCCGCCTCGCGACGTTGAAGGTAGTGGCGGAGAGGACCGCAGCATCGGGCGGCCACGCGGGGGGTTCACAGGTGGAGGGCCTCGTCGTGAACGCTTCGCAGCCGCTGTCGCAGAGTGAGGTCGGTGACGAGGGCAAGCGCGCGGGTGTGGTCCTCGGTCGTGGTGGCGAGCAGACCGCGCTGCTGTTCCAAGTAGGCGGTCAGGAAGTCGTGGGTGGGTCCGTCGGTGTCCGGGAGAATGCGGGCGGTATAGATCATGGTGAGGGGGAAGGCCCAGCAGGCGTGGAGGAAGCCGAAGGCCGGGCGTGAGGTCTTCCTCCACGGGGAGTAGAACATCGTCTTCTCGCTGATCTTGCAGGCGGTGGCGTTCAGAGCGTCGTTGAGCCAGTTGTGCCCGGCTTCGTGGATGAGGTCGCGAGCCAGAACTGCTGGGTCGCCGACGTGGTCGCAGAAGACGGTGCCGGGAAGTCTGGTGATCGACCAGCTGATGAGGGTGTCGCCGAGGTTCTTGCGCCGCAACAGGCAGGCGACCACGGCGTGGTCGGCCAAGAGGCTAGCGAACCCGGCCCGGGCGCCCGCGGCGTACGCGATGGCGGCCAGTTCCTGCTCGTCGCTGGAGGCGACGGCGGTGGCGGGGCCCAGGAGGTAGTACGGGGTCTCCGACAGCGGGGAGCGGAGCATGCCGTCCGGGTCCGGGGAGACCACGATACGCGGCCCCACGACGGTGGGAATGGTCAGCACCGAGGCGTTCGCATCGGGGTGGGCGCGGTACCAGTCGAAGGCGGCGGTGTCTCCCGCGCGCGCGGCGGTCTCGGCGCCCTCGAGGGCGTGGTGGGCCAGGCAGTAGACGGTGGCTGTACTTCGCGCGGGCGCGCTGCCGGCCTCCAGGACGGTATGGATCCGGCTGGCCCGGTCCCGGTGCAGTTCCTGGGTTGGGGCGAGGGTGAAGTCGATGACGGGCACGAGCACGGGGAGGTCCTTCCGACGGAGCTGGGCCTGGGGCCGGGCCCGTCGGGCCCGGCCCCAGGTGGTGCTCACCAGCGGTTCACCGCCGGTGCGTTGGCGACGCTCAGGCGTCGTTGCCCGTGGCGGGCTCGGCCGCCTCGGTGGTGGTCCAGCCCTCGGCGGAGACGCTGGAGGTGTGGGCGGTGGCGCGGACGGTCTCGTCCTCGCCGCGCAGCTCGTCTACGGCGTCGAGGAACTTGTCGATCCGGGTTTCGTCCATGGTGCTTGTCCTTTCCGATCGCGGATGGTGGGCCGTGCACGTGTGGGGCTTGGGGGTGCGGGGGTGATCGAGCACTGGGCACCGGCCTCTCCCTCCTCACGGGGTGGTGTCGGCGGCCGCGCGGTGGGGCGCGGTGGTCGGTGCGGCCGCGCGCTGCAGGCCGTCGCGCAGCTCGCTCATCTCGGGCCGGTCCTTTGGCTCGGGGGCGAGGGCCGCGGACAGCAGGGGGCGCAGTACGGCCGGGGCGGTCTGCAGGTGGGAGTGGCCGTGCCGGGGGATGTCCGCGCAGAGGTAGCGGTAGGTGAGGACCGCGAGGCTGAAGACGTCGGCGGCCGGGGTGGCCGTGCTGTAGGAGGTCGCGTATTCGGGGGGCCAGTGGACCTCGGGGCCGCGGGCGGTCGGCCCGCGGGGGGTGTCGAGGCGGCGTGCGGCGCCAAGGTCGGTGATCAGGCCGCGGCCGTCGTGGATGAGGACGTTCTCCTGGTAGACGTCGCGGTGCGCGATACCGCGCTCATGCAGGGCTACCAGGCCGTCGGCGACGTCGGCCAGCACCCGCAGGCCGGCCGCCTGGCTGCCGCCGGCCGTCAGGAGAGGGCGGAAGCTGCCGCCGACGCAGTGGGGCATCGTGTACCAGTCGAACCGGTCGGTGCTGCCCTCTTCCAGCAACGGCACGATGTGGGCGGCGCCGGTAGCGGTGCGCGCGACAGCGATCTCGTGCCGGAAGTCCTCTCGCGTGAGGGCGCGTTCGGCCTCGGTCATCTCCGCGTACCAGTAGAAGCCATAGGCGGCCGACCGGGCCTCCTCGTCGAGTTCGGCCAGGACGTGGTTGCTGCCGAACCCGGCCTTGAGGACCACCGGGGCGGCGCCGTCGCGGTGGGCGAGGGCCAGGGTGCTGGCGCGGGTGAAGGCGAGCAGGTCCTGGACGTGCCAGCCGGCGTCGCCGAGCTGGTCTAGGGCCCAGGCGGCGGGGTGCATCGGGTGCAGGTGCATGACGGGGACGCTCCTTACGTTCACGCCGCTGTCCGGGCGGCTTCGCGCAGCCGTTCCAGGCACGCCGCGGCGAGCAGATCGAGGTCGGTTTCGGTGGCGCACGGGTGGCGCAGTACGGGCAGACCGGTGATATCCGTCCAGGCCGTGGCGGCCTGTTCGTAGAGGCCGGCGAGACGGACGGCGGTCGCCGGGTCTTCCACGAACCGGCGCGCTGTCGGGCGGCGGGCCAGCCTGGCCTGGCACAGGTCGGGCCCAGTGGTCACCAGGACGGTGAGGTTCGCCTGGGCGGGGCGTACCTCGGCCAGGGAGCGCACGTAGTGGTCGACGGGCCGGTGGTGCAGCAGGGCGAGCAGGCAGGCGGTCGACAGGGTGAGCCGGTCGGCGACAAGCGTGCCCGCGCTCAGTGCCTGTTTCTGATCCCCGCTTCTGAGTAGCCTTGGGCCCTACGCTGGCGTGGTGTCCGAGGGCGCCGGGCGGGCCGAGGAGAGGAACTGTCGGGCTTGTGGCGAACGGCTGAGGCCGGGTGCCCGGCCTGACGCCTTGTTCTGTTCCTCAGCATGTCGCGCCAGGCAGTGGCGTACGGACCGGCAGTTGCGCAAGCGCCTGGCGGCCGTGCAGGACGGGGTCGGCGAGGCCGAGTGTCCCGAGTGCGGGGCCCGGTGGGTGGCCGGCGTCGACCGAAAGGCGACCGCCCTGTTCTGCTCGGGCCGGTGCAAGGTGAGGGCCTGGCGGCGCCGGAAGGAAACGTTCGGCGAACGGTCACAGTGACCGCATCGCGAACGCATCCTGAGCCCAATTTCGGTCAGCAAACGGTCATTTGCGGTCGTTCATTGTGATCAGCACATTTATGGTCTGACTCTCGGAGTTGAGCGGGTCGTGTTCACGTCACGGACGTCAGCTCCGTGCCCTGGCCCGCATGGATGGTGAAGAACGCCATGCCCGAGGAGATCGACAACGTCGGAAATGTAAGCCAGTCCCGCTACGAGCAGATCGTGGCCGAGCTGCGGCAAGTCGTCGAACAGCAGACCCAGGGCCAGTTCACGATCGGTGATCGCGCTCTGGAGATCGAGCCGGTCAGGCCCCGCGGTGGCATCGCGGATGCGGAGTGGACGGTGAGGGAGTCCCTGATCCGGCTGGCCGAGGACATCGGCTTGACGTTCAACACGGTGAAGAACGCCAGGTGGATCGCGTCGCGCTGGCCGAAGGAACGTCGTCAGGCAGGTGTCTCGTTCACGGTTCACCGCATTCTGGGAAAGATCGAGGGCGAGGAAGAGCGGTTCGCTGCGATCGAGAGCCCTCCGGCAGGCAAGACGCGGTGGTCGCCGGATGAGGCCAAGCGGCGGGTGGGGTGGACGGTCGACAGCCCGGAGACCTCGCAGGAGAAGATCACCGCGATCCACCATCTGGCCCGGGATGAGGAGGTCGCCGCGTCGGTGACCACCGAATTCCTCAAGCGTCCGCAGGTGGCGGCCAAAGTCTCCCAGGAGAACAAGGTCCGGGTGGTGGAGGAGTTCACCCGTGACGAGACGGTCGCGGCGAGTGCGGCGACCAGTCTGCTGAGGCGGCCTGACGTCGCGTTCAAGGCGATGAGCGACGACACCGCCCGTCTCCAGGTCAACCATGCCCAGGTCGAGCGTTCCCGGCAAGCCCGAGACCAGTTCGAGGACACCAGTCCGGTCGCTCCGGCGGTCCGTCATATCGACCGGACGGTGGAGTTCCTGGACCTGGTCACCGCCTGCCACTCGTTCGTCGCCGCGGCTGGCCGGGCAGTCCCGGGCCTGCGTGATCGCACGCTCGGCGAGGACGAGCGCACGATCGTGCACGAGAACGTCGCGAAGGTACGGGCGACGCTGGACTGGATCGAGACCGCGGTCGACACGGGCAAGGTCGACATGGACGGCGAGCTGGCCCGTCTGCTGAAGGGCGAGTAGGCATGCCCCGCGCCTCACGGCGCCGGGGCGACGCCGCCAAGCGGCATGCGGACACCCTGCGGTTCGTGCTGTTCGAGGCCCGGCCCGCCGGGTTGCTGTTCCACCAGCTGACACGGGCTTCCGGACTGTCTGACAGCCAGGTCAGATCCGGTCTGGCCTGCCTGCGCGACATCATCGCGGAGAACGGCTGGCCGCCGCTGATCTGGACCAGGGCCGACGGCTACCAGCTCGGCGCAGAACCAGCCGCCCTCCAGGCATACGAGCGGGCCGTGCTCAGCGGGAAACTCACCGAGTTCCGCCGGTTCCTCACCGGCACCGTCGCTCCGCACGCCGCTGCCCACCCGGGCGACAAATGGGTCAAGCACATCATCGCCCAGCTCAACTCCATCGAATCCACCCTCGATCTCGTCATCGCGTCCTGACCCATCGCGAGCGGTCCGCCTGGCCGGAGGCCGGGCGGACCGCTCCCTCAACGGACGGAGGGAAGGCCACCGCCATGCGCCAGCGCCGCTATCCCTCCGACACGACTCACGCCGAATGGGCCCTGCTCGAACCGCTGTTGCCCGAGCCGGCCTGCGAGACGCGAGCCGGAGGACGGCCGGAGAAGCACCCTCGTCGCGAGATCGTCGACGCGATCCGGTATGTGGTGGACACCGGCTGCAAATGGAGGGCTCTACCTGCGGACTTTCCGCCTTGGCGGACCGTTTGGGGCTTCATGGCCCGCTGGGCCGCCTGCGGGGTGATCGGGCAGATCCGCGACCACCTCTCCGGGCGGATCCGCCGCGAGATGGGCAAGGGGCCCCGGGCGGTCGCGACCGTGATCGACTCTCAGAGCGTTCGTGCCGCCGAGACTGTCGGCAGGGACTCGCGTGGTTACGACGCGGGCAAGAGAATCAACGGGCGTAAACGGCACATGGTGGTCGACACCCGTGGCCTGCCCCTGCTGGTCATGGTCACCCCGGCTTCGCTCACCGACCGCGACGCAGCCAAGGAACTCCTCTTCCGGCTCCGCCTCATGCACCCCGAGATCACCATCGTCTGGGCAGACTCCGCCTACGCCGGAAAGCTCGTGACCTGGGCAAAGAGTTATCTGAGCCTTACGATCAAGACCGTGAGCCGTCCCAAGGACGCCTCCGGGTTCATCGTGCTGCCCCGCCGCTGGGTCGTGGAACGAACATGGGCCTGGATGATGCACGCCCGCCGGCACGCGCGGGACTACGAACGGCTCGTCCAGCACTCAGAAACCTTGATCACTTGGGCAGCCATCACCCTCATGACCAGGCGACTCACCCGCAAAGGCCCTCGGACCAGTTGGTCCAAGAAGGCCACGGTCAAGCAGTGAGTTGCGACGGCGGAACTCGGCCGATCAACACTGAATCGCTACCGGAGTGATGGCTCTACATCGCCTGCCAGCCTTGCGTGCAGCTCGACGTCATAGCGCACACCGTCGTATTCAAGCTTTTGCCGTTGAAGACCTTCTACCGCGAAACCCGCGGCAGCAGCGACCCGGCAGGACGCAGGATTGTTGACGCGGTGTCCCAGCTCAAGGCGGAACAGCCCAGCGTCGTCGAACGCCCACCGCGCCAGAACTCGGCATGCCTGCGAGGCGACACCCCGCCCACGCGCCGCGGCCGTCGTCCAGTACGAGACCCAACCAATGCCATGGCGTCGGTCGACTGCACCAACAGCGGCGTTCCCGACTACAACGCCGTCACCATCAACCACGGCAAAGGCGAAGGCAGAGCCCCTATCCCATCGCTCCACCCATCCCGAGATCCACTGTTCTGCAGCGCTTTCCGAGTCGATGGCCTCCTCGGACTGTCCGCGCATCAAGGGATCTGCAAACGCGCTCATCACCGGGCGGACATCCAACCCGGTCCATCGACGCAGCAGCAGGCCGGAGGAGGTCTCTATGTGATCACGCACTGCCGGAGTCTCGCCTATCGCCGGACCCCTGTCACCCCAGTTTTTCCAGAGCGCAGGTTCGAAAACACGCACTCAGGGCGGGGGCGAGGTTGTGCTGGGCGTGGAGTTGAAGGTCGGTGCGGGCGGCGGCGAGGGCCTGGTCGCTGGTGGCGGCGGGGCGGCCGGCCCGCAGGCCGACGAGGGTGTGGGTGGCGGGCAGGGACAGCCAGGAGAACTGGCCGATGTGGCCCAGGGCGATGTGCGCGGCGTGGGCGTCGGCCAGGAGCCGGTCGCGCAGCGTGCTCTTGCCCGCGCCGGCGATGCCTTCCAGAGCCAGCAGCATGCCGTCCCCTCCCCTACTGCTTCTCGGCGATGAGCCAGCTGATGAACTTCGCGACGCGGCCGCCGGTGACCGGCTCGGTGCCGTGCGCGAGCTGGGAGCCGTAGAGCAGGGCGCTCCCGGGGGCGGGGTCGACGGTCCATCGGGTGCGGGGCAGGGAGGCGAACCAGTGGGCGGAGTGGTCGGCGCCGTCGTGGGCGAGCCACATGCCGTCCGCGTAGCCGCTGCCGGGGTCGTGGTCCAGCCGGGTGTTCCACAGGCGGTCGCTGGAGGAACTCTCGACGTAGAAGCCGCCTCCGGCCTGCGCCTGGCTGATGACCACGCTGATCCCCGCGATCTGCCGCGGCCAGGCGAGCGGGTCGGGGGCGATGCCGTCGAGGTGGGCGGTGATGTGCTGCCCGGGCCCGTACTCGACGTAGGTCCAGGGCCGGCAGGTGGTGATGGACGGCATGACGCGGGACAGCGCCGGGCGGGCCCGGTCGAAGGCGACCTGCAGCACACCCTCGGCCTCGGCGGGAATCGTCGGGATCTCCACCCGCCCGGCCGGCTCGTACACGGCCATCGCCTGCTGCGGCGAGTGGCCGGGGATCTCGTGGATGGAGCGAGTGCGCTGCTCGCCGAAGCGTCCCCGCTCCTCGGGGGTGAGGAAGGTGCGCATCACGGCGGTGAGCCGGTCCCGCTCCTCGGGGCTGAGGAAGGATTCGATGCTGCCGATGGCGACGGTTTCAGCGATGTGGATCACGTGGTGCTCCTTCGCGAGTCGAGCACGCGGCGGACGTCGGCGAGGCCGGTGCAGTGGTTGAGCCAACTGGCCACGGGAGTGCGGGTGGTGGCGGCCGGGTCCGCCCACAGGGCCAGCAGCTCGGCGGTGAGCGGCAGCGTGTCCAAGCTGGGCAGGGCGTGCGGGCCGGGGGCGGTCAGGCCGTCGAGCGCCGGGCAGGCCGTGTGGTGCTGGGCGGAGAAGACGCGGGCGATCCGGTCCGCGGTCGCTGTCCGGCAGTCCTCCACGAGCCAGGCGGCCGGGTCGCCCTGCCGGTAGGCGCGGTGCTCGGTCAGCGCCCACCCCCCGGCCACCGCCGAGGCGGCGGCGGCGATCCGGCAGGTTGCGCAGCACGCCCCGGCGGGGTGCGGGCACGGCCGGTGATGGGACGGCAGAGCGGTCGCGACGTCGACGAGCGCGTGCCAGGCGGAGCCGGCGGGGAGAGCGGGGGCCGGGCGCCGGCCGGGGCCCGGTGCGTGGTTGCAGCACGCCGGGCCGGGCCGCGCCGGGGGCCCGGCGGGCAGGGCAGGCGCGATGTGCAAGGCGTGGAAGTACACAATCCGCCCAAGCAGCTGGTGAATCGTCAGCACGTCCGGCGCGGCGCTCACACCCCGACCCCCTGGGCCGCGGCCTCGGCCGGCCGGGGCACCCGGCAGGCGCAGTCGTGGCCGGCGGCGGGGTCCTCGTCGGCGAGCGCGCGGGCGAGGACGTCGGTGGCGGTGTCGAGAGCGGCGAAGTACGCGGTCCAGTCGTGCCCGGGGGCGGGCAGCAGGATCAGGTCAAGGACTGGGACGGTGCGCCCGCTGCTCTCGCACTCAAGTTGCGCCCGCCCCACGGTCGCCCGCACGGCGGGCGGCAGGGTGGGGGCGGCCGCGGCGACCGTGCGGCACAGGGCCGCCGCCGCCCGGGCGTACTGGGTGCGGTCGCGCGGCAGGATCCCGACTCGTCGCTCGGCCGGTGCCAGGTCGAGGCCGGTGTAGGGGTGGCCCTGGCAGCTGTCGTAGGTGATCAGGCCCCATCCGGTGGTGACGGCGTCGACCAGGGGGCGGATGCCGGGCTCGATCGCCGCGCGCCACTGGGGGTGGGCCGGGTCGAGGTCGTCGGCCTCGTGGATGCCGGGCCGGCCGACGGTGTTGATGTTGCCGTGCGCGCTGGTGTGCAGCCGCACCGGAGGGCGGGGCGCGTCGGTGCTGTTCCAGCGGGCGAGGAAGGCGTCGAGGTCGCGCATGCTGTTTGGCGTGCGGGGCCGCCAGCGGGTGGTGGTGCACCAGGCGCCGGCCGGGTGGGCGGGCTGCGCGAGGAGGGCGGCGATGCCGTCGATCATCCGCATTCGGTAGTCGCAGTAGGCGTCCTGGTCGCCGGCCGCCTCGTATCGCACGCGGGTGGCGATGCAGCCGCCGCCGCACGCCGAGCGGTAGTCGCAGGTGGTGCACCGGTTCATCAGGGACTTCCCCTGGTTCAGCAGGGGAAGCCGGCGCTGCGCGGCGATGATTCCCGGCTGGTCGACCGCCTGGTCGAGGCGGGCTAATTGGGCCTGCGGCCAGGGAAGTTCGTCGCAGCTCCCGAACCGGCCGTCGGGGTAGAGCGTGAAGACGTGGTCGCACTTGAGGTCGGAGAAGTGGCAGAAGCCGGATCCCAGACCGCGCAGGCGGCGGATGGTGGAGACCGTCGGCTCCAGCTTCATGCGCGCGAAGTACCCGGCGTGGATCCAGCGGGCGGTGGCGGCGAGCACGAACTCGGCGTACGAGTAAGGGCTGATCGCCCAGGCCGGGCCGCCCGCCCCGTCGACGGCCGCCTGCTGGAGCTGGCGGCTTGCCGGGACGCGCGGCCCGGACGCCGCGGTGGGCCGGCGCACGGCGGTGTCGAAGCACGGCGCGAAGCTGATCGCGTTCACGGCCTCGAAGTCGGCCAGGTGGTCCAGGACGGCCTCGGCGCGGCCCAGGAGAGCGGGGGTGACCGCCGCGATCACCCCGACCCGGCGGCCGCGCTCGGCCAGGAGCCGCAGGGCCGCGGTGACGCGCGGGTAGACGGGCTTGCCGTCGTAGCCGACCCGCCACGCGTTGCCCTTCGCGTCCCCGTCGAGGGAGATGCCGATCTGAAGGCCCGGGTACTCGGCGTCGAAGAGGTCCAGCCATGCCTCGTTGAGCAGCACGCCGTTGGTCTGCATCGAGACCCGCACGACGCTCGGCTGGGCGGCCAGCTCGCGCAGCACCTCGGTGATGCGCTCCCGGCCGGCCGTCAACGGCTCGCCGCCGTGGAGCTCCACCGCCAGGGGCCGCCCCGCGAAAAGCTCGGCGAGCCGGCGCACCTGGCCGGGGTCGATACGGGCGCCCCCCGGGGCCTCCTTGCGCTTCTCGTAGCAGTAGAGGCAGTCGATGTCGCAGGTCTCCCCGCGCAGCTTCAGGATCACCGACACGGCGCTGGTGGTGTCCTCGATGTCCAGGCCGCGGTACAGCTGCTCGATCTGACTCGGTCCGTGCTGTGCGGTGGTGCGGTACATCGGCTGCCTCCTGCTGTGGGCCGGGACCGGACGGAATTTCAGTCGAACAGGCGCCCCAACAGGGCGCCCTGGCCGGACTGCAGCACGTGGGCGGCCTCCAGCGGGATCCAGAAGCACTCGAACCGTGTCGGTTCGCCGACCCCGTCGTGGTCCTCCTGGCTGTCCCACCGTTCCGGCGTGGGCTCGGTCAGCTCGAGGTGGAAGACGTGCCGGCGCTGGAGCTCGAACCGGTAGGGGCTCATGTCATACTCGGCCTCGCCGAGCTTCCGCACGATCTTGAAGTCGCTGAGGCCGGTCTCCTCCCCCGCCTCCCGCAGCGCCGCTGCCTCCGGCGTCTCCCCCGGGCGGATACTGCCGGCCGGGGCCTGGATGCCGACCTCCTCGTAGCTGTAGTCGGTGTGCCGGAAGACCAGCAGCTTCCCGTCGCGCACGACGTAGCAGAGGACCTTGTTCTTGGTGACTTTCTGAGGAGGCATGGAAAACCCTTCTTCGATTGAGTTACTTAGGGTCCGACGGCGGGACGGCTATCCGGGCGGCCGCGGCTCAGGACGACAGACCGCTGAGTTTCCCAGGCCTGCCACAGGGAGGCGATCTGCATGTGCAGCTGTGGCAGCGCCTTGTGCGGGAAGGTGTCCGCACGAGCCCAGTGGTAGCGGTGTGGGTCGACGCTCCTCGCCAGGGTGGTGCTGTCGAGGCGGGCGCAGAGGAGGATCGAGTGGCGTGCGTCCGGCTGTCGGTCCGTAGCGAGCAGCCCGACGGGGATGACGAGCACTCCTACCTGGGCCTGCACGTGCGCGACGAGCGCCCCCGGGTCGGTGTCCGTGATGTCGGCGGGACCGCCGGGCAGCTCCATGTGCGACGTGCCGTGGGGTACCAGTAGTACTTCGCCGTGTTCGTTGGGGATCCAGGCGCGAACGTGGACTCCTCCGGGGGAGCCGACTGCGGTCACCTCTGTCCGCTGGGCTGTCGGTGTGGTCACAAGGACTCCTGCGAGAGAGCGGGTTGGGAGCCGTGCCCTGCCTAGGGGACAGGGGACCCCGACAAGGCACGGCGTTCAGGGGTGCGCTGTGAACCAGCTGGGAGGGCGAGGGGCACCGTCCCAGGGCTCGGCTGACGCGGCGGCAATGATGGTCAGGAGGGCGAGTAGGAAAGTTGCTGCTTGCTGGGAGCGACGGCTGATGAGGCTCTCCGAATGAGAGGGGTGGGACCGGCCGCCCTCGGATAGGTGGGCGGCCGGGGCTCGAACTGCGCGTGGGGCGCGTGAGCCGAACTCCTGCCTGGGAAGTCGGGCAGAGAGCCCATCGGAAGTTGTCCCCGCGCGCTACGCGGCCGGGAGACAACCAGGTGTGGGATGTCCGGAAGGGGGGTGGGCGTCGTCGAGGAGGTCCGCCGGTTCGAGCAGGCCGACCGCGCCCAAGGCGTCGAGGAGGTCGCTGACGACGCGCGCCAGCTGCACCAGGACGACCCTCGGCGTGATGCTGTTCCGCGGAGAAGGATTTTCCCTGTTGAGGTGGGTACGAGCCGCGTGGATCGCCTTGGCTAAGGCAACGGCGTCTGCGGCCTCGAGGCAGAGGCGTGGGTCGCTGGCTGCGCCGGTCAGTCGCATGAGGGAGCCGTGCAGGCGCAACGTGAGGTCCGCGACCTGGCGCTCGTCGGGGATGGCACGTTCGTCGAAGACCATGCTGAGGTCGTTGCACAGGCCGTCGATCTCGGAGTCCGAGAATGCCAACCGCAGCGGTCCGGCTACGACGCGCCGCATCGTGTGATGGGAAGTGCTCGAAGCCACGTAAGCCTGCTGGGCGTCGGGGGGCGCAGGCTCTGCTTGAGTACCTAAGGAGGTTCGCATCATGCGCTCCTGGTGGAGTGGCAGGGGAGGGTGCACCAGACACGGCCATCTCGGACGCCCCAGTCCGTGGCGACTGCATCGACGAGCACCAGGCCGCGACCGCATTCGTCGAGCTCCGCTCCGGGGCGTGCGGCCAGATCGGGGACGGACTCGTCCGTCGCCACCGACAGCTCCACGATCCGGCCACGGTGCACCATCCGGAAGCTGACCGGGCCGCGGCCGTGCAAGAGGGCGTTGGTAACCAGTTCCGAGACAAGAAGACAGACATTGTCCTGGCAGTCAGCGACCCCCCACTTCCGCAGAAAGGCCCTGGCGATCCTCCGGAAGATGCTCGGCTGGCGCAGGTCGCGATCCGTCAATCCGGCCAGTCCACATTCACGTTCTACGCATAGCTCGAAGGACTGAGACGGACCGGGTGTGCACCTCAGGCTGGATGCGGCAGTTTTGCCGAGCGCCTGCCGGTCGGTTGCAGCGAGTGTCATAGCCCAGTCCTCCGCGCGAGACAGGGGCACCCAGCTCTCGGGCACCAACAGCCAGGCAGAGCAGCTGAGGTAGCGCCCTGCAACAACAACTAGCTTGTTGTAGTCGAGGGTTAGGATTCAAGCGAGTCTTCACTGAATCCTCAATGAGGACTAAATTGGCAAGTGCCAGAGCGCGCACATGGACTGTTCGGGCGCGCACGTCGAGTGAAACACTGCGCACATCGCAGCGGGACGCGCGCACATCGGGCTGGAGGGCGCGCACATGCGCCGGGGAGGGAAGCACATTGGCAGCTCGACCACGACCGACCGCACGCAAGATCGTTCTCGGACAGGAGCTGCGCAAGCTCCGAACGGCCGCCCGCTTCACCATGGCGGAAGCCACGGAAGGGCTCGGGTTCTCTGAAGCGCACCTTCAGCGGATCGAGACAGGTACGTCCTCGCTGCGACGAGCTCAGCATCTGCGCGAGCTCCTCGACCGCTACTCGGTCACCGACCCTTCGATGATCGACGAGCTGCTAAAGATCCAGCGAGAAGCCTCTAGCGAAGAGTGGGTGACGGCGTTT
The DNA here is from genome assembly GCF_040650935.1 of Streptomyces sp. NPDC048565. Taxonomy (NCBI): domain Bacteria; kingdom Bacillati; phylum Actinomycetota; class Actinomycetes; order Kitasatosporales; family Streptomycetaceae; genus Streptomyces; species Streptomyces sp. NPDC048565. The sequence goes on from NZ_JBEZIH010000024.1 coordinate 71,323, forward strand.
ACCGACGCCATGACGCCGACCCAGATGTCGAAGTTCGTCGGCATCGAGGAGGTCGCACGCACGATTCGTGCCTACCACCCCCTGCTTCCCTGGGGCAGTCTTCAGACTGAGGGGTACGCGAGAGCCCTCTTCGCCATGCAGCAGCCGGTCCTGGAAGTCCCCACCGAATCCGTGGACAAGGCCGTGCGACTCCGGATGCAACGACGAGAGTTCATCACCCGGGAAGACGACCCGGTCCAGCTCGTCGCCGTCATTGGCGAGGCAGCCCTGCGGCACATCGTGGGCGACACCGAAGTCATGCAGGAACAGTGCGAGGACCTGATAAGGCTCTCGCAACTCGAGAACGTGACGATCCAAATCCTCCCCACAAACGGCAAGCGGTACCGCTTCGCCGCCGACTTCAGCATCCTGGACATGGGCGATGAACTGCCGCCTCAGGTCCAGGCAGACAACGCGTGGGGAGCCCTGGCCATGTCAGGCAAGCCCCGCGATGTAGGGGTCTTCTCACGGCGCTTCGAGCGGTTGTCAGCATCCGCTTTGCCGCCGGAAGAGACCGTCGACTATGTCCGGACACTAGCCCGAGAGATCTCATGACAAATGCACAGCAGGATCAGTCCATCGCAACATGGTTCAAGTCGTCCTATTCCGAGGGCAGCGGCAACGCCTGCGTCGAGGTCGCAGATATGCACGGGCTGATCGCAGTTCGTGACTCCAAGGACACGTCCATCCCCGGACTTCGTGTTTCAGGCTCGGCGTGGGCCGCCTTCACTGCGGACATCAGCAACTGATCAACGATCGCGAGCTGGAGTAGACAGTGGCCCCCTCTGGTAAGGAGAGGGGGCCACTGCCGTATTCTGCTCCGCCAATCTATGGCCTCTCCCTCAATATCGTCTTCAGCTTGTGATTAGTCCGGTTCTCCGAACTTCGCCACTTGAATCGGATGCATCTCGGTCCGAATCCGTAGGTAGCGTAGGGGGTGGCGGTACACGCCGTGGTCCTGTGATGTGTCGGCGCTGATCTCCGCGACGAGGACGGGGTCGACCAGGGCCGGCTTCAGGGGGATGCGGCTAGTCCAGGACGCGGTGAAGCGGACTCCGGTCCAGGGGTGGCTGGGGCCGGCTGCGGTGAGGTGGTCGGCGATGTCACGGGCCGGGCCGGGTTTCAGCGGGGTTGTCTTTCCCACCAGTCGTAGGCGGCCGGTGGTGTCGTATCGGCCCAGCAGCAGGACCTGGGGGCGGTGCAGGGAGCCGGTGACGCCGCCGATGAGCGCTTCGGTGGAGTTCCTGCGGCGGACCTTGGTCCAGCCGCGCACGCCCGGCCGGTACCGGCCCGTCAGGCTCTTGAGCACCACACCTTCGACGCCAGGGACGTCGGTCCACTCGTACAGCCACTCGTCCGCGATCGCTGGATCTGTGGTCGAAGGGCAGAGCGTCCACGGCGGTGCCAGCCGGTGGTCGGCGAACAGTGCCTCCAGGATCTCGCGGCGGTGCTCGAAGGGCTCGTCCAGCAGCTCCTGGCCGTCGCTTTGCAGGACGTCGAACGCGATGAAGTGGGCGGGGAGCTCGGCGGCCAGGGCGCGTGCGTTGCGGCCGGCGGTCGCGCGGCGTTGCAGGGCCATGAAGCTGAGCTGGCCGTGGTGGTCGAGGACGGCGAGCTCGCCGTCGAGAACGAGACCGTTCGGGAGGCTGCGGGCGGCGGCGGTCAGGTCTGGGAAGCGGTCCTGGACCAGGCCCCCACGCCGAGTCTGCAGCAGCACAGGGGCCCCCTCACGGAGCGGGGTGTAGAGCAGCGCCCTAAAGCCGTCGAATTTGGGCTGCACCGCCATCCGGCCGGCGCCGGTGCCGAGCGGCGGGAGCATCTCGCGGGCCTGCGCGAGCATCGGCTCCACCGGGGGTCTCTCCGGCGCGACCTCGCCCGGATGCCATGTCTGCTCGCTCATGTTCCCTGTGTACGACGCCCCGGCAGGGGGCGCGACTCAGGGACGGTGGCGCGCCCGCTTCTCCCCCGGGCGGGGCTTCACTACCCGGATGTCAGCCCGGTGTCCGGCCGGCAGATCTCGCACGGCTCGATGTCCGGCTCGGCCAGCGCGATCATCGCGTCCTCGCGGCTGATATACCCAGCGTCCGTCGGATACAGGGTGCAGTCCCCACGGTGCAGCAGGGCCGTCGCGTGCGACCGCTGGGGCTGGATCTTCCACCGCTGTGCGGCATGCGCGGCCGCCTTGCGCCGGCGCTCCTGCTCCTCCTGGACCTCGAGTTCGCGGATCCGGTTCTTCACCTGCCCCACCTGGTACTCCAGCCACTCCAGGAGCGCCCTGTTTTTCTCCAGCGGGGTCGGCTCACGGCTCCGGTCGTCGTGCTCGGACACGGCTACGCCTCGGTGTCAACTGGCTCGTGGGCGTGCTTCAACGCCATACGGGCCGCCACCAGGTTCCCGCGCTCCACGGTTTCCCAGAACGGGTGCGTGGAGACCACCGTCGACAGGCGCAGCAGCTCGGTCCGGAACCGTGCGACTTCCGCGTGCTGCTCTTCGGTGTATCCGGGGCTGTCATCTCTGCCCGGCCGGAACGTGTGGAGCTGCTTTTCGCCCTCCCATCCGGGCGTCGGCTCGGCCGACCACGGCAAGGTGCGCGCGTGCTTCTCGGACGCGGCACGCGTCTCGTGGAGGGCCACCTGGGCGTCGAGGAGGTCTTGGGGGAACGCGAAGGAAGGGGATATCTTGGGCACGACCTAATGCTATGCCTGTTCGATTTCCGGGCGCGACTGCCGCACCGGCCCAGTGAGTAGGAGCACCCGAACGCAGCGGGGCCGTCCGGGCTGTCAGCGTTCCGCGCCCGGCATGCTGTGACCGGCCTGGAGTCGCACCCTGGAGAGATGAGCGCCCCGATAGTCATTCACCGCCTCTCCCCCACCGGCGGCCGGCGGGTCACCATCCGTGGGCAGATCGCCGGGCTCGCCTACGAGGATCACGACGTCGTGGAGTTTTTGCGGCGGGCGGGGTTGCCGGACGCGGAGCAGCTGCTGGACCAGCCGGAGTGGGTGGAGTGGCGGGGCGGACGCGCGCATACGTACGCGGCCGCGTAGGCGCGCCGACGACACTTACCCTGCGAACGTCCCGCCTGTCGCCTCCCGGGCCGACGCGACGGACTGCTTCCCAGCGGCGGCGGCGAGTCCACAGGTAAGGGACTGGTGCTTCAGGTCTCGGCGAGAGTGGTGATCATGTGTTCTTGTGCCAGCATCACGCCCCGCCGGGAGCTGGGCGGGCTGTCGCGCCAGCCCTGCAGCCGATAAGTCGTGCAACCGGAAGCGGTGTTGGGCTGCCTTGGCGCGTCCTCACCGCTTGATCGTGACGCACGGCATTCGGTCATGCCCCTTGAACTCCACGCAGAGCCGGGAGCGGTGCGGGAAGCTCTTGTTGATTTTCCACGTGGTGACCTCGAACTTGTGCCCTGAGAGCTCCTTGGCGGAGGCGTACTTCCATCCCCGGATCTGACGGATGTAGGTGCGGCCTTTCCAGAGGCTGACTCGGGCCTGGGCGCCGGCCTCCCATCCGGTCAGAATCGCCCGCACCTCCTTCACTCTGAGACCGTCGCCGATGACTCCGATGCTGACGGGCCCATCATCGGCACCTCCGCTGGCCTGGGCAGGTGCTTGACCGAGGCAGCCGAACACCATCGCAGACGCCGCAATACACATGATCTTTCGCATGATGTACTCAACGCGCCCCACTGCTGAGAGTCATCGCCGGAGGCGGCTTCTCACCCATGCGGGGTGTCTGTCGGTGCTGTGCTGCCGAGCCTTCGCCTCTGGGGCCGCGGGAGGTCGTCACATGCACCTCGTACTTAAGAACGTTGTTTGAACCGGTGACAGACGAGCCAGGGCTGGCTACGATCCTCACCCGTAAGAACACCTTTCAACTCGTCTTATGTAAGGGGAGCATCGTGATCATCACGGTCCGGGTAGAGAATCCGACGCCCGAGTTCCAGGAGAGGCTCCTCAAGCTACTCGCAGAGCATGCCTCGGACGTCCAGGCTGATGCTTTTTGGACGGCAGAGCGAGCTGAACAGTACTACCGGTCTTTGCCTGGTCGAGCCCGACGGATTGTGAAGCTGGCGGTCGCTGGTGACGGATATGTGGCCTCTGATGATCTACGCGAGGACGCGACGACGAGCCTGCGCGGGCACAGCGCAGCACTGAAGCGACTGCTTACGCGAGGCGCCTTGCTCGGCCGCTGGCCCGAGACGATTCAGCCCCCGATCACGCCGCAGGGGCCTGGCTTTGGAAAGGTCGTCGGCTACGCCATGGACGAAGAGTTGCTGTCTGTCTTCTTCGCCGCGATCCGGGCTGTCGAGGAGACTCCGGAGGAGTGGGCTGAGCAGCGAATGACCCAGGCAGCGTCCCTGGAGAAGGCGATCCGCTCTCGACAGGGCTCTTGGGACACGCGTGGGGCTGTCGCAGCGCTCTCGGCTGCTGGGCACGACGTTACGGACAAGCGAGCGCGTCAGCTTCTGCGTGACCTCGCGGAGACCGGCTTGCTGACCAAGACGGACCCCGTTCGCGCGGCCTACGACACCGTCGTGCCGTAACGGGTCCACCGGGGCGGGAACGGCTCGGGCCAGCCGCGCTATCGTGACGAGCGCGGTTACGCGATTCGACGAGCCACCAGGATGCTCCCGTGGGTGGAGAGCTTCGCGACCTCAACGTCCCGTCCGGGCTTGGGCGCGTGAACGACGAGACCGTCTCCGATGACCATGGCCACGTGCTCCGGCCGCGCCGCGCTGCCCACGGTGAAGACGAGGTCCCCGGGCTGGAGCGCGTCCAGTGGTGCCGGGCGGCCGTCGTGGATCTGCTCGTATGTCGTGCGGGCGATCGTAATGCCGGCCGTGCCGTAGGCGCGCTGCATGAGTGAGGAGCAGTCGCACCGGTCGCGGGCGACGGCGCCGTGGGGGTTGGTGCAGGTTCCGCCCCACTGGTAGGGCGTGCCAAGCTGGCCAAGGGCCCAGCGGATCGCGTTGCGTGCCTGCGGGGGGATGTTGACGGGGATCTGGTAGCTCTTGGGGAGCGTGCCAGCGGGGATGTCTCCGTAGTCGGTGCCGGCCGCGGAAGAACACCTACCGCCGAAACCGACGTCGACCGAGCTGGCGCCGGGGCCGGAAGACTGGCCCAGTGCTGGGGAGATGGCCTGTTGCAGGGCGGTCGCCAGCGGTTCGTGTTTGGCGTACGCGTCAGGGAAGGCCGACTTCTGCACCTTCTGCGCAGCGACGGTGATGGGCATGCCCTCCCAGTTCTTCAGGGACTTGAGCGCCTTGTAGAACTTCGTGGATGCGTAGACAGGGTCCATGATCTGTTCCCGGGTGCCCCAGCCCTGTGAGGGACGTTGCTGGAACAAACCGAGGCTGTCACGGTCACCGCCGTCCAGATTCCGCAGTGCTGATTCCTGGAGGGCTGTGGCAAGCGCGATGACCTGACCGCGCGCGGAGACGCCCATCTGTGCTCCGGTGGCCACGATGATCTTCGCGTTGGGCAGCTGCTCCTTAGGAGCAGTGAGGCCGGGGACCTGGACGGTGCCGCTGCCGGCGAGTGCCGCTTTCACCTGCTGGGTGATCTGCACGGTGTCCGCGTCGGCACCGTCTGCGGCGCATTGGGTCTGAGCAGCCGCGGCCTGGCTCTGCTGAATGCCAACGACGTGCGCGGCGATCGCTCCTGCCAGGACGGTCGCCAGCACGACCAGGGCTGCGGTGCCGGCCAGCCACTTCTTCCCCTTCTTCGTCACGAGGTGCCTCGCAGGCGCCTGCGCCGGCGGGCGAGTTCTTGCTCCTCCCGCTGGGCGAGTTGGTCCTCGAAGCTGCCCGGTCCGCTCCGGCGGCTCGCCGCGTTGGTTGCCTGCTGGGTACGGCGGGCCACAGCGCGGTGCGCCTGGACGTGCCGGCGGGGGCTTCCTGCCGGGGAAGCCGGGGTTCCCCCGGTGGAGGGGTGGTTGACCGGTGCGGCGGCCGGCGTGCGCTGGCGGGCGGTCGGGGTGGCGGGGCCGCCCCGCCGAGGCGCACCGGCCGGACGGTTCGTGCCGGCAGGGCGCGATCGTGCGGGTGGCAGGCCGGGCTGGGCAGGTACGCCCGCCTGAGGGGGCGGTCCGGGGTGGGCCGGAATGCCTGGCTGAGGGGACTGGCCGGGCTGAGGGCGGGGCACTGACGGGCGGGGGTGTGTTCGGCCGGCTGGCCGGGGCCGGGGGCCTTGGCCACGGCGGCCGCCGCTTTGGAGCCGGGACATCAGGGCGGTGGCTCCGATGGTCCGTGGCATGGCGTAGCCGATTGCGGCGAGGGGGTTGCCGTGGGCGAGTGCGACACCGGCGATGGCTCCGCGGACGAGGCCGCGGGTGGTCGTGCGGACGATGTGGCGGTTCTTGGGGACGGTGGAGGTGGCCGGCGGTGTGAAGACCGAGCCGTGGGTGCCGCCGACTCGTGCGTTGGACATCTTGGCGCGCCAGTTGGAGGCGACCTGCTTGGAGCGGGCGGCGAGCGCCTTGCGCTTTTTGATCGCTCCGAGGCACACGATGTCGACGACGAGGAACCGCAGGGTCAGCTCCCTGCCCCAGTCCTCCTGTGCGGGGTCCAGGACAGCCTGGATGATCAGGATGAGTACGGCGAGGCCGATGACGGAGGCGAGCATCTGGCCGAGACGGTGCAGGACTGAGGCGGCCCAGTCCCACAGGAAGGCCCGGCCGGCACCGGGGATGGTTCCGGCGATCAGCGCGGGTTCGCCTCGTACGGCGTCCCAGGCGATGCGGCACTGGGCGAGGAGGAAGCTGCCGGCCAGAGCGGAGATGAGGATGGTGACGATGAACGCGGCGACGAGAAGGAAGACGCTGCCGCCGAGCTTGTCGAGCGAGGCTTTCTTCGCGGCGTCGACGTCGCCGGGCACGCACTTTTCCTCGAAGCGGCCCATCGGCGGGTCCCCGAAGTGGTCGACGCCCCAGCGAGTGCCGAGCTCCAGGCCGTTGTTGAGCACGGATGAGGCGCCGGGGAGGCCGACCCAGGAGCTGGGGCTGAGGTAGTCGGCGTAGCCGTTGACCTTCTTGAGCTTGTTGACGCGGGATTGGACTGCGCGGTCGTAGGCGAGCTGTTCCAGGCGGGTGTCGGCGTAGGCGGTCGCGCACTCGCCTTCGAAGACGCGGCCGTACTGCAGGAGCATGGCCGGCTTGGTGATGAAGGCGTCGGTGAGTGCGTCGGTCAGCGGCCGGGACAGTGACGTGGCTGTGGCGGGGGTGGTGACGTCGTTGTCTTGTGGGTCGGATGGGTTGGCGTCCAGGATGACGTCGGCGACTTCGAGGGCCAGGCCCCTGGTGAGGGCGATCGCCCCGGTCTCTTCCCCTAGGAGCACCTGTGGCGGGGAGGACAGCAGGGTGGCCGTGAGCGCGGCCAGGAGGAGCGACAGGGCTGCGTCGCCCCACCCGCGGGCTCGGTCGCCGAAGAAGATCCGGGCGACGCAGACCAGGGCGCAGACGGACAGGAACAGCGACGGCAGGCCCATTTCCAGGATCACGCGGGTGTGGAGTGAGTTGGCGACCGCCAGCACGGGGGCCAGAAGCAGTTTCGCGAGGCCGAAGGACAGGGCCCAGGCGATGAGCCAGCAGCAGAAGGCGATCGCCCATTTAGTGATCATGAAGCAGAGTTCGGTGAGCAGGTTCTGGATGCCCAGGTCCCAGTCGAGCAGGTCTCCGGTGTCGGATTTGACGGTGTAGACACTGATGGGCAGGCCGTTCTTGTCCGTCACGTTGAAGACACCCAGGACGCCTCCCTCGTCGGGCAGCATCTTGCGCAGCCGCTCCTTCTCCGCCTCGAGCATGGCTTCCTGCGCCCCTTTGCTGAGGCGCTCCCCCTGCTCCTTGAGGAGCTGCTCCATCTCCTCCATCTCCTCTGCAGAGGGGGCCCGCTGTTCCGGTGCGGCTGGGGCCGATGTGGTGGGGGCAGGGGTGGGCTCGGCGTGGGCCGGGAGCGAGGTGAGCAGTGTGAGCGTGGTGGCGGCCAGCGCGGCGAAGAGCAGGGCCATGCGCAGGCGGAAGGAGCCCAGTGTCCGCATGCGCATGCGCCACGTCAGGAGTGTGGTCATGCTGCGGTCCGGTAGTCGCTGGGGGTGGTGTGGATGACGCGCATGATGGCGGGGTCCATCGGGATGAGGACCTTCATCAGCCCGATGCGGCCGGGCAGGTCGCGGTAGAGGCATTCACCGGCGCGGGCCAGTTTCTCCTCATCGGGCAGGTCCAGGGGGGACAGGCCGGCGGTGACGAGGTCCAGCAGCTCGGCGTCGGTGGCATCGACGCCGAGGAACTCCAGGCCGCGGGAAGCGAGCGCGCGGGTCGTCTGCCGGAACAGGAGCCGGTGTGGGATGAGACCGCGGATGATGGCGCCCTTCTCGCTGTTGGCGGGGCCGATGTCGTCGGGGTCGTGTGATCCGACGTAGGCGGCGGCGTTGTGCTTGCGTCCGTCGCGCATGAGTTCCAGCAGTAGCTCCAGGCCTTCGTCGCTGGAGGTGAGCCACCAGCACTCGTCGAAGACGGCGACGCCGAACTCGTCCTTGTGCCGCATGACGGTCTCGCGCGCGACGGCAGCGATCAGGTACATCAGGGAGCGGCCCAGGACCTTCTCGAACTCCAGGCGCTCGATGCGGTGGTCGGAGGCCAGTTCACTCTTCTTCGGAAGGGCGAGGGAGTTGACGAGGAAGACGACGGAGTCGGCCCGGGTCGTGTCGACGACCGGCAGGGTGTCGTCGAAGACGACGGCGGCGAGGTCTTTGCGGGCAACGGCGTTGAGCTTGCGGGCCAGGTCACGAGCGGAGGTGTCCTCTCCTCCACGCCGGGTGAGTTCGGCGATCAGGGCCCGCATCGACGGATCGGGCCGCTCCAGCACCGCCTGGACCGCTTCGGACAGGGCGACGCCTTCGAGGTCCATCGGCTTCACGCCGAGCAGCAGGGTGAGAAACGACTCGCAGAAGCGGGCCGCGACTTTCGGGCTGTCCTTCACGTACAGGCGGAGCGGGTCGAGGGAGACCTCGGCGCTCTGGTCAATGCGGATGAGCTGGGTGCTGCCGGGGCACGCCTTGGCGAACCGAGCCCACTCCTCTTCCTTGGTGCGGTCGACGATGACGGCGCGGCCGCGGGAGTGGGGTTTGCCGGGCTGGTGGCCGCGGGCGAGGACGTTGTAGACGGCCGACTTCATGGCGACCGACTTGCCGGCACCGAGCTCGCCGATGAATGCCATGGACGCGGAGGCGTTCTCTCGGGGGCCGCGGGCTGGGTCGATCATGACGGGGCGGGCGCCGCCGGAAGCGAGCTGGAGGCCGAACAGGCCGCCGCGCTCGTCGCCGAGTTGGGAGCCGCACCAGGGCATCGCCATGGCGAAGTCGCGGGCGAGGAGGTACTGGGCGTAGCCGGTCATGACCCTGGGGGTCCGGCAGCCGGGCAGCATGGCATGCCAGAGGTTGGTCTGCTCCCCCACCGGGCGGGCGAAGGTGTAGTCGGTGGCTCCGAAGTCACTGGCGAGGGCGGCGGCACGGTCTTGGGCTTCATCGGCGGTGGCGCCCCACACGGCGAGGGTGACCATGGCGCGGATCTCGACCTCGCGTGCTGAGGCGGAGAGCCGGTCGCGGAATTCGTCGTTGTCGGCTTCGTGCTTGGCGATGGTGGCCGGCGGGCCTGCCGGGTCTCCCTGGTATTCGGCTGACTGCGCCTTCAGGTGCCGGGCCCGCTTACGGGTTTTGGCTTCGGCCTTCGTCCCCGGGGTGACGACCAGGCGGGCTGTCCAGTCCACCGGGTAGGCGAGATCGTCGAGCTGCTGCAGGTAGGCCGCCCCGGGCAGGGCGAAGGCCTCCGGCATCTCGGACAGAGCGAGCATCGCCTGGTAGGAGTCGCCCCACTCGGAGGAGACCTGCAGGAAGCGCCGCTCGAAGGGATTGCCGGGCACCGCCTTTCGGCCGGTGAAGTCGGCGCCGCCCTCGGCCAGCAGGACCTCTCCGAGCGAGGCGACAGTGCGGCCGCGGCCGCGCACACCCGGTTCGGTGCCATCGGGCAGGAACGGCTCGGCCAGACCGCGGCGGGCGCTGTGGCCGTAGATCCACAGGATCTCTGCCTCGCTGGCCGGCCGCATGGACACCCCGGTAGGCCACTGCGCCTGCATGCGCTTCGCCTGCTCGGTACGCCGCTCGACCTCCACGCTGGTGATGGGCGCGGGCATCACGCCGAGCTGCACGGCGACTTCGGCCTTGGCCGCACCGAAGGCTGCCAGGGCGGCATCCTTGCGGGAGAGCGGCGGCAGGGGGATCGCGAGCCAGTCGGTACGGCCGGTGAGTTCCATGGTCTCGAGCTGGTCCAGGACGGCGAGCCCGAGCTGCTCGTAGCGGGGCGACTTCTTCAGGTCGACGTCAGCGACCATCGCGCGGACCACGGCGATCGGATCGACCTGCGGGCACAGCGACATCAGCATCGGCTCGCCGGTGAGGGTCTTGAACAGCGACTCCAGGGCCTTCAGCCGGCGCTTCTTGGCGCCCGCCGGCGCGTGGGAGTAGTTCGCGGCGGCCACCCGCCAGATCGCCCAGGTCGTGCCGTGGGTGGTGAAGACGAGGTTGCCGGCGACGTGCCGGATCGGCAGGCGCATCTCACTTCTCCTTCTCATCGGTGGATGCGGTACGGCGGGCCAGCAGGGCCTGCACGCCGGACGCCACCGCGGGGCCAACAGCGGCACCCAGGGCGGGTGTCCCGAGGTGGTCAGCAAGGGCCGCGTTTGGAGCCGGGGCGGGCGCCGAATCTCTGAACACCTCGGGGGCGGCCGGCGAGAGGCGCGGACCGTCAGGCGCGGCGAGGGTGATGCGGATGTCCTCGCGGGTGGGGCGGGTGGGCCGCAACGGCCGGCCGTGCAGCCGCCCCCATCGCGGCCCGGTGAGCATCGTCATGACGCTGACGAGAGCGGCGGCCGGGTTACGGCCGTCGATGTGCAGGTGCCGCAGCGCGAACGCAGCGGCGAACGGCAGGCCGAGCAGAAGGCCCACGTCCAGCAGCCCGTGACCTCCCCATACCGCGCGGGTCAGGATCAGGACTACGAAGGTGGACACGATCGCGGCGAGCTGGGTCAGCGTGTACGGGCCGCCCGGGAGTCGGATTCCGCGGCCGCCGTTGACGTCACGGATGACGCCGTGGACCAGCGGGGCACGTCGGGCCTTGGTGTAGCAGCGGCCGATCTCTTCATCCGTCTCGGCGGTGTCGACCAGATGCGTGGCCACTACTCATCACCACCGGTGAGCGTGCCGCCGCCACTGCCGCCGTCGTACTGGGTGATGTCCTCGGTCGTCTTGTCCTTGAGAGTGTCCATATTCGCGGAGCCACCCCAGACGATGGCCGCGAGAATCACGGCCAGGATCGTCGGCCCGGGGGCTTTCGTCTTCACGCCGACGATGACGACGAACGCCCCGCACAGCACGGGGATCGCCACGTCGAAGATGAAGGTCTTGATGTCGTTGCCGAGGCCGGTCCCGGTCTGGATCCATCCGGCAGCGAGCGTGACGGTGTCGTAGTTCATGGCGTGTCCCCTTCAGAGGGCGCAGCGGGCGTTCGGGAGGTGGTGCCGGTATCGGGCGTAGGGGAAGCGATGGCGCCGCCAGCAGACGCCGCGGCGGGGTGAGGTGCGCCGTCCAGGCTCGCGATCTCCCACCGTCCGGCCCGGGCTTTGAGCGTCAGCGCGTACGAGAGCGGGACACGGACCTCGTCATGGCCGGTGCCGCGCAGGGCGACCAGCAGCCGCAGCGTTGTGCCGTCGGTGGGAACAGGGCCGACCGGCTCGCTTCCCTTCTCTCCCTCGATGGCCAGGGTGTCGACGGCGACGCCGGTGTAGGGGGCGGGGGCGACCGGGGCGAGGTCGGTGCCCGGGGCGAGATACCGGTCCAGCTCACCTGTACCGGTGAGGTATGCGACCAGGAACTCGGTGACGGCCTGTGTACGGGGGTCCGTGGGAAGGGCCGGCCGCATCGGCCCGTAGACGAGCTCCGGGGCGGGGATCCGCCCGGGCGCGGCGACCTCGGACGGCATGGCGAGCGCCGTGTAGCCGCTCGCTCCGCCGGCCAGGGGGGCGGTGGCGACCGGCACCTGGAAGTACCGCACGGCGGAGGCACCAGCGTCGCGGGTGCCGTCGGCCCGCTTCGTCAAGATGCGGGCGGCCACGGTCACTGACCAGACACCGGGATCGGTTTGCCTCAGTCGGACCACGGCGAGCTGCTCACCATGCTGCCGACTGGAATCTCCCTCCAGGCGCAGGCTGGTGGCGCCGGGGTAGTAGGCGGCGAGCTGCTCCTGGTCGCTCTCCCCCGCGGAAAGGAACTCTGCGACGAACAGCTGGGCGTAACCGGCCGCGCCGTGAGCTCCGGTGGTAGCCGGAGCGGCGGGGGTGGCCTTCCGCTGAGCCGGGCCGCCTTGCGCCGGTACGGACAGGTACGCGACGAAGCCGAGCAGCGGGCCCAGGATGATGAGCCCCCACACGGCCCAGCGCATCATCGTGGCGGTGTTGGCCTGGGCGCCGGTCGACCAGCCGCCAACGTCCCCGGCGGCTTCGTCGATCTGCCAGTCCTCCGGCTCAGGGCCGGGTGCGGTCGCCTCCTTGGCGGGGCGGCGGGCCCATAGGGACTTCATGCCGAGCCTCCCGCGGGCAGCAGGTTGTGGCCTGCCAGTTCGGCGATCCGCTGGCGCAGCTCTGTCTCCGGGCGCTGTCGCAGTGCGTCCAGGGAGGCGAGAACAGCGGCTGCGTCCTCGGCGAGGAAGAGGCGCAGCCGGTCGTGGGTGTGGGTGTCGAAGGGCTGCGAGACCAGCGCGGCGCCCAGGTGGATCAGCAGGCGCTGGGCGCGGGTGACGCGTTCCTCGTCAGCGTCCAGGGGCGTCTTGTCGGGCGGCGGCATGTGGGTCTCCTCGAGTACGGGGCGGCGGTCGGTGGCAGGAGAAGAAGTCGCCTCACGCGGCCTAAGCGAGCGAGGCGGTGAGTCGGGCGACGGCGCGGGAGCGGCGGCGCTGCCAGGCGCCGGCCGTGGTGTTGTTTCGTGCCGCCGCGTCGGTGTCGGTGACCGGCTCGGTGCTGTAGTGCCAGGTGATGGCTCGGCCGTCGGCGTGGGTGAGGGTGCCGGCGTCCAGCGCTTCCAGGACCAGCTCGAGGAGTTCCAGGCGGGCGCCGCGCGAGGTGGCGCTGACGGCCTGGACGGGGTGAAGGCCGGCTACGGCAGCGGCCGAGTGAACGGCGCAGGCTTCGGCGGCCTCGGCCGGATCGCAGCCGCTGTCGGTGAACGCCTCGGCGGCGGCCAGGTCCTCGCCGCGCTCCTCACGGTCGGCGGCGAGCTCACGGCAGACGTAACGCAGTGTGTCCAGGGCAAGGTTCGCCGCAGGGCGACCAGGCCGGGTGTGGATGCGTCCCGAGCGTGCGACTTCGAAGAGCGCGGCCACGGTCACCGATGCGACAGCCTCGAAGGACCGGCCACCGAAGGGACGGACCTGGCCGCGCGTCATTCGGACCGCTGCCGGGATCATCGTCTGAACGATGACGCGTGCGGCGAGCGTGGCCGATCGGTCACGGCCGGCAGCGCGGCGCAGCAGCGAGCGCAGCACGGCATCGGTCACGGTGTCGGCCATGCGCCGGTCGCGTGTCCGCAAGGCAGCCAGTAGCTCGGCCGGGCCGGGGTGGCACGATGCGCGTTCGGGCACCCCATCAGTCACGGATACGACAGCGTCAGTAAGCTGATCGGCCACCAGCCAATCGGTCACCGTGGCGTGGACGGCAGGGTCGGCGCACAGTTCCACCCACTCGGCGTCCAGGTTGCTGAAGATCCCGCCTGCGGTGTGGGCGGGGTGCAGTACGTCGGGCACGGCACGTCTCCTTCCGGATCTCGTGCCGTGAACTCTCCTCAGCCCGGCTTGCCCGAAGGCTTGCCCAGTTTCCTGAAAGACCAGGTGGATGGCTTGCCCGTGCACTGGGCAAGCCCTTCCTGACCGATTGGGCAAGCCTGCCCGGGGGCTGGGTAAGCCAGGGTGACCGGCCGATGCAACTCCCGGACAAGCCCTCTGCCGGGGTGGGCAAGCCGTCGACCTGAAAGCACCTGGCGCCCGCGGGGGTGGGGGTGTGAGGCGGGTGACCGATACGGCGTCTTCGGTCATGACCGGTGACCAATGACTCCTGGATGGGCCATCGGTCACGACAGAGGGGATCGGTCACCGCTTGGTCGGCCTTCGGTCACAGCCATCGGTCACGGCCCATCGGTCACCCGGCGACCGGTCACCCCAGACGGCCCGGAGAGGCCAGTGGCCGGCGACCATCTCCGGTCACCGGCCACTCACAGAACCTGCCGTCGGTCAGGAAGTGACCGACCGAAGATGCCCCCGGCCCTGCTGCCGACGCTGTTCCTGAAGGTACTCGGCGGCCGCCGTCACACGCCGCTGACCGGTCTTCGGAGAGAGACTGAGGCGGCGGGCGACTTCTGCCCCGGACAACTTCTCGCCGGCTTCCTCGGCATCAGCCAGCCACCCCGCAACGGTCACAATCTGTTGCTGCACCGGATCCAGATCGACCTCGTCGACCTGCGGCTCGGGGAGCCGTGCCGTCGCTGCGCCGCTCTCGGTAGCGGTCGATTCCCAGGTGCCCGGTTCACCGGGAGCGGGCTGCGGAGTGCGGGCTGAAGGCACATCCAGGGACGTCTGCTGAGGCGCTTCGTTGCCGACCCGGTGTTCATCGGTCACCTCGGCCGTCGGAGCCGGCACCGGTGCCCCGATGCGCGGCGCGGCATCCAGGGGCGTACTCGGCGCCTCGAAGTGCTGAGGCCCGGCCGACTCCTCGATGAACGCCTGGGCCAACTCCGGCGCCGGCACGTTCGGCAACGGGGTCGTGGAGTCGTCGTCGAGGGGCTCGTTCACGTGCTCCGTGACGTCCAGCGCTCCTGCGGGCTCCTGGTCGTCCAGCGATGGGTAGGCGAGCTTGACCTCTTGCAGTACCGGACGGAGGAGGGCTTCGGGCAGCGGGCCGCCGGTTGCTGGGTCGGTGATCGCGTACTCGGCAAGGAAGAGGCCGAACTGTCGGGCGTTCGGGAACGTGCCGTACTGGGTGATGTAGCCCTGCACCGCCTCCACGTAGTCCACGTCCGGGAGCATCGGCATCTCCGGCTCAGCAGCCTCGAAGGAGTTGGCACTGGCTCCCTCAGGCAGGGCATCGTGATGCCCACCCACAGGATCGATGCTCTCCCCCGCGTCCAGCGCCCGTGCATGCGCGTGGGCCGGCACCAGTTCCCGCTCGGTCTCCACGGCTGCCGGGGCGGGCGGCAGCAGGGCCGGCTCGATGCCCGCGGCGGTGAGGCCGGCCGGGGCGGTCTCGGCGAGCGGGACGCCGTACTTCGCCAGACGCAGCGGCATCATCGACTCGACGGGGGCCTTGCGGCGCCAGTTGCGGCCGAATCGGGCCTGGAGGCGGGCCTGGTAGATCAGCCGGTCCTGTTCGAGCTTGATGACCTGCTCGTAACTGCGCAGCTCCCACAGCTTCATCCGGCGCCACAGCTTGAAGGTGGGCATCGGGGAGAGCAGCCAGCGGGTGAGGCGGACGCCCTCCATGTGCTTGTCGGCCGTGATGTCCGCGATCCGGCCGACCGCGTGCCGTGCGGCCTCGACGGCGACGACGAACAGGATGGGGATCACCGCGTGCATGCCGGTGCCCAGCGGGTCGGGCCAGGCGGCGGCGCCGTTGAAGGCGATCGTCGCCGCGGTCAGCAGCCAGGCGGTCTGACGCAGCAGCGGGAAGGGTATGCGCATCCACGTCAGCAGCAGGTCCAGCGCGAGCAGGACGCAGATGCCCGCGTCGATGCCGATCGGGAAGACGACGGAGAACTCGCCGAAGCCCTTTTCCTCCGCGAGTTCGCGCACGGCGGTGTACGAGCCCGCGAAACCGATCGCGGCGATGAGCACGGCCCCGGCGACGACGACCCCGATCAGGGCCCGGTGCGTTCGGGTGAGCAGGACTGGTGAATTGCCCTTGGTCATGCCCGTCCCTCCTGCATCTGCATCATTTTGTTCACACTCTCACGATGGGTCCCGCGTGCTACTCGTTCGACGAAGTACGTCTCGGATCGTCAGCGAATAGTGATCACAGGGATGGCGGATCGGGCGGGCGGCTTGGCCGCAGAGGCGTCGTGCCAGACCGCTGGGGTTGCCTCCTGGGCGTGCCTTGAGCAGGACGAGTTTTACCGCGTAAAAGTTGGGGCTGAAGCGTCTGCCTCTGGTAGCAGGGGCGGCCAGACTTTTACGCGGTAAAACTACGACGGCGTCAGAGGGCGTCGAGCAGGCGTTGGGCGATCTTCTGCACGGCCTCAGCTGGGCAGCGCTCCAAGATGGCTGCAACGACCGCATCAGGGTTCGTCCAATCGACCGAGGCATCAAGCCTGTCCGGGGCCGGCGACTCGATACGAGGTTCGGGAACGCTCTGCTGCACCGTCGGCACATCAACGCTCGGACTCTGCTCGGGCTGAGGCAACGTTGTTGTGGGAGCACCTGCAGCGGAGGAGTGCTGAGGCTGATCCTTCTTGATGGCAGCGGCCGCCCGGCCCCTCACTGGCTTCGGCTTCCGGGCCTGTTCTGCTTCGCGCTCCGCCATCTTGGCTTCGACGAAGGCGGTCTGCTCTTCACGAGGGAGGGAGCCCGCTTTGCGTGCAATCGCGATCGGCACCTCTTTGGCTGCGACGCGATGCTGGATCGGCTCCGGCAACTTGAGGAGCGCCCGCCGGGTGGAGATCCAAGAGTCGTTGACCGCTCCGCCCAGGACCGTTACGACTGCGGCTGCGCTGCCGTGGAAGGTCACCAAGGCTTCGATGGCCTCGGCTTCTTCAATCGGCGTCAGGTCTTTGCGGAAGTGGTTCGCGCTGAGGGCTGCGGCGAGGAGGTCTTCCCGGGTGCCGACCGACGAGTCGTCGACGGTGATTCGCAGGTCGATGTCAGCCTTGCGCGCTGCCCTGAGTCGGCAGTGACCGTCAATGACAACGTACTCGCGGTCAGCGGGAACGGCGTCCTGGTGCTCAGGGTGCGCAACGAGGAACGCCAGTCGGGTCATGACGGTAGCCGTCTGGATCTGCCCGACTTCTCGCATATTCCGAGCGAGAGTGTCCAGGTACTCCTCGTCGAAATCCCGGCGCGGGTTCTCCGGGTTCTCGGCAACGAGGTCAGGCGGGACGCAGGCCGGGGGAGCGCCTACAACAGAGTCGATGATCTGTCCGCGGGCGCTGCGCTGAGCTCGGGCAGAGCCGAAGGCAGCGCTGGGGCCAGTGCGTTCGGCGGCGGACTTTCGACGGTCGGGGCTCATGAGGAGATCTCCTTGACGATCTGGCGCATGACGCGTGACTGGGCGCAGGACGGGTCATAGGCGAGGAGCGGCCGACGTGCCCGTGCGGCTTCACGCTGTTCCTTGCGCCGGGGGATGACCCCTATGACACGGGGCTCCTCAAGGGCGTACCACTCGTTGAGTGAGCTGGTGACGACGTGTCCGTCGCGGGCGTCGTAGAGGTTGACGACGAGGCCGAGGTAAGTGGTCGTGATCCGCCAGTCGGTCATGCCGTCATCAATCTGCTCGACGAGCATGGTGTAGGCATCGGCTGACGAGTCCTCTGCCTGTACGACGATGACGATTCCGGACTGCCCTTCCAGCTCGCCGTCCCGCTCTCGGCCGTAGTAGATGGCGGCGTCCATCGCCATGCCCAGGCTTGGAGGGCAGTCGACGATGATCACGTCGTAGTGAGCTTCGAGGGGTTCGAGGGCGTGCTCGAGGGTGGCCTGCCGATTTCGGGCCGCCGAGATCATGACGTCCAGCAGGAAGGCGTCCTGACAGGAAGGCAAGAGATCCAGGCGACCGCCGAAGCGGTCGTCGTCCACGGGGATGATGAGGTCATGGATGTCGCCGGTGACCTGCCGAGACATGAACTTCGCAAGGCTGGGGCCATTCGCGGGGAGCTGTTTGACACCAAGCTGCTTGGTCAGGTGGCCCTGCGGGTCGTAGTCCACGAGTAGCACCCGCAGTTGGGGGGCGTCGTACGCGTCATCCGCCTCGATAGGGGCGGACGCTTCCGTCTCGGACGCTTGCTCCGTCAGGAGCGCGGCCAGCCGAGCAAGTTCGGCATCGCCAGCAAATGCCCCGCCGGCGATACGTGCGAGTTCGGCATCCTCAGCGAAGGCGCCTCCAAGGCCAGAGGTGACCGCGGTTTTGCCGACGCCCCCCTTCTGGTTGCAGACGATGAGACGGCGCGTGGTGCGCTCGAGCGGCCGGTGGCGGGGGGAGAGGTGCGCGGTCAGCCAGAGGGTCACGGCCTGCGCAAGCCCCTGAACGTACGGGATCCCTCTTTCGCTGCACTCCGCCTTGAACTGCGAGATGCTCGATTCTGTGAGCCACGTCGCGAATGGCGGCGCTCCCGCCGTGTCGACCTGAGGAACCGTCCCTTGGGGCGCGGCCTTCCACTCGCTCATCGCGTCGGCCACTGCATCTTGGATGTCTACGTGGAGCTCTGCCGCGCGGATCTTGAGTTCGGCTTTCAGGGAAGCCGGTAGCTTGAAGGTAACCTTCTGCCTGTCTGCTTGATCGCCTGAGTGCAACATGGGGAGAGCTTACTTACCTCGGTGCGGTTCGGGGAAGTTGGCACGCCGCTGTACGCCCTCCTGGCGGCCTGCGGCGACTCCAGTCACACCCTTACTCCGACCGTCGAGAGGTCGGCCGTGTGACCCCCCTTTCTGTGTGCCGGTTTTCCGCGGACTTGGGCAGTATTGGTTCAAGGGCGGCTGTCCCGTCTCGCTGAACCTTGACCGACGGCAGTGTGCCCTCAACCACTTATCGTTTTCTGAGGAACACCCGAGCATCCCTCGAAGGGTTCCCCGGAGCCTTCAATCCGTTGGCAGCCAGATATAGGTTCGTCAGCCTCGAACGGGCTCCACCGCCATTGGGCTAGGAGGTCTTCCCCTTCCAGCGGAAGAAGAGCTGCTCCCCCGGGGCGGCTCCCAGCCCAATCGGACGCCCTGTCAGCACGAAACCCACGTCGGTGATCTCGCCTGGTTCCAGCACAATGAACCCGTGGCGCGAGTAGTAGGGGCCCAGGGCGCGTTCGATCTCGAACTCACCGAAGAGCAGCATGAAGTCGAGTTGCCAGTACACCTGAGTGCAGCGTTTCAGAAGCGCGCCCCCCACACCGCGGCCCCGCGCCGCTTCTGTCACAGCAAGGCCTTTGATCTTGACGTACTTCAGCATCGCCAGGAGGGAGTGCTGTTCGTAGCCCGCCTCCTGAACGGTTTGCACCACGCCGCCAGGCGGTAGCGCCAAGAGCGCACCCACCAGCGTGCCGTCCCGGTCTTCAGCGACCAGTGGGAGGGAGAGGGCCAGAGCAGCCTCTTGGAGGCGACCGCTAGTAGCTGCGCGCACCAGAGGCTCCGTTAACGCCCCGCCCGTCAGCAGTCCGTCGACCACCCACTTGCCGCACTGGCCCGCCGCCACCCCGTCGACGTGCTCGACCTCGATCTGTTCAGTGGCCAAGTGCAGCAACTCGCCAAAACGGAGACTATCCTCCGGGCGTGCGAGCCGGATCTTTGTCCCGTCGGGCCCGGATATGCCGTCCACCAAAAGCTGCCGGGTGAGCCGGACGCTGGGGGAGGAGGAAGGACGTTTTCGTCTCTGCAGCTTTGCCTTCTTCGCCATCCCAAGGGGCTACCCACCCCGTTTCGCCAGCACGCCACGAGCAGCGGCTGACTCTGCTGACGAGGGCGACAGGCTAGCTCCTCATTACCATCGCATTCCTAGGGCTGAGAGCTCGTCTGCTCGTTCAGGTGCCAGCTTCGTGGCCTTCACACGCTGCTGGCTGATCCAGGCCCCGAGACGCACGACCTGGTCGCTGATCTGTTCGGTGTGGCTGCGGGGGACTTCCAGGTGCCCTTCCCGCTTGTGGTACTGCCGTGCGGCGGCCAGGTTCTGGGACCACATCTCGGCACGGGACCGCTTCGCCGGTGCGGCACTGATGTCCAGCATGCTGGTGAGCATCCACTGCTGGGTCGCGGTCAGCTTCGTGAAGCCGGCACGTTGGGCGGAGGCCCACTTGCCGAGGTCCTCGCCGTCGGTGGCGGTCAGGCCGGCCTTGTCCGGCAGCGGGTTGCCGCTCTTGACGTGGTTCCAGGAGAGCCGGAAGAGGCGCTGCCAGTCGACACCCCAAGCCGGGCACCACCCGGGGTCGATCTCCTCGAGCGCCGCGCGGCGCTCGTCCGCGAGGGGAGTCACGCCCGCTTCCGGCTCCGGCAGGCCCGCTGCACGACGTTGCTGAATCTCCGCGGCCTTGCGGGCGGCAGCTCGCTGGTTCTTGAGCCAGCGCCCCACCGGATACCCGCTCTGGACCGCGTCGACCGGCGCGGCGAGGCCGACCTGGTGGTCGGCCGCCCAGGCGGCGGCCGCCGCGAGGCCTTCCTCGAAACCGGTATCGAAGGCGGACCACACCATGCCCAGCTTCTCCAGCTGCGCGACGCGGTCACTCTCCAGCCGGCCGGTGTTGTAGAGGCGCCTGCA
Organism: Streptomyces sp. NPDC048565; assembly: GCF_040650935.1. NCBI lineage: Bacteria > Bacillati > Actinomycetota > Actinomycetes > Kitasatosporales > Streptomycetaceae > Streptomyces > Streptomyces sp. NPDC048565. Next base: position 91,898 of record NZ_JBEZIH010000024.1, read on the forward strand.
GTCCGCGATCCACGCGCCGAGCGCGAACTCGGCGGGGTTCCAGGTCGCGGGGGTGCGGTAGCCGTTGGGCACGCGCAGGTCCTGGTGCTCGCCGACGTAGGCCTGGGCGGCCTGGATGCCGCGCCGCCAGTGGACACGCTCGGGATTGAGGACGCGCAGCTCCATGAAAGCCGCGAGCTGACGTGCGTCGCGCGGCGCCGAGAAACGCAGCAGCTCCTTCGCGGGCTTGCTCACCGGCCCTGCCACCTGGTTGTCGTCGTCCAGATCTGCGGCGCCGTCGCCCTGGTCCTGTTGCTGTTCGGGGGCGCGGGAGGCGGACTTCTTGGACTCGGTGAGCTTCTCGATCCGGGCGTCGTGTGCATGCAGAGCGGTCAGGAGCTTGACCAGGCCGGTGTAGGCGGGCGAGGTCAGCATGGCGTCTGGCTTCTCCCCGGGGGCGAGGATCGCGGGCACGACGAGGGTGGCGAGCTTGCCCTGGCCGGGGTGCATGCGCAGGGCGCGTCCGACTGCTTGGACGAGGTCGGACATGGAGCCGCGGACGTCCACGAAGACGACCGCGTCGCATTCGCGGGTGTCGACGCCTTCGCCGAGGACTTTGACCGAGGCGATCAGGGACAGCGATGCGTCCGTGCCGGCGTCCGTGGTTCCGGCGGCGAACTGGCCGAGGGCACTGCGGCGGTGGGCGGGCTTGTGTTCGCCGTGCAGCCACGTGGCCCAGACGTCGTTCCCGCTCGGGTAGACGCTGGGATCCTTCGCGTGGAGCTGCTCGGCCTTGCCGGACAGGCCCAACGAGAAGGCCTCGGCCTCGGCGACGCGCTGGTGGAAGCTGAGGATCCGGCGGAGCTCTTCCTCGGCTGCCACCTTCAAGGTGGCGGCCTGCAGGGCGCCGAGACGCTTGCCGCGTGCTTCCTCGCTCCCGTCGCCGGCGGTGTGGAGGGCGGCGTTCAGGCCTGGGTCCTGTACGTCGACCACCAGGATTTGGTACGGGGCGATGATGCCTCGGCGGATCGCCTCTGCGAGGGGGAGGGAGTAGGCCACCCTGCCGAAGGTGCCGTCGGGGTCGTCCAGCATCGACGCCACGAGTTCGCCCTGGCCGCGGTGACCGGGGTCGTCCTCGTCGGCTTCGCCGGCCTGCCAGATGCGGGGGGTGGCGGTCATGTAGAGGCGTCCCTCGGCGGGGATGCGCGTGTTGTCGTGGACGACGGCCCAGGGCTTACCTGCCCGTCCGCTTGTGCGGTGGGCCTCGTCCACGATGATCAAGTTCCAGGCAGGGAGGCCTGCGGCGTGGGCGGCTTCGAGGAGCCCGAGCCCGAGGGATGCGTAGGTCGCGAAGACGGTGACGCGGCCGGAACCACTGGTGAGCCGCACCAGCTCGGCGGGGTCGGTGGTGTTGGGGAAGCCGACCTCCTCGGACTTCAGGGAGGAGACACCGAAGAAGGCGCCGGGCCGGCCGCCTTCCCGCCATGCGCGGGCCGTCTGGTCCAGGAGGTCGAGGGAGGGGACCAGGACCAGCACGCGGTTGGCGTCGAGTTCCTCGGAGGCATGAACGGCCACCAGCGTCTTCCCGCTGCCTGTCGCCATGATGACCTGCGTACGCAGTCCCTCGGGCGGCGGGGGAGTACCTGCCGGCAGTTCGAGTTCGCGCACCGACGCGACGACCGCTTCGGTCTGGTGCTCCCGCAGGGGTTTCAGCATCCCGTGTCTCACTCTCTGCGCGTTCGATGAGGCTTTCAGATGGCGGCGCCGGCGTCCACTTGCCCCCACGACCTTGCGGATCGTGGTCTTCAAAGACACCGACCCCACCCATTATGCAGAGTCGCAATATGCATTGCAATAGAATGCTTAATGATGGGTGCCGGGGCAGCGAACAGCCCCGGCAAGCAGAGCCTGCCGGGGCGCGGGTCGCAGGGCGTTCAGTTCTCTCGGGGCATCCAGGCGCGGATCTCCAAGCCGACCAGCGGAGTGCCGGCCTCGATCCGGTCGTTGTCGACCAGCCACTTCTGCACCGCGGCGGACACGTCTCCGCCCGCGGCGTCCACCATCGCCTTGAACGCGGCCCCGTCGAAACCCTCCTCACCGCTGCCGGGGCCGCCGCGGTTGTCGGCGTACGCCCGCTCCTCGGTGTTGTCGCGACGCTGAATGACGTTGCGGCGAAGCCCGGGGGAGTCGGTCCTGCGACCGGAGTCATGCTTGAAGGCGCCTTTGCGGGCACGGACCGTGAATGCGATCCTCCCGCCGTGCCGCGCCGCGTCCTCGACGACCGGACGAAGGCGGCTCGCGCCCGACGCGATGTGCTGCCGGCCCGCCCTGGCCAGGGACGAGGACCAGGCCTTCACTGCCTTTCCGTCCGGTCCGATCACCGGCTTCCCCCGGTTGTCCTTGACCGTCTTCTCGGCACGCTGGCGGGACTTGCCGCGCACACGCGCCTTGTAGCCGGCCGCGTTCAGCCGGGGCTGGACCAGGCCGGCCGCGAGGGCCTTGAGGCTGGTGATGTCCCGCGGCCCTCCGGCCTGGACTTCCTGGACGACCGCCCTGAGCGCCTCCACCATCGAAGCACCCTTGTTCTTCGTGAAGAACTGGCTGACCAGGGAGGGGTTCCGGTCGAGGATCTGCCCGACCTGGTTCTTGGTGAAGCCGGCGTCGAGCAGCTCGTCCGTGAGCCGGGCCGCCTCGCTGCGTTGCTGGCGGCGACTACCACCCGAACTGCGCCTTCGCCGCGGTGTCATGCCGCCGCCTCCTCGTCATCGCATTCGTGATCGGCGTAGGTGACGGTGTCGTCGTCGAATTGGCCGTCACCGCCAGCGCCGCAGCCGTGGCACGTCCACTCGGCGCTCCACATCACCTCCGCCCCAGCCGGGCCGATGTTGCAGTCGTCGTGACCAGAGGACGCGGTGTCCGAGTCCTCCCAGACCGCTTCGCCGGCTGCCCCGCAGTCCGGGTGCTCCCACCGGCCGCCCCACACCACCTCGGCGCTCACAGTCCCTCCGCCTCCAGCGCCTGCCGACCGAGGCCCTGCAGGATGTAGAACTCGGCATCGGTCGTGGGCGTGGTCTGCTCCCAGGGCATCGCCCCCTTGAGGAGGTAGTCGCCGGGCTCGCCGGTGTAGGGCCACTCGGGCCGCACCGAGCTGTAGATGGCGTCGGTACGGAACGCGAGGATCGAGCCGGCGGGAAGGTGCAGGGCACCGGCCTTTGCCGGTTTTCCGGTGGCAGGGTCCTTCGCCCCGCTCGGACCGGACAGGAGAGCGGCCCGAGCGGCCGACCACACGCCGGCCGACCACTCCGGGTGCGCGTACTGGTTGCGGCTGAAGCCGGCGTTGCGCTCCCAGGTGACGTGGGTGTCGGTCATGCCCGTGAGGCGGGAGCCGTCGGGGATTTCGGGCACGTCACCGCCCGTTGACAGCTGGATCGAGCCGGTGGTGATCTGCGGGCGCTGGGCGAACGTCCCGATGCCGTACAGCAGGATGCTGCGGACCGCGCGGGAGGCCAGGGCGGCGGCCGTGCGCTGGCGCTCGTCACCGTGGAGCTCGCTCTGGGCGCGCAGGCGCCTCCAGGCGTCCTTCAGCTTGTCGGCCCAGTCCTTGAGCGGGTCGCCCTTCTGCCACACCAGGCCGTCCAGGATCTCGATACGCCAGGGCTGGATCGGGTTGCGCAGAGCGAGGTTGACCTCGGCGCCCCCGGCCCACGTAGTGAAAGTCCTGCCTGCCTGGTCGGGGTAGTGCCAGGGACTGTCACCGCCGCCGGGGACCGGGAGCAGGCCGACGTGGTCCCACCCTTCGGGCACCGTCACCCGGATCTGCCAATGCGACGGCGAGAACAGGGCGTTGGACTGCTCCTTCTCGCTGAGCGCCGCGAAGCGGGCAGCCGACAGGCGCTGCGGCACGCCTACGCCCGACATCCAGGTGTGCTTGGCGTAGGCGAATGTCCGGTCCACCTCGTACCAGCCCGGAACGCGCTCCGGGACGCGAGGCGGTGAGATCAGCTCGGTCCGGCCCTGTCCTGCGGTGGCGTGTAGGAGCCCGCGGATCTCCTGCGACATCACTGGGTATCCGTCGGCCCACTGCGCACCCTCCTTGGCGGGGATGGTGCGGGACCACAGGTCACGGCCCGTCTGCGAGGGCGAGCCCATCAGGACAACGTCTTTCCAGTGCTCGTGCAGCGCCTTCCACAGGGCGATGAACGCTTCGCGCACGGTGGCTGGGTCGGCGCCCTTCGGATCGAACCATTCGCCGACACTGCGGATTTCGGTGTGCTGCTCCTTGCCTCGCTGCCAGCGGCCCACCGGATTGCGCGGGTGGACCAGGTGGCCGGCCTGCCGGTCCTTGCCGCGCGAGGCCTCGACCTGCCAGCCTTCCGGCAGCGGGCCGTTCAGCCACTCGGCCACCGCGTCCCTGAGGAACTGGTGGCTCTCAGCGTTGCGGTGCCAGGGGTCTCCGGCCGTGATGTAGATGCGCTCCACGTCCTGGGGGACCGTCGAGTACACCGCATTCAGGATGTCCGCGACGCCCGCGCGGCCCAGATCGCAGGTGAGCGTGCCGCCGTGCCAGACCAGTACGCCGGTTGCCGCGTCCAGGAACGCCATCTGCCGCACGCTCTGCTTGAACTTGGGACGTGTCGACAGGAGGTTCGGCTCGGCGTAGATCCAGCGGTCCCCGGGCGCGCCCTCGGGAATCGACGGCAGGGTCTTTTCCGGCTCGGCAGGTCCCACGGTGGGGGTCGGCGAGGGCGCGGAAGCTGCTGCGGGGGAGGGGGCGGAGTCCTGGCGTCGGCCGGCCTCGTCGGCGGCCTGGTCGTCGCGCAGGTCGGAAGGCAAAACACCCTCCGACTCCTTGATCGCCTGTGCGGCCTTCTGTGCCTCTCGTGGATCTTCGGCGCCGGTGACCTCCACCTCCGGCGCCACAGGCGCTCCAGAGGGCTCCTGGGGGCCCAGGGAGGGCGCCAGAGCGACGATGTCGATCACCGAAACGCCGGCCGACGTTGCCAGCCTCTCGGCCTTCGCCTGCTCGTAGCCGGCCAGCGTTCGCACGCGCTCATCCCGCCGGGCCCGCAGCTTGCCCAGGTCGTTTTCGAGCTTCTCGAGCTGCCGCTGCAGGGGCTTGATGGCGTCGCGGATCTCCCGCAGCTCAGCGAGGCCCTTCTGGTAGTCCTGTGTGGTCGTCACTGAGACTCCTCGGTGCTGCGGGAACCGTCGGTGTGCCGCTTGGCCTGCTTGAGGATGTGGTCGCGGGTGTAGCCGGTGACCTCGGCGATGTCGGTCTGGGCACCGAAGTACAGCTGGCGCAGGGGATCGATCTTCTTCCAGAACGCCGCCTCGGCGCCGGCCCTGATGCGGTCGGCTTCCGCGAAGCGCTTCGCGCGCTCCTCCATCGCAGCGGTGACCGCGCTCTTGAGCTGGTCTCTCGTCGTGTCGTCAGGACGGGGGGACATGGCGCTCCCGGGGGGTTCGGATGACGCCGGCCCTGAAGTCGGCACGGCGCGCGGCGGTGGACGGTTGCATCCGCCTCGACAGAGAGGTGCAAGCATCACCACAGGATGCGTTACTTGAACATGCATGTCAAGAAAATGCTTTTTAAGATTGGGTCATGTCCACGAACCGCGAGTAGTGCAGCTGGTTCGCGATGGTGATCGTGCAGGTGGGACCGTTGCGGTGCTTGTCGATGATGAGGTCGACCTCACCGGCCCGGGAGGACTGCGGCTCGTAGGCGTCGTCTCGGTAGAGCAGCGCCACGATGTCCGCGTCCTGCTCCAGGGAACCGGACTCGCGCAGGTCGGACTTGTTGGGGCGCTTGTCAGCGCGCATCTCAGGGCCGCGGTTGAGCTGGGCCAGGGCGACGATGGGCACCTGGAGCTCCTTCGCGAGCAGCTTGATGCTGCGGCTGATGTCGGAGACCTCTCGCTCTCGGGACTCCACACGCCCTCCGACGGTGACGAGCTGTAGGTAGTCGATGACCACCAGGCCGAGGTCGGGCACGCGGGACTTCAGGCGCCGCACTTTGGCTTGGATGGCGCCGAGCGTCGTGGCGGACTCGTTGATGTAGAGGGGGGCTTCGGTGATGCGAGGCAGGACGCGGGCCATGCGCGTCCAGTCGTCATCGGTGGTCTGGCCGGAGCGCAGGTGGTGCAGCGCGACCTTGGCCTCGGCGGACAGCAGCCGCATGTTGAGCTCATCGATGCCCATCTCCAGAGAGATGAACGCCGCCGGGACGTTCTGCTTGATGGCGCAGGCGCGGGCCATGTCCATCGCGAATGTGGTCTTGCCCATGCCTGGGCGTCCGGCGACGACGATCATCTGACCGGGCTGGAGTCCGCTGGTGAGCGAGTCGAGGTCGGCGAACCCGGTGGCCAATCCGGTGAGGCCCTCCCGGTTCTTCGCGTCGTCGATCCGGTCCAGGGTGCCCTCCATCGTCGCCCTCGGCAGGATGAAATCGTCGTCCTTCCCCGTACCTTCGACGACGGCGGCGATCTCGGCGGCTGCGGAGGCAACCAGGTCGTCGACCTCGCCCTGCCCGGCGTATCCGGACTGGGTGATGCGGATGCCCGCCTCGGCCAGGCGCCGCAGGACGGCCTTCTCCTTGACGATCTCGGCGTGGTACGAGCCGTTCGCCGGGGTGTCCATGGACTGGATCAGGGTGTGCAGGTATGTGGCCCCACCGATCCGGGAGAGGTCGCCGCGCTTGTTGAGTTCCGCGGCGAGCGTGATCGGGTCGCAGGGTTCGCCCTTGGCCCGCAGGTCCAGGATCGTGCGGTGGATGAGTCCGTGGTTGGGCCGGTAGTAGTCCTCGGGTTCCAGGACGTTCTGGCAGTCGATCGCGGCCTGGTCCGACGACATCATGCTGGCCAAGACCGACTGCTCGGCTTCAACGGCCTGAGGGGGAAGACGCTCGAAGCCGGACTCGTGGGCGTCCGGGGGTCCGTCGTCGGTGGCGGCGTACGGGTGCGGCACTACAGTCATGAGTGATCTCCAGTGAGGTCAGGCGGCGCCTGGGCCGGCCAAGGTTTTCCGGGCGCCGCTTTTGCGTGAGGTCAGACGGCGGGCTGACGCATCGAGGCGAGCATGTCCGCAAGACTGCGGCCGGACAGTTCCTCCTGGGCAGGGGCATCGCCGGTGGCAGCAGACGGCGCGCCCACAGGCTCCCGCTGAGCAGGCGGCCTGGCCGCGGCGGTGGCTGACGCCTCGTCGTGCTTGCACATCACCGCGGCGTCGCCCACCTCGAACTGGCCGTAGTCATCGCAGGTTGCACACGCCGCAATCGCCTTCTGCCGGTCGTCCTGCCCGCGGCGCTGCTCACCCACGGTGCTGCTGCGCACCGGCAGCCTGCCGATCCGGTGCGTCTCCAGAATCAGCTCGTAGTTGTTGACGCCGTTGGGATTCGACATCAACTGAGCCAACAGCCTGCTGTCGAACTCCCAGCCCCGCTCGGCCGTCTTCGAGGCCAGCAGCGGCGCCAGTCGGGCCGCGCTCTCCGGACCCAGCGCCCACGGGCCGCTCAACGTCAGCAGGAACGCCCGGGCCTCCTCGACACGCTCCGGAGTCACACCCTCCGGCAGAGCCGACGCGGCGGCGCCTCCTAGCTTGCCCTCCTCCAGCACAAGCTGCTGACCGGGAACGCGATCACCGGCGGACCGCTCCCGCTCCAGCACCTTGCGGACCGCGAGGTAACGGGGCAGGTCTTCGATCCGTTCACGCAGGACCGCAACGATGCTCCGCCGCGCTTGGAAGCGCCGGGTCAGCTGCTGGACCAGGTCTGCACCCAGCTCCCAGCCCTGTACCTGAACGGCCTCAGCGAGCAGCGGCGCGAGCTCGGCGGATGTCTTCCTGCCGCATGCCCACCGACCAGGAAGCTCCGCGAGGAACTCTGCAGCTGCTGTGACAGCTGCCGCGTCTGTTGCCTGAGCGGCAGACGTTACGGCGGTTGTGGAGGAGGACTTACGGGAGGAGGAATCCTCCTCCTCCCTATAGGGGGGAGTGGGGGGGACGACATCGCCACTCCCCGGAACCAGGGAAGTGGGCTGACCTGCGGGAATGGCCCCGGAGCCACTTCCCGGGACACCAGATCCCGGAACACCAGATCCCGGGTTCCGGGAAGTGGTCTGACCTGCGGAAACGTGATGCGTGTCCACCACTTCCCGGGTTCCGGGAAGTGGTGCGACAGGGCTGCTGCCGTGGTCGGGGTTGTCGGTGACGAACTCGAACACCTGATACACGACGGGGCCCTTACGGCCGCCGCCCTCAGGGTGGGGGAGCCGGCTGCGACGGACGAATCCAGCCGCGATGATGCGGTTGAAGGACTCGTAGACGGAGTTCTTGCCGACCAGCTCCTTGTGGTCCTTCACCGACCGGATGCCGAGTTCCTGGAGGCGCTTCCAGATGCCCGGGACGGTGATCTTCTCGTTCGCTGCGATAGCGAAGAGAACGTGGGTCAGGACCACGTAGTCCAAGCTGTGCACCAGCTGGCCGTCGAACGCCATCTCGCGGTAGAGGGTCACAGAGCGAGGGCCGGCGCCGCGGACGAGAAGGCCGTCCTCGTCGAGCGCACGGGCATTCGTGGGAAGACTCGGCACGGTCACGCCTGCCCCCTCACCGGGTTGCGGGCGTGGCTGAAGGCGGCTTGCCGCGTGCGGCAACGGTTGATCTTGGGCAGGGACGTCTGCATCGGTACGCAGTACACGGCACACCTCCTGGTGGACGCTGTGCCATAGACCCTGCTCAGAGGGGCTTGCCCGATGGCTTGCCCGAGACACGCTAGGAGGAGAGAGCAGGCTTGCCCGTGAGGCTGAGACGACGACAAGCCCGACACGGGCAAGCCGAAGTGCGTACGGCGGGCGGGCCGGGAGGTCGCGCTGATCCGTGAGGCCGCAGGTGCGCATGAGCGGCGAAGATGGAGATTCATTTGTGGCGGTTCTCCCCTTTTGGCGGGGAGCCGTGACCAGGAGACGGGACCTGGCAGATGACCCGGATAGTGGCGTTCCGCGCGGCGGTCCGCTTATTCTGGGTAAAGGTGACCACGCGGACCGAAAGGTCCACGGGCATCACCCCGGCAGGCGAGGTCACTCTCACTGCTCACGACTCGGGTTCCTGGAAGTTCGTCGAGTCGATCGCTAGGAAGCGGTTCCGTTGTGGCGACGGGACCGCTTCGGCGTTCTAGGGCTTCATGGAGTACATCCTCTCCCAAAGAGGCGCCCTAGTAGGGCTGGCTGACGTGTGGTCGGGCCATGTCCGAGTCGGAGCCCTCATCGCTCATCCCACGGTGTGGGGCCAAGGTGCCCGACGTACGCAGCGGTGGCGTCATCCGAGCGTTTGAACCTGGGCCATCGCTCCCCAAGGGGGTCGGCGAGCTCAGCCTCACGGGTTTTTGCGATCAACGCAGTCGGGCCATCGGTCCGCAGCAGCTTCAGGAGAGAGGACCACGTGAGCGCACCGAAGGAATCCACGAGTCGGCTGGCCCCGTCAGTCAGCAGCGCCGCCTGCTGTACCCGCGCCAACTCCACGGAGCCGGTGATGGCCTCGTCAGCCGCCGCTGGATCGGTGGCCGCTACCCAGTAGCCGCCCGGCTTGTTGCGAAGACGCCGTTGGACGGAGACGAGTTTCGAAACTCGTCTGGCGTGCTCGGGAGTGCCGGTTGGCCCCTTCAGCGCTTCGCGCATCTCCTCTGCTGCGACCTCCTCTACACGCTTGTCAACGACTGCCTCGATCCCGTCAGCGCCCAGGTCAATGACCAGCACGTTGTCGGAGAGGACGAGGTAGTCGAAGGCGTCTTCTCGCTCGCGGACCATCACCACCGTAGAGGCGGGCACTGCTTCCTGATCCAGCGCACACGAGCCGCGATGCAGGTCGTTGACCTCTGCAATTGCACGTCGCAGAGCCTCTCGCAGAGTGACTTCGTTGTCGCCGATCAGGTTGATGAGCTTGGTGCCGAGCTGTCGCACGAACCAGGGAGTTCCATGCACGCATCCCATGGGGAGATCTGTCGGTGCGGACAGGCCGTCCAGCACGACGACCCCAGTCGGGCTCACGTGGACTGTGTCCTCGTTCGCGGCGCCCACACCTTGGGTCGATGCCATGGATACCTGCACTTCAGGAGCCTTCCGGGCGATAGAACGGCGTGATGCGCTTGCTGGAGGTGATCTCCAGCGTGTCAGGGTCGAACGTGCTGGAAATGAGCGTTGAGAAGCGCCGTGCTTTCAGCTCACGATGCAGATTGGCCAGCTCAGCGTTGAGCCAATGCACCACACCGCCGGAACCGCGGGCGTGGATACCGGCGATGTACAGGAACGTTCCTTGGCCGTCGGGGCGCGGAAGCCGGCCGAAGTATGCGACATCGCTGTTGCCACCGCCGTCCATGGCCGACCGGTGGATCTCACCGGTCGTTCGGTCGGCCAGGAACCAACCATCGTCGTCCTTGTCGAACCGCAGGTGAGGGTCGCTCTCAAGGATCTGCTCGATCAAGGGCGACAGCCGGGGGCCGCAAATGACCACGAGGTTGGTGCGGTTGAGCCGCACGTTACCCCCGAGCGGGATTCGCTCGAAAGTGATCTCCAGTCCGACGTCCTCTGCCAGCTCACGTAGGTGTTCGTAGGTCTGGAAGTCCTCTGTGGCGATCACCGGGCCCTGGACACGCTTGTCCCGACCATCGTGCAGCTTGCCGTGCTCCAACTTCTCGGCGAGCGCTACGATTACCTTGCCCGATCCGAGGAACAGCCGCTCCGGTGGAGCGCCCTTCGCGAGCTGGCTCACCCGCCCCTTACTGATGCCGAGCTCTGCTGCCAGCTGGGTGCTGTTCAGCTGGCCAACGCGCAGAGCCTCGTTCATGGCCTCATTCCGGACGGCCTGAAACTCGGTGCCGTAGTCCTGGACCCGGCCTACGAGAACGTGCGCAGCTTTTGCCCGTTCCAGAGGATCGGGTAGCTCCTTCAACTGAGACAGGGTGACGTCGAACGCGGCGTCGAGCTGCTCTCTCAACGAGGGATGGTCCTCGGTAAGCCGTTCCTGCTCCATGGTGTGCCTCCCTTCGTTGGGTCATGTTTACCTCATTAAACCGCACCTGTTCAAGATGGTTGACGCGTGGCGTGACGAGCCCTATGGTTTTCGTAGTCGAGCGGTTTAGGGCGCTAAATAGCTCGGTTGCGCGAGCTATAAACTGCAGTTCAGGCGCTCGTGGCGATACCGCACCACTGATCAACAGCAGGGACCCTGCCTCTTCGGAGGCGGCGGCAGAGGGGTGAGCCGAGCTCCCCCGGCCGACCTGTACCGAATAGCTCCACCTGATCGACCTCGAACGGCGCTGCTGCGCTGTCTGTCCGCCAGGACCACCCGCCGAAAGGCTGGCCTGGCGCGGCAGAGAAGGCAGCACCCGCACCCGCCCCTGTCAGGAGGATTCGATGCCCCGCACCCGCCCCGGCCGCGTCCGGACCAAGAACACCAACCGCCGTGCGCCGCTGCTGCTCAGCACCATGGCCCCCGAGGACTACAACGTCCGGCCGCACGAGGTGAAGTCGATCGCTTGCCCCGACTGCCACACCTGGCGCCGCATCATGGGCGACACGGTCCTCAAGATCCGCCCGCACGAGATCGCCGATAAGGTCGCGGAAGGCGAGAAGCCCACCGCATGCCTCGGCAGCGAGCAGCTCGTGATCGTCGACATCGATATCCGACGCTGGCAGGCCCGCCAGGACCGCCTGCTGTGCGACGCGATGCCGCAGGACAACCGCCGCACCGCGCGGCAGTTCTACAAGCCCGTCCCCGCACCGGCGACCCCGGTGTCCCGGATGCGGGCGGAAGTCACGCTGGAAACCACCCGCCAGACCTACCTCGCCCACCGCAAGGGATGCACGAGGTGCACGGGTCGTCAGCACTGCACCGATGGCGGCATGCTCGCCCGCCGCTACGTCCTCGCACTGACGACGGAGCGCCGCCGAAGCGACATCCGCCAGGACCTGGAACGCAAGCAGCAGCGCGCCGTGCGGACGCAGGCCAAGAACTGGCCGGCCGTTCGCAGCCAGCAGTGGGCCAAGCACGCAGGCGCCGCCGTAGAGCGCGCGAACAACACGTGCACGGAACGACTGCCCGGCGCGCACTCCGAGTTCCACGGCCCCGGGCTCCCCGCTTAACCCCCACCGACGAAGACGCCATGGCCCCGCCGCCTCTGAAACGAGGCGACCGGGGCCACGGCTGTACGCGAAGCAGATCCCCGTGGGCCACAAGGGCCCGATCGACTCGACCGAGAGGACCCACCATGCATGTCGCACCGCAGGCCCGAACCCTTCGGCCGGCTGTACCTCCGGCCCTCGAAAAGCCCCTGCTCGCCTACGTCAACGAACGCCTGGAACTGGCCGATCACCGCCGCGGACCCGAGCTCGCCCGCATGGCCTGGACTGCGGCGCTCGGAACGCTTCGGCCGGCGACCGACGCCGGCATGGACGGAGACATCCCGATCTGGCTTGCCCAAGCCGCCCGGCAGGTCATCCGGGAACAGACCTCACCGGTCTTCCACGCCCGGCTCCTCACCGTGGTGAACAGGCCGGTTGACCAGGCGCCTACCAGGGAACGCCTCGCCGCCTGATGTGACGTGCGACCACGGCCGCGCCCACCCGATCACACGTCGGGTGGGCGCGGCCGTGGCTGTTCGTACAGCAGCTAGAACAACGACGCACCCTCGGGATTGAGCCCCGCGGGTGCGTCTTCGCACGGTCTCCCTCTAGCGAAGGGCAACACGCGCATGACCAGCATGACACGCAACTTCCCGTCCCCGAAGAGCGGCACCTTCAGCGACATGGAGGACGACGACAACAACCGTGGACCCGAGCGGGACGAGACGGACAACGCCTTCCAGCAGCTCGTCGCCGGCCTGGTCGTCGACGGCGACAACCGCGCCCGGTCCGCCGACCGGAAGGCGCGGCGCACCCTCGCGGAGATGGCTCCCGGCTACAAGCGGCAGCCGGTCCTCCTCCTCACCCGCCCGTTCGACTTCCGGTCGGCGAACGACGCGTGCGGGCTGTGCGGCTTCTGGGCATGCCGCTGCCCCAGCGCTGCCCCGGCCCCCGCCAAGAACAGCGGCCAGCTTCAGTGCGACACCTGTAGCGGATGGTTCGGCTTCACCGGATGGACGTGCCCCGCCTGCAAGCAACTCCAGGGCGCGGCTCTGCCGATGCGGCCGACGCCGCACGAGCGCGACGGCCGTACTGAGCTGCCCTCGGAGCCCGCCCGGCCGCACTCCGAGCGGCGCCAGCCCTGACCCGACACATACCGACTGCCCGCGCCGCGCAGCACCTCGCGGCGCGGGCAGTCACTGTGTGCGGCCTGGCTCACCCGCTCGCTCTCGCGCTCCTCGCAGCCGCCGCCACGGCGGCTGCGAGGGCGTGGACGACTCCAAGGGCTACGAGCCCGAGGACTTCGTCCGGCCCGACGTCGTCCTGTGGATCGTCCCCAACGCCGCTGCGGCACCGGCCGGTTGGGGGGTGGCGGCGTGATCACCAGCCTCACCGACGCCGAACGCGACGAGCTGTCGCGCAAGAACCAGGAGCAGAACAAGCGCTCGGAGAACAACCGGCGCTGACCGCTCGCACGACCAAGCAGCGCTGAACCCGGCCCTGCCCGTCGTCCCCGCGCCTTCCCGGGCGGGGCCGGCGGAGAGCGCCGGGAACTCCCGCCCGCTTCGGCCGTCCGGCCGCCACACACGCAACAGCCCCGGGGTGGCCGCCCCGGGGCTGCTTCTTCGCTTCGGACCTTCTGGGAGGCCCTGATGAATCGCGGATCCATCGTACGCACGGCGAACTACAACTCGGTCTCCACGGCGGCCGGGCCCGCGAAGCCCCGCCCGGCCTGTGAGGACCAGGACCCCGACCTGTTCTTCCCGGTCGGTGACGGCGCACGCGCCCTCTTCCAGGCCGCGACGGCCAAGGCCATCTGCCGTGGCTGCCCGCTCCAGATCTCCTGCCTCGAGGGCGCCTTCGAGCGCGGCGAGGAGTTCGGCGTATGGGGCGGCACGGACGAACGCGACCGCCGCGCCATGCGGCGCCTGGTCGTCCGCAGCGCGGCCTGACCGCGCCCGCCCGGCGGGAGCGTCGGGCAACTCGCCGCCCGCCCCGCAGCACTACCGCACATCGGCCGCCCGCCCCCCGGGCGGCCCTGTTGTACCGCCTCCAGCTCCTGGTGACAGTCCAGGAGCCACACCCCGAAGGAGTCCCCGATGGCCGGGATATTCGCCCGCATGGTCAGCCCGCTGCGCCGCATCGACGCCGACCCCGACAAGCTGGTCGAGGAGGCGTACTGGCTGCTCAAGGAAGCCGAGAAGAACCACGGTGTCTGGCCCGCGATGACCGCCTACACCGGCATGGCCACGGTGAAGGTGCAGATCGCCCAGTACCTCAAGGAGCACCGCGACGCGTGATCCGGTGCCCGCCCGATACGCCGCGGCCCCGGCCGGAGACAACCTCCGCGCCAGGGCCGGCGGTTCTCCCGCTCCGCCACGACCGACCAGGCCGTGGCGGAGTCGGAGAGCCGGAACGGCTCGGCAAAGCAGAAAGGCCCCGGATCAGGGGGCCTCTCCTTTGTTCTCGCGATCCGCTGACAAGGAGCGATTCGCATGGCCAACGCTACCAGCGGGGGTGCCCGGTGAGTACGACCACAGCCCCGGCCCCCGACAAGACGACACCGGACGACACGTACGCGGCGCACAGCCCGCTCGCGGCGCTGCTGGCCACGGTCATCGCCGTCGCCGCCACCGTCCTCGCCCTGTTCGATCTGTTCGCGAACGGCCTGTGGCCCACCTGCCTGCACCTGGCCGTCGGCCTCGCCGTGTTCGGCGCGGTCCGGCTGTGCGTGGGCCTGGCCCTGACCCCGTTCTTCCCGACCGACGACCCGGAGAGCAGCACATGACCGCCGTCGACTTCCGCAAGCCCGACGTGATCCGCCCGGACGGCGACGACGACCAGCACTCCTGGAACGTCCCCGGCCCGGCCGACCACACCGACCACGACCACTACGAGGACCAGGAGCCGGAGCAGGACACCGCCCCGGAGGCCGACCCCGAGCCGGACGGCGACCCGCGCACCATGCGGCTGCTCGCCGTCGTCGCCGGTGTCGGCGGCCTGGTGCTCGCCGGGATCGGCTTCACCGGCTCGTACAACACCCTGCGCCACCTCGCGGAGAGCAAGGGCTTCGGCACCTTCTCGTACGCGTTCCCCATCGGGATCGACGCGGGCATCCTCGTGCTCCTGGCGCTCGATCTGTACATGATGCGCAAGCGGATGCCCTGGCCGATCCTGCGCTGGACCGCGCACGGCCTGACCGTCGCCACCGTGGCGTTCAACGCGGCCGCGCCGCCGGGGCCGGTGTCGGCCGACCCGCTCGCCGCGTCCATGCACGGCGTCATCCCGGTGTTGTTCATCATCGCCGTGGAGGCCGCCCGCCACTACATCGGCCGGATGGCCGACCTGCTGGCCGGCGAAACCCCGCTCGGGTCGGTCCCGCTGACCCGGTGGATCCTCGCCCCGCTGTCCACGCCGCGCCTCGCTCGCCGGATGCGGCTCTACAACCTCCCGTACAAGGAGGTCGCCGCCCAGCACCAGCAGCTCCGGATCTACCGCGAGGGGCTGCGCCAGAAGTACGACAGCGACGGGCGCTCCTGGCGCAAGGCGGCAACACCGAACGAGATGCTGCCGTTCAAGTTGGCCCCGTTCGGGTTCAGCGTGGAGCGGGCCCTGGGCGTGCCGCTGGATGAGGAGACCAAGCACATCCAGCGGGCGGCACACGCGGCCGTTCAGCGTGCCGAGGCCGAGATTCAGCGAGTCAAGACCGATGTTCAACTCGGAGAGGCTCGCATTCAAGCGGAGGTCGACAAGATCCGCGCCGAGGGTCGGCTGAAGATCGCCAAGGCCGAAGCGGAACGCGAGGCTCAGGCGGAGATTCAGCGCGCCGAAGCCGATGCTCAACTGCGCGAAGCCAAGCGTCAGCACGCGCTCAAGCTCGCGGAGGACCAGGCCGCGGCCGAAGCGCAGGACCTCGCCGACGAGACCGAGAAGCGCCGCACGCTCTCCCGGATCGAGCGGGAGAAGGTGCAGGCCAGTTGGGGTCTGGAGCAGCAGCAGATGACCACTGAGGCCACCGAGCACGAGCGCCGCATCCAGGCCGATTCCGCCGCGCGCGCCCAGCGCGACGAGGCCGCCCGCAAGGCCGGCCTCGCGGAGCAGCAGCAGCGCCTGGCGCTGGCCCTCGCCGGGCAGAAGAAGGCCCTCGAAGAGGCTGCTGAACACGAGCGCAAGGAGGCTGAACACCGCGCCGAAACGGTGAACAAGGCCCTTGAGGCGCAGCGTGGCACCGAGGAGATCGCCCTCTCGAAGGCCCGCGAGGAGGCCGCACTCGAAGAGGCGGCTGAGCGCCGGGAGCGCGCCGCTGAACACGAGGCGCGTGCGGTTGAAGCCGCCGCGCTCGCCCGCATGTCCCAGGTCGACTGGGACGTGCACCGCGTCGTCGCGATGATCCAGGCCCGGGGCGAGAGCGCGGTCACCGTCCGCGTCATCGCCGACGAACTGGGCATCTCCACCGGCTCCGCACAGGACCGCAAGACCAAGGCCGTCGACCTCCTCAAGGGAGGAGGCACCGAGGCTCCGGAGCAGGCAGCAGCCTGAAACGGAACCTGATCAAAGGGTCCTCCTGGCACCCACAGTCGCCCCTCGCGCCACCCTCTCCGGCACCCGTCGGACGGGGCGGTCGCGGGGGCCGGCCGCGGCCGCCAGGCCGACCGCTTCACCCGCTCCACCCAGCACCATCTGGCCCGACCAGCGGCCTGGAAAGCATCTTTTGTACCCCCGACCCCGCCGTTTACGGAAAGTAGCGGCGAGGCGAGGCGAAGCGAGGCGACGCGAGGGGGAAACCCCCTCCCAGCCCCCTGCTGAGCCCTCCAACCGGGGGTGACGGGGGGTGTCTGCCCTCGCCTCGCTTCGCCTCTCCGCTACGCAGTGTGAGGAGATCCGTCGTGGCAGACACCGCGACCGCGCCCCCGGACGCCACCAGCGACAGCACCACCACCGAGGGCACGGACACCGCCGAATACACCGCCGTCAACGAGCCCGAGGCCACCACCGACCCGGCCCCGGACAAGCCGAAAACCAGCCGCAGACGCCCCCAGGCGCTGCCCCTCATGGTCCACGGAACGAACGCAACCGGAATCGCCGCAGGCATCGCCTACGGCGTCGCCGGAGTCCCCGGACTCATCGCCGCCGGCGCGGCCGGAGCAGCCGTCGGCGTCGCCGCGCTGGCCGGGAAAAAGCGCTCGAAGGTCTCCGCCGCACGCAAGGCCGCCGCCGCGAACCGCTCCGGCGGCGGCTCCGGCCGGGGCGGTGGAGGCGCGGGCAAGGGCGGCCTGCTCGGACGCGGCGGTGGTCGCGGCCGGGGAGGCGGCGGTGCTGCCGGTGGCGGCGGCCGGATGAACGGACGCGGCGGCCGGATGAACACCGGCTCCACCGGGACCGGGACCAAGAACCGGCCCGGCGGCGGGCGCCACGGCGCAGGCGGCGGAGCCGGGCGCGGTCCCGGCGGGTCGGGCGGCGGCAAGCACGGCCGCGGCGGCGGCCTGGGCGGTCTGCTCGGCAAGGGCAACCGCGGCAAGGGCGGCGGCGCGAACAGCCCCGGCGCCAACACCCCCAAGGGTACCGGCGGCGGCAAGAACAACCCCGGAGGAAAGGGCGGCGCCGGTCAGCAGTCCCGCACCGGCAAGGCGTGGCAGACCCTCAAGGGCTGGGGCAACAAGATGCGCCGCAACAACGGCGGCGCGAACACCGGCTCGGGCGGCTCCGGTTCCTCCGGCGGCTCGGGCTCGGGCACCGGCGGGAGCGGCTCCGGCTCCGGGACCAAGACCCCCGCCAAGACCCGCCTCGGGCGCGCGCTGCAGAAGATGCGCGGCTGGGCGGGCAAGCTGCGCCGCTCGAAGAAGAAGAGCGGCTCCACCAGCTCCGGCAGCAGCGGCCCGACCACGGGGCGCCTCTACCGGATGCGCCGCGTCGCCGCCCGCAAGCTCGGGCACTGGGCGCGCTGCGCCGGCGCCGGATTCCTCGCCGGACTCGGAGGGCTGCTCACGCTGCCCCTCGGACTCCTGTGGGGTGCCTGGCGTCTGCTCACCGGGCACCGCGACCCGCTTCACGGGTTCGCGTACCCCGTCGCCGCCGGACGGATCTGGCGGTTCTTCTTCCGCCGTTCCAAGGCCCGCCATGACAAGGAAGCCAAGGCGGACACGCTCAATCTCAAGGTCAACAACCCGAGGAAGGACACCGATCCCGTGACTGGACCCTCTCTGGCCGCAGGCACCACGGTGCTGGACGGCAACACCAGCAAGTTCGCGATGGCCATGCGCGCCGCGCACTCCGCCTACACCGGTTACAGCCCGCGCAGCATGATGGAGGTCGCTACCGAGTACGCGGGCCTGCCCAACGGCATCCGGGCTGCGGCGCTGGCCGTGCAGCAGATGGCCGTCAACGCCGACCAGAAGTACCCGTGCAGCAAGAAGGCGCTGGCCAAGCTGAGCGAGGCTTGCGCGAAGCTGGTCGCCGCCGCGGCCCGCGCGGACGGCATGGTCGCCTTCTTCCGCATGGTCCACGCGTTCGACATCGAGCGGATTGTCGCCCCGAGGACGAACGAGTGGATGTGGAACGTCACCCCGAACGGGGCCGATGCCCCCGAGGGCGCGATGTTCATGCCCGGCCGCATCGAGTCCGGGTGCGTCCTGATGGCCGTGCTCTACCGGACGTTCGAGCCGGTCCACATGATGCAGGTTGGCAGCGAGTTCCAGGGCATCGCCTACGGGCTGACCGCCTTGGCCGACTGCGTCCAGGTCCTGTACGAGCGCACCAACGCCCTGTACCCGGTCGACGACCGGGTCACGGATGAGATCGGCAAGCTCGTGTCGATGATCCGGGCGGCGTCCGACGACGCCGACATGGCCGCGAAGCTGTTCGTGGAGGACCACCACCGGGAGATCAGCCACAACGTCAACCCCCGCAAGGGCCCGGCTGCCGAGTCCATGTGGAACACCCCCCGCTGACCGAAGCGGATCCGAGCACGACCCGCACCACCAGGAGCCGGTGGCCGACCCCGAACCCGGGGCCGGCCACCGGCTCCCTTGCTGCCTATCGCCTTGCTGACCCGCCCCTCGCCTCACCGAACAGGAGACCTTCCCCATGTCGATGCGTCACTGGGACTGGTCGCTGCCCAGCGGCCACACCACCTTCCTCGGATACGCCACGGAGACCGCCATTTCCACGGTGGCGCTCGCTCCGATCACCGGACTGCCCTGGCAGGCTGCCGCCCTCACCCTGGGCGGTGCGGCCGCGGCCGGGACCGTCCACGACCTGCGCGTGGGCACCACGGTGGGCACCCTCACCACCCGCGCCATCTCCTGGCTGACCGCGTCCGCATGGGCGTCCTGGGCGCTGGCGACCGCGCCGCTGACCTCCACCGGCTGGGCGACCGGCGTGGGCCTGGCCACCATCGGCATCGCCGCGAACGCGTCGGCGAACCGCACGGAGTCCACCCGCTCCGATCGCAAGAAGCTCCTCAAGCTGCGCCGCGAGTCCGTCGGCATCCTGCGCGACTGGGAAGACCGCATGGCCCGGGTCGCGCGGATCGAGAACTGCCACGGCAAGGAGGTCGAGCACTGGCCCGGCAAGGTCGGCTACACCGTGGAGATGGACCTGCCCTCCGGCGGCACCAACGTCGACGACCTCAACGGCTACGGCCCGAAGTTCGCCAGTGACCTGCGCCTGCCCGATGGCTGCGGAGTCGAGCTGTTCCCCGGCGCCAACCGCGGCACCATCCTGATCGAGGTCACCCTCAAGGACGTCATCACCGCCGACATCCCCTACCCCGAGGACTACTCCGAGATCAGCCTCACCGAGCGGTTCCCGTTCGGCATGTACCGCAACGGCGAGTTCGCGCTCGGCAGCCTCTGCAACGACTGCGGCATCCTCGTGGGTGAGACCGACGCGGGCAAGACCAACACCCTGCGCGTGGTCACCGCCCAGCTCGCCCGGATGCCCGACGCCCTGATCTGGGCCATCGACACCACCGGCGGCGGTGTCGCCCTCCCTTGGATCACCCCGTGGGCCACCGAGGGTCTGGCGTCCGCGCCGATCGTCGACTGGATCGCGCACACCGATGACGAAGCCCGCCTCATGCTCAAGATGGCCGCCGAGATCATCGCCGCCCGGAAGGCCGGCTACCAGCAGCTGATGCGCGAGAAGAAGTCGGACAACAAGCTCCCGATCAGCGCGGAGATCCCCGGCATCGTCATCATCACCGACGAGACCGCCTCCCTGCCGTACGACATCAAGGAGATGATCGACAAGATCGAGCAGGAGGGCCGCGCGATGCGCGTGCGCATGCTCGTTGCCGCGCTGCGCGCCACGCAGGACGCCATCACCGCGATGATGAAGCTGATGTCGAAGTGGCGCGTCGGCATGACGGTCTCCGACCCGGAGGAGCTCGCCTACCTCTTCCCCGGCTACATCAAGATCGACCCGAAGGACGCGCCCGTCGCCGGGTCCGGGTGGAACATGCACACCCGACTCGGACCGAAGAAGCCCACCGCGATGAAGGTCTGGCGCCTGGTCGACGAGCTGATGGACACGATCTGCGCGGCCACGGCCGGGCGGCGCCCCAAGCTCGATGACCTGTCCGCCGGCGTCGACATCGGCGAGCACTACCCGCAGCGGTGGGCGCGCACCCTGCCCGACCTGTACAAGGGGCAGAAGCTCACCGAGTCCGCACAGCACGCCGTCGACAACGCCGGTGAGATCATCGCCGCCGCGACACTGCTCGCCTCCGACCCGGCTCCGGCCGGCACCGGGGCGGCGGCCCCGGCCGCTGCGGCTGTGGTGCCTGCGGGCTTCGAGGGCTTCGGCGGTGCGGCGGAGCTGTTCGCCGCCGTCACCGCGCAGCTGGACCCGAGCATCGTGCCGGTCGCCGTGCCCACGGTCCCGGCTCCGGCCGCCACCCCGCAGGCGGCACCGCTCCCCCGCCCCACCCGCACGGTCGACCCGCGCGAGCAGGGCTGGGAGCTCCTGGTCGCCGCTGGGGAGACCGGCTACACACCCAAGCTCCTGCACGAGGCGCTCCAGCAGCTCCTGGGCAAGGCGACCCCGGCGCCGCGCACGGTCGGCGGCTGGCTCATCAAGTGGGCAGAGGACGGCAAGGCCATCAAGGACGACTCCGGGCAGTACACCCGCTACATCGTCCGCGAGGCCGCCGCCCAGCAGCCCAGCACCGCCCCGGCCGCAGTGGCCGGACCGGAGACCGCGGCCCTGCCCGAGGGCATCGACGCGGCCCTGGTCCTCCAGGCCGTCGACCTGATCGTGTCCACCCAGTTCGGGTCGGCGTCGATGCTCCAGCGCAAACTGCGCATCGGCTTCGCCCTCGCCCAGAACCTGATGGACTTCCTCCACCAGCTGGGCATCGTCGGTCCCTCCGACGGCTCCAAGGCACGCGAAATCCTGGTCTCGACGGGCGACCTCGAGGCGACAATGATGAGGCTAGCCGACGAACTCGGCTACACCGCCCGTGACTTGGGCGCGATGGGCCTTGCGGCTGCCGCCGCTTCGCACACCAAGGAGTGACAGTGACCATGGTCGAGACCGCGGATGAGGAGATTGAGCGCTTGGAGGCCGAACGGCACTCCTACAGCGAGACGTTCCGGAACACCTCCGAGACCGATGCTGTCACCCGCGCGCACCTCCAGTCGGAGATGGACCGGCGCACCGCCCGGATCCAGGAACTCCAGCAGCACCAGCCGCTGGGGTTCTTCGCCCGCTGGGGCCTGCGCGGCGCCTCCCTCGCCCTGCTCTGGGGCGCCTGGGAGATCGGCCCGTGGTGGGCGAAGGTCGGCTGCGTCCTGCTCGCCGCGTTCCTCGCCTTCTACAGCCTCGGCTGACCCCTCACCGCCCCGCCTTCGGCCCGACCCGGGCCACCAAGGACCCGCCCAGCCATCCGGCAGGGCGGGTCCTTCGCGTTCCCCACCCCCCTCTTCCTCCCCGCCAAGGAGCACCCGTGGAACCCCGCGACCTCACCCTCACCGAGTACCAGCAAGCCCCGCCCACCCCGTCGGCCACCGGCATGCCGACCGTCGGCCTGCCGTACGAGGGCCTGGAGAAGATCTGGGAGCTGTTCCCCGACGCCCGCCCCGGCAGCCTCCCCGCCCAGGCCCCGCACGCCGCCGCCGGACTGCCCACCGACGAGGCGTACATGGCCCGGGTCTACGACCTGGTGCGCAGGGAGGAAGCCCTCAACTACATCCGCGCCCAGTACCAGCAGGCCGCGCTCGCCCCGGTCCCGGTCTACTCCCAGATCGTGGCCCCGGCTCCCGCCCCGGCGCTGCCGCCCGCCGCCCCGGCCGCCCCGCAGCGCGCGGTGCCGGCCTTCGTGTGGAAGTACAGCGCCATCGCCCTCTCCACCGGCGGCGGCATCGCCCTGGCCGGGATCGGCGTCGGCGCCGCGGCCCCGACCCTCGCGCAGCTGCCCGCGATCCTCACCGCGACCGGCCAGGCCGTGATGAGCCTGGCCGGACTGTTCGTGCTGGTCTTCCTCGCGATGGCCGTGCGCGGAGCCTCACGCGGCAGCGGCGGGGGCGGCACCACGGTCAACATCCGCAAGGCGGTCTTCCGGCGCAACAAGTTCCACGGATGACCGGGCTGCCTGCCTCGCCCCCGCCCCGCCCACGCCTGGGCGCCGGGGACGGGACAGGCCGCCCGGCCCGCACCATCACCGTCTCGACAAGGAGCAGCCCCACCGTGGCACCCAACGACCCCACCCCGACCGCCGACAACGACAGCACGACGAAGCCGAAGAAGGCCCGGTTCGCCGAAGCCCGCGCCTGGTGGACCGAGGCATGGGAAGAGGGCGGCACCCTCCACGAGATGTGGGAGGACGTACGGCGCGCACCGGACGCCGGATGGCACGGCATGGCCAACTGGATCAAGGCCGTCGCCGCCATCGCCGTGTTCTCGTTTGTCGTCCTGCTCTTCAACGGCGCCGTCGACGTCCTGCTGAACGCCACGCACCACATCCTGACCGCCGTGCCGAACGTCCAGGTAGGCGACAACACCTCCACCGGCGTGTGGGCCACGATCGACAACCCGGTCCGCTCCTACATCGCCGCCCACTCCGCCGGCCTGCCGATCAGCGCCTCCACCGTCTACACCCTGTGGCAGGTCACCGGCCTGTTCTCCCTGATCGCCGGGTTCATCACCCGCAGCAACGGGATCCGGCTCACCTGGTCGTGCTGGGGGTTCGCGGGCATCGCGATGGTCTGGACGACCACTCCGGACGCCTCGCGCACCGTCGCCACCGCCATCGCCGTCCTCGCGTGGACGGTCGCCTCGGCCTTCGCGATGCGCGGGCTGAACCTGCGCCCGCGCGTGTTCTCGCACGTCACCACCGGCGCCCCGCAGATCACCGTCCAGCCCCAGATCCACGTCCCCGCCCAGCCCGACGGCGGCACCCCGGACAACGTCCGCCAGCTCGGCCGCTGATCCGGTCGCTCCGCCTGGCCACCGGCACCGCCGCCCGCACCCCGGGCGGCCGGTTGCCGGTGACCGGGCAGGCCGACCGGCCTACACGCTCAACCCGCGCCCGCCGCCCCGAACTCGAGGCGGCGGGCGCATCCACGTCACCGACACGGAAGGGTTCATCGTGCTCATCCCCCGGCCCCGCCGCAGGATCGGCCGCCCGCGGCCCACCATCCCCGGCCCCCGCTACCCGCTGCCCCAGCGTCAGCTT
The DNA here is from genome assembly GCF_040650935.1 of Streptomyces sp. NPDC048565. Taxonomy (NCBI): domain Bacteria; kingdom Bacillati; phylum Actinomycetota; class Actinomycetes; order Kitasatosporales; family Streptomycetaceae; genus Streptomyces; species Streptomyces sp. NPDC048565. Next base: position 115,658 of record NZ_JBEZIH010000024.1, read on the forward strand.
CCCGGTTCCTGGAGCAGGTGATGGCCGACCAGGACCAGGACCTGGTCGACGTCGACCCGAACGACCCCGGCAACGGCTCGATACCGGTCTTCCGGTGGAAGCAGGCCGGACGCAAGGAGCTCGCGACCCGCCGCCAACTGCGGGACATGGGGCTGCGCCCCGGGGGCCAGGAGCCCGTCGCCCGGATCGAATGCCGTGGCGGCAAACGCTTTGCGTGGCTGTACCGGATCGACCTGGCGAAGCCGAAGATCCCGATGACCTTCGCGAAGGAAGTCGCGCTCGACAAGGCGATGGCCGCGCGCCAGACATGCCCCGGCCCCTGCGGCCGGCGCTATTTCCACTGCCTCCCGCTCAAGACCTTGGGGTCCTGCCTGGAGTGCTACGACGGCACGCCCGCCGACCCCGCCGCATACGTCGCTCCCCTGGCCAAGCACCTGCTGGCCGCATGATCCGAGAGGACACCCGCCCCATGACCACCGCCGTCCGCGCCTCCGCCTTCACCGAGCCCGACCGGCCCAAGGGCCTGCTGATCCGGTTCGTCACCACCGGCGGCAGCTACGTCGACGTCACCGGCCACGGCGAGCACGCCGAGGACAACCGCTGGAACTGCCTCGGCTGCGGCGACGCCTCCGCCCGCCCGGAGCAGGGCTACCTGTTCCGCATCCGGCCGGAGGCCAACGACCACGCCGCCGCCTGCCGCGCCATCCCGCTGAGGTGACCGCACGCCGTCTGCGTGCTGCCCTGCTGCTCGCCGCTGCCGTTCCGCTCACCGCGGCGACGGCCGCCGCCGTGCTCAAGGCCGGCCACCTCAAGCTCTACGCCGACCGGCACCGCATCGAGATCACTGCCCAGCCCCGTCCGGGCTGCCCGCGCTGCCACGGCGAGGGCGGCTGGTGGACCGGCGGCGCCTTCCCCGAGATGGAGGCGTGCGGCTGCTGGTCCGACCGGCGCGAGATCCGCATCCGGCTCCTGCCCGTCCCGGCCTGGGACGAGCCGCCCTTCTGACACCGCCGCCCCCGGCCGGACTCCGGCCGGGGGCGAAAGCGCACCACGGGGCGACCGCAGCATCGGCAAGAGGCCGGCTGCCCCGCACACCCCACCCCGAACACCGAGATGAGGAGCACACCCAGCATGACCGATCGCCTCCGCGCCATCGAGGGCCTCGCCCTGGCCGCCGCCCTGACCGCCGTCTTCGACGGAGTCCACAGCTTCGGGGACCAGTTCGTGCAGGACTCGCACGACGCTTCGACCAAGGGCATGCACGGCTCCCACCTGGTCTACAAGAACGACGGCTCCCCGGTGGAGGAGAACCCGTGGCGCCACGGCAAGGAGGGCCACACCTGCACCGCCAGCGCGTACGGCCGCCGCTCGGTAAGCCGACACGTCGCCAGCTACTCCGCCGTGCAACTCGCTTCGACGCTCGCCGTCACCCGCACCGTCGGCTACCGCGTCCCCGCGGCCGCGCTCCTCACCGGCGCCGCGATCAACGCGATCACCCACGGAATCCTGGACCGGCGCGACCCGCTCCTGTGGCTTGCCGAGAAGGCGGGCAAGACCGGCTACATCAAGCACGCCACGGTCGTACGCAAACAGGGCGGCGAGGGCACCGCGTACCCCGAGCCGGTCCAGGACGTCTCCGGCCCCGGCACGGCGCTCATGGAGCTGGACCAGTCGGCCCACCGCCTGATCGGCGTGGCCGCCGCCCTGGTCACCACCTGGATCACCCTGCGCAAGGGCGACCGCCGATGACCCCCGCCGCCCGCACCCGGCTGGAGCGCGTGCGCGCTTCGGCCGGGATCGCGAAGCTCGCCGTCCAGCAGATCGAGGACGAACTGGGCGGTCCGGCCGACGCCGAGTTCCTCGCCGGGACGCTGCGCGAACTGTTCGACGAAGCCTTCCCGCAGGACGGCGTCCTCGGCTCACTCAACCAGCTCCTGACGATGGCCTCCCGCGCCGCCGCGCTCACGCCGCTGGACGGCGAGGACGCCGAATCCGCCGCCTGCGCGATCGAAGAGGCCGCGGCCTACATCGGCGACTCCGCCGGGATGCGCCTGCACCTGGCCACCTCCACCCTCCACCCGCAAGGAGAACGCGCATGAAGACCACCTTCGAAGGCACCATGCAGCCGCTCGACACGACCATCCCCGACCCGGCGCTCATCGTGATGATCGGGGCGAGCGGCAGCGGCAAGAGCACGCTGGCGAGCAGCTGGCCCGCCACCCAGGTCCTGGAGCTCGACGCCTTCCGGGCGATGGTCTCGGACCGGGCCGGCGACCAGGTGGCCACCGAGGCCGCGGTCACCGTCATGCACGCCGCACTCAAGGCCCGCATGGCCCGCCAGCTCACCACGGTCATCAGCGACACGAACACCGACGCCCGCGTCCGCAAAAGCCTGATCGACGCTGCCCGCGCCCACGGTGTACCCGTTGTCGCGCTGCTCGTGGCGACCCCGGCCGACGTGTGCGTGTGGCGTCAGGCCGTCCGCGACCCGGACCGCGCCGTGCCCGAGGACGTCGTACGCCGCCAGCACGCCGACGCCGTCACCGCGTTCCCGCAGCTGCACGGCGAGGGCTTCGACCACGTCGTCTTCGCCGACAACATTCACCGCCTGGAGCCGCTCCTCAAGCGCGCCAGCGACGCCCGCCGCCGCGACATGGGCTGGGACGGCAGCGCCGGCCTCGGCTCCCTGCTCCTGGTGCGCCGCGTCTTCGGCCCGGACGTGCTGCCGCTGTGGACCTGGCGCGACGGCAGCGACCTGGCGGGCGGCGACCGCGTCGGCGAGATCCGCCTCGGCAAGGACCGGCTCGTGCTCGCCCTGCGCCATGACGTCGACGGCGAGGGTGACATCGGCTTCGACCTGCTCGTGTGCTGCCCGTACGACGACGAGTGCGACGCGCGCGCCTGGCAGCCCGTGCACTCGGTGACCGACCTGCTGGTCGCGCACACCAGCGACCGGCCGCACCCGGACGCCGTGTGCACCGTCCACGGCGGCCCCGACGACGTCGACCAGGAGGCCGACGACCACGACCAGGACGACGACCCCGAGGGCCGCGCGGACCTGGAAGAGCAGTTCGCGGCCGCGGTCCGCGAGTGAGCCGCGCCGCCAACGGTCCGCACCCGCACCCGCTCACCCCGGCCGATCTCCCGGCCGGGGATGAGTGGGCGCACGGGTGCCCGGACTGCCACCTCCCGATCCAGGGCGGAAGCGCCGGCCTCGCCGCGCACCGCCGCACCGTCCACACCAGCGCGGGCGACCCGCGCCGCCAGATCAACATCCAGTTATGAGCGGCCCGGCCGCTCCCACCCCTTCATGGAGGCCCGCATGGCCCGCAAGCCCGTCACCTGGTACATCGCCACCCCCGCCGACGGCATCATCGAGATGTCCCGCGAGGCCGGAACCCCGGTGAACCTCTCCACCAGCGTCGGCAAGGTCATCGACCACCCCAACCCCTGCCGCAACAAGTGGTTCGACGAGAGCCGCTTCTCCTACTTCCGCATGGTCAAGCGTGTCGGCGAGGCGTTGGAGGACACCGGCATCTGGCCCATCACCTGGCCCGTGCGGCTGTGGATCGTGGAGCCGCTCGGTGAGACCGGCAACTGGAGCCAGCGCTACTACCCCTACCGGCTGCTCTCCCACCAGATCCGCGTCCTCGAGGAGACCGACGCCCACCGCGCGCTCGGTCCCGCCGGCCGTGACGTCCTGAACGTCATCCAGCAGGAGATCCCCGAGCGGGCCGCGCGCTGGGCTGCGGACTGGGACGCCGACCCCAAGGGCATGCGCGACCGGAAGTGGAACTGGGAGCAGTGCGGCGGCCCCACCTGCGGCAGCGGCCGGTGGGCGGATTCCCTCGCCATGGCGGTCTCGCACAACCGCCGCGAGTCGGCCGCCCAGACCTGGATCGAGCACCTTGCGCGCAACGCCGTGGACCAGGCCCTCGCCGACACCGACGCCAGCATGATGGCGCGCTGCTACGCCTACGGCCGCGCCACCGGCTGTGCGGTCGCTGCCCAGCACCAGGCCCGCTTCGAGCCGTACGTCCTGGACGCGCTGCGCGGCGTCGGCCTCGACTCCCCCGCCCCGGCCGTGGCCGCCTGATCTGCACGAACAGAAAAGGCATCCTCAAAAGATGCCGAACGCTTGAAACGCATCCTTCGAGGATGCATTATTGGTTGTGCGGGGGCCGCCCGGTCCCCGCACCCTCCTACCAGGGAGCACGCCTTGAGCACGCAGAAGATGCACACCGCCGCCGCCGGGCCGATCGAGCTGGACCTGTCGGTCTCCAACGGTCGGGTCAACGTGCACGTCAACCCGGCGGCCGTGAACGCCACGGTCACCGTGCACACCGCCGCCGAAGACGGCCCGGTCGCTGACGCGGTCAACGACACGAAGTTCACCGAGTACGGCAACAAGCTCACCGTCTCCGTCCCCGACGACATGGCCGGCGGGATCGGCGGGACCAGCGTCGTCCAGGTCGGCGGCTCCACCTTCTCCTTCGGCGGCGGCGTGGTGAACACCGGCTCCATGACCGGCGTGACCATCAGCGATGGCGACATCTGGATCGGCGGGCAGCACGTCGTCGCCAACGGCCAGGTCGTCGCGCAGCAGGGCGCCAAGGTCGGCGGCGCGACCGGCACGATCACGGTCGACGTCGTCCTGCCCGCCGGGTGCTCGCTCGCGGTGAGCACGAGGAACGCGGAAACCACGGTGCGCGGCGACCTGGAGGCGATCCGCTTCGACGCCCGCAACGGCTCGCTGCAGGCGGGCGGCGTGAAGGTCCTGGAGGCCGAGACCCACAACGGCTCGGTCCTGGTCGACCGGGTCGAGGAGGAGCTGGAGGCGTCCACGCACAACGGCTCGATCACCGTCGGGGCCTACAACGGCCGCCGCGGCTCCGCCCGGACGCACAACGGCGACGTGACGATCAGCGCCACCCCGGCGTCCTCCGGCAAGCTCGCCGCCCGCACGCACAACGGCAACATCCGGGTGCGCGGCGCCGGTCACCTGGACCTGAAGACGTCCACCCACAACGGCCGCGTCTGGTAGTTCCGCCCCGGGGCGGCCGCCAGGTCGCCAAACTCACCGGCCGCCCCGGGCCTCCCATCCCGCTCCAACAGGAGCAGGGGGCAGACACATCGTCCCTCGAATTCCTCCTGGAGCCAGCCATGACCCCACGCCCCGACGACGAGGCCCGCACCGAACTGCGGGACCTGGTCGCCAAGGCCAGCCAGCGCCGCGAGTCCGAACGTGAGCGCGTCGAGACCGAGTTCTGGCAGGAGATCGACCGCCTGCAGGGCCGGTACCACGGCGCGCAGCAGGACATCGCCGACGCCCTGGACGTGAAGCGCAACCAGATCTTGAGGCAGACCAAGCGCTACCGGTCCGCCGACCAGTCCGCCACCAACGACTGAACATCCAGGAGCCGTTCCGGCCCCGCCCTGCCAGGCCGGGGCGGCTCCACCGTCTGCGCCCCACGGCGACCTGACGGGCTTCCCCGTCGCCCTGACCTGCAAGGACAGGGCGGCACGGTGGCCCCTCAGCACGCAGTAGCTCCGCCCCGGGACAGCTGCCCTGCTTGACCGGCTGACGACTGCCCCGGGTCCATCCATCCCGTACGAGACGAGACGGAGAACCCAAGTATGTCCTCCCTCCTGCGCTTTCAGGCCCGGATCGGGCAGCGCACCCTCTTACTGACGACCGCCGCTCTCCCTCTGACCGGCTGGACCGTCCACGCCCTGACGCTCCACCGACGCCTGGCCGACGCCCGCAAGGACCTGCTCACCGGGCTGCCGCTGCGACCGGAGTTCACCGCGTACAGCGAGCGGCTCCTGCGCACCCACCACCGGAACGACTTGCACGTCCTGATGCTGGACGGGGTCGACTTCAAGGGCATCAACGACACCTACGGACACGCCGCGGGCGACACCGTCATCCAGACCATGGGCCGACGCCTCGCCCGCTGGAGCGCGAACCGTCAGGCGCTCGCGGCCCGGCTGGGCGGCGACGAATTCGCCGTCTGCGCCGTGCTCCCGCCGGCGGCCGCCCTGGCGGAGATCACCGAACTGCGCGAGCAGCTGCAACAGCCCCTCCAGTACGAGGGGCAGACGCTGCGCCTGGACGTCTCGATCGGTATCGCCCGCGCAGCCGACCTGTCCGGCGAGACCATGAGCCGGATCGTGCGCGGCGCGGACAAAGCGATGTACAAGGTCAAGGAGAGCGAGGCGACGTTCCCGTACTTCGCGACGCGGGCCGACGCCTACGCGAAGACCGTCAACGGCCGCCGCGCAGGTCGCCGCCCAGCCGCACAGTTACGTCACCGAAGTCGACCTCGGCTTCGTGACCGGGCAGGTGGGTCTGCGGGACGAACGCCTCCAGCGGTGCCTTGCCCGACTCGACCAGGATTTCGGGCTTCCGACTGGCGACGTAGTAGCGCACTACTCCGTAGGTGACATCCGCCCCGTGCTCCTCGATCAGCCGGTGAAAGATCCGGGTGACCGTGTGCCGCTGCTTGCGCGGTGCGTCCAGATCTGCCCGCAGGATCTCGTCGATCACCGGCTTGTACGGGTCCAGCGTGGTGGCTCGGGGAGGCAGCTTCTTACGAGGCTCGGGCCAGGACGAGTCCAACGCCTTCCGTACCGTTCGCCAGGTCACACCGTGCTTGCGCTCAAGCTCCCGCATCGACATGCCGCCGCGATGGTCACGCCGGATCGCCGCGTACAGCTCGACCTTCGACATTTGCGGCATGACCAGGACCTTTCACCAGGAGCATCCCGATGCTGCCCTCGCAAGAACCCCAGTGCCTCCCAAACTCATCAACATCACCCGACCGTGTTTCTGGGCGCCTCCCAAACTCGTCGACAAGTGACGTCGCTACTGCTCGATAAAGCCAAGCCGGCACAGAGCGCACACCGCGACAGCCACAAGACCACGCTCCGCCACACCGCCCGCTGACCCCACCGCCCGGCCGCCGTGATCATCGCGATCGCGGCGGCCCTGTCGAACAGGAGGGCCGATGCCCACCGCCGATCAGTTCACCCACCTCACCGCCGGCGTCACCGCGCAACTCGCCGCCCTGGGGATCCAGCTCACCGCACCGGCCTCGCCACCTGCCGCCCTCGACCCCGCCGTCCCGTGGGCCAGCAACTACGCCGCCCCGGTCGACCGCTCCAGCCTCGCCTGGTGCACCGCCGTGACGATGCTTGCCGACCACCATCACACCGGCATCGACCGCCAGGTCCTCGCAGCCGACGCCCTGCTGCGCGAGCTCGGGGTCCGCGGCATCGCCCAGCTCCACTCCGACCTCCACCACGGCGCCCCCGTCGACTACCGCTTCACCCGCTGCCCGTACTGCTCCGGCATGGGCGAGGACCCCACTCAGCCGACCTGCGGAGAACTCGGCTGCGCGCCGTGGCTGGAGTTCGCCGGACACGATCACCTGTGCCCGGTCTGCCACGGCGACGACCACCAGCCCCAGTGGCTCGCCGAACAGCAGATGACCCGACTGGAGGAAAGACTGGCCGAAGCCGTCAAGAAAGCAGGGGAGCGCAGCTCGTTCATCCACCGCCTCAGGGCCCGGGTACGCCAGGCCCCGCACCTGTGACGGCGCGCTTCCGGCGCTGTGGCGGCACGCCCCTGCACCCAGGTGACGGTGTGGCTGTCGCACAGTTCACCGCGATGCTCGCCGCCCGAGCGAATCCGGTCGGATGGACCGATAGCAGCGACGTTGCCGTGCGGATCGGGGAGCGGGCGATGGAGCGCGGACGACCGCTTCCTAAGCAGCGGCCGGAGGCCGACCCCGTCGCCCTCGTCCTCATCCACCCCGACACGGAGACCGTCCTCACCAGCACGCTCCACTGCCCCCGGGACCGCATCCATGGAGCCTGGGTGACGCCCTACCGACTGCTCACCCACGCCTTCGCCGGGTACGATCTTCCACCCGGCATCGACCTGAGCCACTGAGCACACAGCAGAGCGGACTGTCTTGCCCAGGCCGAGGTCTGGGCGGGGCAGTCCGCTTTTTGCGTTGCGGGGAAGGGCGACCGACGGCCTCGCGCTCGGCGGCGATACCGCTTGGACCGCCCTGCACACCCGCCTCCGAACCGGCGTCAGTTTCCGCGGTCATGCCGGATCCTCGACGAGCGGTACTGGAGCGCCTGGGAACCGCCGAGGCCTACGCGCTCCAGGCAGCAGCGGCAACGTGTCAGGAATGTAAAAGGCCGGCGCCCACTTCCGCCGAGGCGGGTGGCAAGGGCGCCGGCCAACCGAAAACACACATCCGCGGGAGAACCCGAGAGGTGGTCTCGCCAGCGAGTGTAGCTCGCCGGGGGCATAAGGCCGAGCCTCCTTGCATCAAGTGATGTAGATGGGTTAACGTTGTCTCGCTGGTGTTGTGGCAGCATCCGACACCCGAAAAACACCCGCCACGCCCGCACCGGCCGGCGCGCCGAACGAGCGCCCGACCGCACCACGCTGGGAGAACAGCAGCATGATCCGCGCCGGACGCCGTAAGTACGCACAAACCATGACCGACCTGGCTGCCCACCTGGGCATCCCCCTGGGCACCTTCCGCAACAAGAAGCTGCACACGCAGGGAGGGCACCCCGCGCCCATCAGCTCCCCGACCTCCCGGGCGCTGCTCTGGGACAGCCAGCAGACCAAGGCCTTCCACGCCGGCAAGCCCGTTCCGGCCCTCCCGGAGACGGACGACGACCAGGACCTGCTCGACCGTCACGAGGCAGCCGCCGAGTTCGGAGTCTCCGCTGCCACCTGGAACAGCTACAAGAGCGACCCGCAGCTGACCCGGCACGTGACGATGGTCCCGGCCGGAGAGGACGGCACGGAGCACTGGCCCCGCGGCGTCGTCCGCGCATTCAAGGAGAGCCGGCCCGGCCGCGGCGCCGGCGGCGGCCGCCGCGTCGGAAGCGGCGACATGGTCCCCCGCGACGAAATCCTGCCGCGCATCGCCCAGCTCCTCGAGGACAACCCGGCCATCACCCTGACCGAAGTCGCCGACACCCTCGGCATCGCGAAATTCCCCACCGCCCAAGCCGGCCTTGCCCAGATCCGCGGCAGCAGGATCGCAGACCTGCTCGAGGCAGACCCCACTCTCACCCCGACCCAGGCCGCCGAGCGCCTCAACTACCCCAAGGTCACCCACCGCGGGGCCACAACGATCGCCCAGGCCGAACTGCACCTCCGCGGTGTCCTCCCCTACCTGCAGCAGGTCGCCGACGCACTCACCGAGGCCGGCCTCGCCGACCCGGTTCAGGTCGAGATGCGCCGGCCCGACGGCGAGCACCTGGCCGCGGCAATCCCCCTCACCAACGACCAGGCATGGCCGGCACTTGTCTGGGACGAGCGCTACGGCTGGCGCACCGCGACCAGTCGGCGCCACCCCATCGGCAAGGACACCGGCGCGCCCCCCCAGGGCGAAGGCATCCGCTACCTCGGAAAGGGCCGACCGGCGCCGGCCGAACTCCTCGAGCAGCTCGCCTCCGCCACCAGGAAGGAAACCCGCTGATACCGACACCCCACGATCCAGGCGCCGGCACCGAGCAGCGCGCGTGCGACCGCGCCTCGGCGAGCTGCCCACTGGGCGTGTAGACCGCGATGTAGGGCCGGTCGACGCCCTGCGGATCAGTCTTGCCGACTACCGGGAGCGGTAGCAGAGCGCCCTCGGCCTCACCTAAGTAAGGCTGCCCGGCGAGGTCACCGCCTACTGCCGCCGCGAGCGGCATCCCATGCCCTCGCCGGCCGCTTCGACGACAGCGGAGCACCGCGACCAGCGACCGCAGCCAGAGGCGATCTCGCCTATCCAGAGCCACCGAGGGAGAAGCGGAAACCCCAGGTGCGAGGCCAGACCGGCTGAGATCATGGCACGAGGGTCAGACCATGACCCACAGCATTGGGGCGAGGGGCGGGGATGGACGACAACAGCACGGTGCGCGCGGTCGCGATCGACCACAAGGCGGTTCTGCGCTCGCCCGGGCGCGCCCACGACGGGATCGCCGACTTCCTTCGATGGCTCGACGAGCACGACATCGCCTTCGTGCTGCTCACCAGCGATCCGCTTGACGCGGAGGCCGCCCTGGCGGCGGCCGGCCTGCCCGCGCCCGTCCTCCACCTGTCCCGTGACGACATCCCCGGCAAGCCGGCCCGCGGCAGCGGTGCCTGGCTGCAGACGGCCGCCGACTGTCTCAAGCTGCGCACCAACCAGATCGTGATCGTGGGGACCTCGGAGTGGGACTGGCGTACCGGCATCAACGCCGGAGTCGTCCACGTTCACGCACGCTGGGCCAGCCACGTCCGCGACAACAAGGGCATGCTCACCCTGGCGGCCGACGAGCCGGCGGACGTCGGCGAGCTCCTGGAGCACTTCTTCCTGGTCGCTCCCCGCTGGGCCTTCACCCACGACGATGACGCCCGTTCCTTCAAGATCCGCTCCCTGCTGCCCCCAAACGTGCGGTTCCCCCAGGCTGCCGACCGGACCTTCGAGCTCCAGGACGTCTTCACCCGAGGCAGGACCATCACCGTCGGCACCCAGGACGCCCGCGACATCCTGATGCTGCGCCTGCTGTCCTCTGCATACCTGGACGGCACCCTGCCCCACCGCAGCCTCTTCTGTGTCTACCCCAGCAGCTCCCCGGGCCAGGTCAGCCAGCAGCTCGCCGGCTTCCTCACCAAGGCGAAGGTGATGGTCGGCTCCTACTACCGCGAGGACCTCCTCGAGCGCGTCGGCCAGGCCCCGGACACCAGCCTGGAACGGTGGAAGCGCAGCACGGGCCGGGCGAGCACGGCGGACATCTCGATCGCCGCCCAGGCCCGCACCGTCCGGATCAACCCCAAGTACCAGGGCAAGCTCAAGGGCAAGACGGTGATCGTCTTCGACGACTTTACCACCGAGGGCAAGTCCATCGAGTGGGCCCGCACCCTCCTGACCAGCGCCAAAGCCGAACAGGTCATCGCCCTGACGATCGGGAAGTACGGCTCCCGCCACACCAGCTATCAGCTCCGCCCCAGTACCGCGCTCAACCCGTTCGCCGTCAACGACCTCATGGAGGCGGACTTCGTGAAGACCACAGGCACCGGAGGGGCGGGAGAGAGCCCCACGGACTCCCTCACTGCGGCCATGAACCACTTCCTCGCCGCTGCGGACGATCAACCCGCGGCAGAGCAGGACCCTGCTCCAGTCCCTGAGCAAGGCCGCAAGGCTCGGCTTCGCGCGCCGGCCGGCAGGTGCACACCCATGACCCCCTACAGGACCGTGCGGCAGCGGCACCTCGCCGACATGCTCACCCACATCCAGCAGGAGCAGGTCTATCCCATTGTCTGGCGCGGCGAGTACCTCGTTCCGGCCGGGAAGACGACGACCACCGCCTTGTGGTGGATCACCCTCCCAGGACAAGCCGAGGAGCACTGGTACCCCACTTCCGAGGCCGAGTCCCTGGTCAGCGCCATTTGTCAGGTGGCCGGGATCATCTGGGAACCAGTCGCGGCGCCCGGCGGGCGCACTCAGCTCGCCGAGGCCCTCGCACGTATGGAACAGCGGCGGCTCGCCTGAGAATCCGGCCCGGGCGGCCCCCTTCTTGCCCGTACGCGGCCTGCGTACGCCATGATGGAAGTGGCCCGAGACACTGCTCCATCCTTCGAACATCCCGGGGCCACGAGTAGAAGGACACCCGATGGACCTCGACCTCACCGCTGACCAGCACGACCTGCTGACCCTGTGCGCCCTGCGCATCGGCGACGCCACCCTGGACTGGAGCCTGCTCGCCCGCAGCGCCCAGAGCCCCGACGGCCTCGCCGCCCTCCTGGACGGCCAGCTGCGCGAGGACTCCCGCGCGGCCACCAAGAACCGGCCCCTGCTCCAGCAGGGCCTGGCCGCTGGCCTCGACGCCGCCCGCGCGCGCGTCGACGAGGAGCTGGCCGCGGCCGCGAAGGCCGGCGCCCGCCTGGTCACCGTCCTCGACGAGGACTACCCAGCGAACTTGCGCGTGATCGGCAACCTCCCACCCTTCCTCTTCTGCTGCGGTCAGCTCGACCAGCGCGACGCCCGCTCCATCGCCGTCGTCGGCACTCGCCAGGCATCCGAGGACGGACTGCGCCGGGCGGCCCGGATGGCCCGCGAGCTCGTCGAACACGACGTCGTGATCGCCAGCGGTCTCGCCAAGGGCATCGACGCCGCCGCCCACCAGGCCACCCTCACCGCAGGGGGCAGGACCTTCGCCGTCATGGGCACCGGCATCGCCGCCCCCATCTACCCGGCCGAGAACCGGCCGCTCGCCAAGGCGATCCTCGCTGCCGACGGGGCGCTGCTCAGCCAGTTCTGGCCCACCAGCCCCCCGGCGAAGTACACCTTCCCGCGCCGCAACGTCGTCACCTCCGGCACGACCCTGGGCAGCGTCGTCATCGAGGCCTCCAGCACCTCCGGCGCCAAGATGCAGGCCCGCCTGGCCGCCGAGCACGGCAAGCTCGTCTTCCTCATCCGGTCCCTCGCCGACACTCAACCCTGGGCGAAGGCGATGCTTGATGAGAACCGGGCCGTCCAGGTCACCCAGACCAGTGACATCACCGACCGCCTCGGCCAAGCCGCCGACATCCAGCGCGCCGGACAACAACGCCAGCAGCTCACCCTGGCCGGCCTGTGACCGCAGGCGGCCTCCCCGAACCGGCCGGCTTCCCCCACTGCCCCGTCTGCGCCTACGTCGTCACCGGCACCGCCCGCCTGTGCTCCGACTGCGCCGGACGCACCCTCCAGCCCCTCTCCGAGCCCCACTGCCCGGTCTGCTCCCAGGCCGTCCAGCCGGGCAGGCCGTGCGTCAACCGGCTGTGTGCCCTGCCGGTGGCGCAGCGGGGATTCTCGCGCGTCGACGCCGTGGCCGTGTACTCCGGGGCCCTCCGCGACAAGATCCACAAACTCAAGTACGACGGCGCGTCCGGCTGGGCCCTGATCTTCGGCCGGCTCCTTGTCGGCTGGATGTACAGCCACCCCGAGCAGATGGAGGGCGTTGACCACGTCGTCGGCAACCCGACCCATGCGGGCCGCCAGCCGATCCAGCACATCGAGGCGATCATGGATGCCGCGTTCACCGAGGACGTGACCCGGGCCTTCCCTCTCAGCGCGCCAGGCGCTCACCGCCTGGTCAAGGAGGCCGAGACGCCCCGCTCCGCCAACAAGAGCCTGGACGGTAAACGCACGGCCGCCACCGCGCACGCAGCTGCCCTGACCTGGACCGGGGACACGGGCGACATCAAGGGAGCCAGGGTCCTCCTCGTCGACGACGTTTTCACCAGCGGATCACAGCTCCAGCACGTCGGCCTCAGGCTTCGGGCCTCCGGCGCGGCCGACGTCCGCGGGCTCGTCCTCGCGCGCGTCCCATGGAGTGGATGACCCCGGGCGAGCCATCGCTGGTCAAGGGGACTGAAGGTGGTGGCGCGCAGCAGCAACGGGCACTGCTGAAGCGGTTGCGCAGCTGACGGCGCTGCTCTTGGATGCTGGTCGCCTCCACGGTCGAGCACCTCGTCGAGACGGCCGGCCAGCAGACGGCCAACCGCAGCCTTGCCGTCGTCGAACCGGCCCCGCCCCGCCCCTGGCCGAGCGCGCCATGGTGATCTCTGCGAGATCCCGGACCCTGGTCGATAGGCTGCCAGGAGACCAGGGAAGCGGGAGGAACGGTGGGGGATCGGCAGCCGTTCAAGTTGCGGCAGGCCCGGGACGCGAACGACCGCGTGATTTCGGCCCGGCAGATCGGTCAGAAACCGGAGCCGTTCACCCGGCCGCTGCGCTGCCCGCACTGCGAGCATGAGGTCACCACGCAGCCGGAACAGCCCCGTATCTCCACCAAGGGCAAGGCATTCACCCGCGGCGCGCACTTCGCGCTGGCCAAGGAGAAGGAGAAGGGCCGCACCGCCGAGCACCTGACGGGTTGCCCGCTGCGCACCGACCACACCCTCCACGCCATCGCCCGCCGCTCCCAGGGCCTGGCCGAGCTGAAGGCCGGCGGCCTCCAACTGCGCCTGGTGCTCGCCACCACCACCGACACCAAGGCCCCCCTCCTGCCGCCACCGGGGTCGCCAGTCCTCGCGCCGCCCGCCGACCCGGTCAACCTCAAGATCCGGACCGTTGAGCCCGTCCTCCCGCCGGCCGTCACAAGCGCCGCCCGCATCGCGCAGCTCCTGGCCATGTACGGCAACGACCCGGACGACGTCGCCCAGTTCACGATCAAGCACCCCGGCCTGCGCACCCCGGTGCCCTGGTCCGACTTCTGCTACGGCCCAGACCCCGACCATCTGGCACGGCTCTACCAAAAGCTGGCCGAAGGCACGATCCGCCACCTCGTTGCGGTCCTCGGCCAGGTCACCGCCACCAAGACCACCGACAGCAACGTCTCGGTCCGCATCGCGACACAGATCCCCACAGGCCTGCCGGGCGTCCTCGCGCACACCGACATCTACCTGCGCGCCGACGCCCATCACCGCCAGCTCCTCGAACCGCTCACCGAAGACGTCCAGGTCCTGGCCCTCGCAGCTCCCGACGTCGCCTGGAAGGTGTGGAAGCCGAACTCCAGCCGGCTCGGGCACCAGATCGTGCTGTGGCCCCGGGCGCACTGGCAGATCGCATACTGGAATCTGAACAGCGCCGGACTCCCGGCCCCGCCCCGCTCCCCCAACCCGTTGACCGAGCTCCCAGCCCGGCCGCTGCGCCGCCGGGCGGCACCACGACCGGCAGCAGCAACCCCGCGCAACATTGCGCCGACAGTCCCTCCAGTCCCTCCGGCTCCAGTTAGCCGCCCCGTTGCGGCCACACCGCCTGCTACTCCACCAGAGCCCACAACGCCGCCCGCGCCGACGATGCCGCCGACACCACCCCGCCCGGTGCTGCCCGCCATCGCGCCCGAGCCGTCGCCACCCGACAAACCCCCGGAACGCCTTCGTGTGGGGAAGGGGCTCTTTGCCCGGTGGCGCCGCCGCTGACATCACGCTCATCGGGCTGCACGTGGCGGCGGTGCAGCGGCCCGGTGACGTCTAGGTCACTCGGGCACCGTCCTTCTCGGCGGCCAGCTGGGTGCGCAGCTTGTCGATCATGTCCAGGCAGGGCTCCGGCGGGGGCGGGAGGGGGGTTGCACCCACGGTTGCTCCCATAGTTGTCTGCATAGGCGGTTTCAGAGTTGCACCGGAGGTACTACCGGAGGTGTGAACCCCCCCTTCGTGATCTTGATCGTTTCCCCTGGTCAGCACCCCTGGGCAAGCCGTTTCCGCTCGACGACACCTCTTTCTCCGCGATAGTCGGAGGGAGAGGTCTTGTTGTCGTCGCCGGGCCCGGCGGCCCGCGGCTTCACCCGCGCCCTCTCCTCCGTGTCCGGACGTCGAGCCCCGCCAGGTGGCTGCCCGCCGGCATGATGCCGAGCCGCTAGCTGTCCTGACTCGCAGCAACTTTCCGGCTGCGCATGACGCACAGAGCGAGGAAGCCCGCCGTGGCGGGTTTCCTCGCTCTGTCGGATCAGAAGTGGTCGTGAGCTTCGCCGCCGAAGCGCTTGATCGTCTTGAGACGGATTTCGAAGTGCTCCTTGTCGAGGTCGGCCAGCTCGCTGTCCAGGGCGCTCAGGGTCACCGGGTCGGTCGTCCGGGCGCGCACCGCGCGCAGCGCGGCCTCGTCGTCGAGGTTGCACATGAGGTCGTACAGCGAGTCGGGGCGAGAGGAGCCCCAGGTGGTCGCACCGGCCCGGCGGAGAGCTTCGGTGGTGGTGCGGGACAGGCTCGTCCAGGGGCTACTCATGCTCAGCGTCACGGTGCTCATCGTGGAATCTCCTCGGTGAGTGTGCGGTCCTCGGCGGTCGCTGGGCTGCCACTGCCCCGGCGACTAAGAAAACAATAACAGGCATAAATCACGATGTCTACGCCCTTGCCACGCGAACCACCTTCCGGGCGCGGGTTCGCAGCTGTGGCGTGAGCGCCCCAGGCGATCCGGCGGCGCTGGGGGCGCGGAGGCTCGCCGCCGGATCGCAGCGCCTGCCTGACTGCTGCGCGGTCCCGCTTGTGTACCGCCCGCTGGAGCAGGGTTCGGCTGCCGTCCTTGAGGAAGGGGGTCAGCCAGGGGCGCTCCTGGTACTGGATGTGGGCGGGACGGTCATGGAAGGTGCGGGCCATCTCGGATGCTCCCGTTCGCTGTTGAGTTGAGTGTTTTCGGTCGCCGCCGGGCTGCCACTGCCTGGTGACTGAAATAACAATAACCTCTACGTATCACGCGGTCAAGGGGGTCGCGTCGTCGGGGTGTCGAGGCATCGCCGATCGGCAACGAGAGAATGCTGCGCTTGTTCTGTGTGATGTGTATGGGTTATAGTTATTGCGTTGGGCGGAGTGGCAGCCGGCCAGCGAACCGAGATCACCCATTCGTCGCAGGAGGACGCAGCATGCTTATTCACTCCCATGTCGTCTTTGGCCACCTCGCCGGTCCGAACTGTGTCTGCGTCAAGGCGCCTTGCGGGGCGTCGATGTACGACGCCGACGTCTACGACCTTTGCCCCTGGCACAGCAAGCACCCGTGTGAGGGGCACCACGCGGCCGAGGACTGCCGCCGCCCGGCAGTGAAGCCCGGCCTCGTCGACCTGGATGACCCGGACGCTGTCACTGCCTGGATCGCGGGCACTGCTGCCCGGCATGTGGCCCGTGACGAGCGCTCCGGCCACGATGTACGCGCCGTCATGAAGAGCATGCTTGCCCCCCGCGTCGCGGACCGAATTCGAAGCGCCTACCGCGCTGTCTCCGTCCGCTCCACCGACCGAATGGAGACGGTCGAGCGCCTCAGCGCCGAATTGGGCGCGGCCTACCGTCGCCGAAACGGCATCTGAGGCCCCGGGGCGCAGCACGACCCGTGCTGCGCCCCCGCCGCCGTCTGGATGTCGCGCGGGCACGCGGCACCCGGTCCTGGCGCAGGTGCTTCGCTCCCCGTGTCCGCGTGCGCGCGCTCGATCCGTACCCACGCCCCTTGTGCGTCGCGACGCGATGGAGGGGAGGGCGGGTCGGTGACCGCCTTGGCGGTCCTTGCGCTGCCCCGCCTGTTCGTGACGCCGTGATCGTCGGCAGGGGAGGTCCTTCCATTTCGTGATGAGTGTGTGTTATAGTTGTCTTGTTGGTCGGCGGTGGCAGTCGCCCAACACCGAGAACACACCACGTCGCTGGGAGACACGATGTTCAACAAGATGAAGCGCACCGCCCGTCAGACCTCCGCCCGCACCCTGGCCGACCTCCTCGCGGCGATGGGCGGCAGTCGGGTCGTCACCATCACCTACACCGACCGGGCAGGCGACGAAACCGTGCGCACCATCGAAATCCGCGACATCCGCACCACGAAAAAGGGTGCCATCGTGGTCAGTGCGACGTGCCGCCTGCGCGGAGAAAAGCGCACCTT
Organism: Streptomyces sp. NPDC048565; assembly: GCF_040650935.1. NCBI lineage: Bacteria > Bacillati > Actinomycetota > Actinomycetes > Kitasatosporales > Streptomycetaceae > Streptomyces > Streptomyces sp. NPDC048565. The sequence continues at coordinate 133,063 of NZ_JBEZIH010000024.1, forward strand.
CCGTCCCGAGCAGATCGTCGCCTACACCGTCCACCGGATGCGCTTTGAGCAGGACATCCCCATGGGTGAACTGAGCGCCGCCCGCGCCGCGCGGACCGCAACGGAACTGATCGCTCTGGAGCTGGACCGCGACTATCCGGACCTGAAGCCGGTGAGGCTCGCAGCGTAGGGCGAGCGGGCCCGCCCTGCGGGGTGGGCCCGGAGTCCTGCCGTCCTTGCGCCCACGTTGCGGCGCGCCGTCTGTGTCGCGCGCCGCCGCCCAAGTTCTCCGGGGTCGCTGCATGCCTGAACTCGCTGCGCCATCTCGTCCTGTCCTGTACCTGGCTCAGCCGCGCCCCCCTGCCGGGTTTCACTCGGAGCACCCCGCTGGGCGTCGTGCGGCTCTTCGGGTCCGCCTCGACCTGCGCGGGTATCGCCGCGCCCCTGCCTCACCGTGGCTGCGCGTACCTGCGTGCGGCGGCCTGTGGGACTTGCTGTCGGTGCCCACCGCGCGGTCGGTTCGCTTGAGTGCGTGGCGGGGGCGACCTTTGTGTGGGGTGTGTGTTATGGTTGTCTTGTTGGTCGGCGGTGGCAGTCGCCCAACACCGAAGACTCGTCACGTCGCTGGGAGATCCCGATGTTCAACACGAAGCGCACCGCCCTCCAGGTCTCCGCAGAGATCACCGTTTCCACTGTGCGGACCCCGCGCCTCACCCGCGCGCATCACGTCCTTCCCGTCGGTCAGCAGCACATCGACGACGTGGCGGCCATGGGCCAGTGCATTGTGTGCGAGGCCGTCGGCGAGTGGAACGCGCTCGTCGACCTGGCGTCGTCCGCGTATGGCTGCTCCGGCCGCGCGCCCTACGACTTCTCGTAGCCCGAACGGGCCCGCCCCACGGGGCGGGCCCGGCCCTCGTCGCCCCGCGCCACGCGGCGGCGCACGCCTGCATCGCGCGCTGCCGCCCTTCGGTCGTGGCAGCCGTCCAGCGCAGCCGAAGCATGCAACGCGCATCACTCCAGAGGTGTCCATGTCCCATTCCCGCGCAACGCTCCGCCGCCCCCGCGTCCTTGACCTCTTTTGCTGCTCCGGCGGCGCGGCGATGGGCTACTGGCGCGCTGGCTTCGACGTCGTCGGCGTCGACATCGCGCCGCGACCGCGATACCCGTTCACCTTCATCCTGGCCGACGCGCTCGAGGTCATGAGGGAGCTATGCCAGGAGTTCAACCTGGTGCACGCCTCCCCGCCCTGCCAGGCGCACACTGCCCTGACCAGGGGGACCAACCGCGGCCGCAGCTACATCGACCTCATCCCGCAGATGCGGGAACTGTGCGAGTGGTACGGCGTCGACTGGGTGATCGAGAACGTCCCCGGGGCGGACATCCGCAAGGACCTCACCCTGTGCGGCGAGATGTTCGGTCTGGGTGTCCTCCGTCACCGCCACTTCGAGACCGGCTGGCTCGGCACTCCTCAACCTGAGCGACTGCCCCACCTCAAGCATCGCGGACCCGTACGTGGGTGGCGGCACGGCGTCTACCGGGACGGCCCCTACATTGCCGCCTACGGCAAGGGCGGGGGCAAGGGGAACGTCGCAGAGATGCAAGCCGCCATGGGCATCACGTGGACCGACGTCCACGAAGAGCTGACCGAAGCCATTCCGCCCGCCTATACCGAGTACATCGGGCGCCAGTTCATCACTACCGGCATGTGGGGCGCGGCGCACACGCCCGACCCCGCCGACCGCCTCAAGGTGCTGGCCCGAACCGACGTCGCCCTGGCCACCTGAACGACCGGGCCGCCTGTGGGAGCCTCTGCGCTCCTGCCGGCGGCCCGCTGCTCGTTGCCTCAGTGGCGACCAGAGGGTCGTGGCGGGGGAGTTGCATGACCGTGCGGGCGCAATGCCGAACGGGATGCATGCATCCCCCGCCCAGCGGGGGTGCTTCTGTGGCGCCGGGCGGGGCCTCCCTGGATGAGAGGCCCCGCGTTACGGATACCAGTGGCCCGCGTCGTTGCGACGGCGGACGTAGATCTCTGTGCCTGGCGGGCATGGGTTCGTACAGGTGGCCAGGCAGGGCTGTCGGCCGCGCGCAGCGGGAGCGGCGCCGCGATGAAGACGATGGGTTATCTCTTGTGAATTCCGCGCACTGAAAGGCGGTCCGTCTTCATGGCGCCGCGGCGGAGTTCCCTGCGGGGTGAGCTGCAGGAACTGGGCCAGAAAAGCGTGATGCCGCCCTCCGTTTAGTGGTGTTCGTAAGGTATAGTTGTCTTGTTGGTCGGCGGTGGCAGTCGGCCAATACCGAAAACCCGCACTCCGATTCGAAGGAGAACTCTGTGCCTTTCGATCCCGACAACCCGAGCGACGTCAGTCACTTCGGCACCCTGCGCTTCGACCGGCTCGTCGGCGACACCCACGGAAAGCCGACCCAGCGTCTCGACCTCAACCAGGCCCTGCCCGGCGCGGGGCCCTACATGACCCTGCCGCTCACTGCCGGATTGGAGATGCACTACCGCACCGACAGCCCGGACGCGTTCAACGACGTTGCGACGGCCCTTGCCGTGCACTACGGCCACGACGCCCACATCAACGGCACCGTCCACTTCACCGGCGAGAGCGGCGAGACCGACAACGCGCCCGGCATGGACGACGAGGCGTACTGCGCCCTGCACGAGGCGCTGGCCGACGCGCGCCGGGGCCTCGGTGTCCACCTCTGGCGCAAGATCCGGCCCGCAGACAACGTGTTCGTCCGCCCCACCGACTACGCCCCCGGCGACACGCTCTGGTTTCTGGGCGAGGCGCACCGCTTCCTCGGCCTGATCGACTACCCGGCCGACTCCAAGACCGCCCAGATGTTCCCCGGCGTGCAGTACTTCCAGTGCGACGACGGCTTCCGCATGACCGCCAGCGGCACGGTCTACCCGACCCGCGCCGAGCACGCGCCCCCCGGCTACTGGCAGCGCACCGGCAACCAGCTTCTGCCCGCCGCCCCCTGACACCCCCGCGCCCGCCCGGCCCGGGCCGGCCCGGGCGGGCACCACCGAGGAGAAGCCCGTGCGCATCACCGTCGACCACTTCACGGCCGCTGAGCAAGCCGCCCGCGACCAGGCGCGCGGCCTTGCCCGCACGATCGCCGACACCCTCACCGCCATGTACCCGAACGCCGCCTACCTCGTGATGCATCACGACGAGGACGAGGTGCTGTGGCTCCACGGCATCCGCGACACCGTCGGCGTCATCCTGTGCGACTTCGAGGAAGCCGCCCTCACCGCGCCCGTCGCGGACAGCGAACTCCGCCAGGCGTGGGGCGATCTGAACCCGCAGCGGCCCATGCATCTGCTGCACCTGGTCCGCCGCCTGGAGGACGTAGGCGGGTGCTTCGACATCCTGCCGGACACCGCTTACAACGACAGCGACAACGGCGAGGACGGCCTGCGTTGTCTGCTCCTCAGCGATCAGGCCGTGCCGGAACTCTGGGACTGGGGTGGAGAGGAACTGCTGCGCCCGTACAGCGCACCCCGGCCCGACAACGCCTGACGGGTCCACGGGCCCTCCGACGCCGTCACGCGCCCGCTGAGGAGAGCGCGCCCGCCTGCTCCGAGGAACTCACACCCACCGACCGAGGGAGATGCATCTCATGACCGCCCAAGCGCTCGTCGAACTGCCGCTGCGCCTCTTCATCACCGAGGAAGTCACCTACTCCTGGCGGCACACGACGGCCGTGCCGGCCGCCATCAGCGCCGACCTGCCGGCGCTCGCCGCCTGGCTCACACAGAACGAAGATCCCTGGATCAGCGACTGGGACCCCAGCGATGCCGATTCTGCCGAGCACGGCGCGTGCTCCTTGACCGTCGAAGAGGTCCAGATCCGCGACCTGGACACGGACCCCGACCGGGCCCAACCGACCCCGCAGGACATCCATGACCAGGCCCTGGACGGCGCCGCGTACGCGGTCATGCACCTGCTGCGGGCAGAGCTGCCCACGCTCAAGATGACCGCTGCCCCTCAGGCCAGCACGATGCGGGGGCCGGCGGAGACCGGGAAGCGGTCGCCTCGTGGGACGGCCCGCTGCCCGGGGACGTCACGATCACGAACGGCAGCCGCTTCCTCTTCCACATCGACGGCCTCACCGAGCGCACCGCCGACGCCATTGCCGCCGCAGCCGACGAGGTCTGCGACGCCCTCGTCCAGACCTGGCGCACCGACGGAGTGTTCTCCGTACAGATCGGCGAGGCCACCACGGCCGAAGCCGTCGACCTCGCGCACGCCATTGCCCGGTACAACGCACCTGCCCACTGATCGCCGGCCGCCCGGGGCCGCCCGGGCGGCCGCCCGCTCCTCTGCTGAAAGGGAAAACCCGATGACCACTGCAACCGCCCATGCCACCGATACTGCTGACGCACCCACCCTGCGCGCCCCCGACCTCCGGGCCGGCCACCGCATCGCCCTGTACGGCGGCCAGATCGTTCTCACCGTCCAGGAAGCCACCCACGACCCGTCCAACGACGCGGTGCTCCTGCGCCTGGACTCCGTCGGCGCCACCGCTCCGGTACGCCTCTCGTCGGCCGCTGTCGTCGACCTCTACGTCGAGCCTGAGCAGCCGCCCGAAGAGGAAGAGGAGGACCACGAGGTGACGATCACCGTCGAGCTGACCGTGACGGAAGAGGTCACGTACGGCTTCACAGCCGAAGTGGAGGTCCCCTCACGCGCCGCAGCCGACCCCGAAGCGCTGCGCGAATACCTCGGCGAGAACGAAGAGGCATGGCTCGACCACCTCAACCCCCTGTCCGACTGCGAGAGCGTCAACGAGCGGAGCCTGGACCAGGTCCGCCTCGTCCTCGCCGCGTGACCTCCACCGACCCCACCTCGGTGCCCGCGTGAAGGAGATAGAGATGCAGCAGTACACCGTGACCTGGTCCATCGAATTGGACGCCACCGACCCCGTCCACGCCGCCCGCCGGGCGCTCGCCATCCAGCGCAACCCGGCATCCTGGGCGACCGTGTTCACCGTCCAGGACGACGCGCAGACCGCAACGGTCGATCTTGACCCGGATCACCTTGACCCCTCCGGCGGTGGATCCCCTCACGTCCTCGCCGCCTGACACCCCCTCACTGTGCCCAGGAGCGCCCGCCGGCGCCCCTGGGCACAGTCATGTCCCGGCCCGTGCGCCGCGCCCCACCGCCAGCCTGCGGAACGACCTCAGGAAGCCAGCGGCCGCCGCTGGCGCGGCCCGGCCGGCCCGCCCCTCGAATGGGCGATGACCTGGCGAAACACGCGATCCCTCTCCTCGCGTGTGACTCATAAGTGGTAAGGTTGTCTTGTTGGTCGGCGGTGGCAGCCGACCGGCACCGAACTCACCTTCCGACCGAGAGGACCGCCAGCATGCTCGCGGCCACCATGGCGACCCGCGCCTTCGCTCTCTGGGTGTCACCCACCGGCGCCTTCCGCCTTCTCGAATGGGGTGCCACCGCGACCCCGCACACCGCCCTGTGCTCCGACTTCCCGCAGGCGACCCGGCTCGTCCCGGACCTGACCATGTGGACGGGTAGGGACGCCATCCCGCTGCGCCGCCTGCGCAACGCGCCCGCCTCCGAACTGCTGCGCGCCTACCAGCCGCATCCCGGCCTGCACTTCGGCGACGCCCTGTTCACCGGCGCAGCGGCCCTGGACGCCGGTGCGCCGCAGGGTCTCACCGAGGACCAGGCCCTGACGCTGCTCGACCTCTACCTGCTGCGCAGCACTGCCCACGTACCACCCTCGCGGCGCCCCTGACATCAGGTCACACCGGGTCCCGGAAAATCAAAACCGGGACCCGGCCTCAAATCCACAGAAAGGAAAGGCCATGAAATACACCTTCGTCGGAGACTGGTATGACTGCTGGGACCTCGCCTCAGCCTTCGCCGTGGTCGCAGAAGGAGAAACCATCGACGCGGCACAACGGAATGCAGCCCAAGCCGTCCTGGAGCACTTCCCTCACCGAGCGCAGGGCGAGGGCGCGGAAACGCCGGGAACTCTGTGGGGTGGCGACAATGGCGCATACGTCGTCGCGGCATTCAAGGGGGACCTCCGCACCGTGGTCATCGAGACCGCGACGCTCGAGCTGATCGCGTGAATGCAGCAGCGGAGCAGACGTACACCGTCGTCGGTCTCCTCCTGGACGTGGACTGCACGGAGCTGATCATCGCCGCAGTCCTGCCCGGCCCCGTTGCCGAGCAGATCGAAATGCTCGCCACGAGCGAGGACGACTTCACCCGCTGGGCCGAGGAGTTCCACGCCCCCACCCCCGACGCAGCGGCCGCCCTCGCCTACGAACACTGCCGCACATCCCTGGACGAGGAGTAATCCCCCGGGGCGCAGCTCAGCTGCGCCCCGGAACCCTCTCGCCCGCTCCCGCGGGCAAGCCGCGGGAGCGCCGGCCCGTGCTCGGCAGTGCCGGCCTGCCGGGTCCCGGCCGACCGGGCGCTCCCGTGCACTTTGGTCGCTGCCGGGTGCCGGTGCATCCCGCGGGCGTTTGCGGGATGCAGCTGATGCCCGCATCCCGAAAACCAGTCAGGGAACGGTCCGTGATCACTTGAAATGCATTCTAAGGTAATGCATAATGCAGGTATGCGCTTCGGCGGTGGCAGTCGATTCGCACCCGAAAGCACGCACCCCGCGAGAGAAGGAAAAGCATGCCGGAGAAGACCCCCCGACACCTTTCCCCCGTCCAGGCCCCGCCTCCCGCCCCGGCCCCGGACAAGCCCTACACGGAAGCCGAGATGGAAGACGCCATGGGCTACCTCCTCGCCCGCATGGCACCACTCACCCGACGCACCGGCAGGAAGATCGAAGAGATCATCCACTCCGACATCTTCGGACTCCTCGCCCTCGCCTACGTCGCAGCGCTGCGCACCAACCCCCCGCTGCCCAAGGTCGGCCCGGCCACGGAACTCGACATCCGCGCATTCTCCATCTACGTCCAGATGCTCGGCCGCTCCCCGCACGGCTTCGACGACGTCACCGACCTGATCGTCCTCGACAGCATCCAGTGGTGCAGCCCGGCCCCCGACACCGCCGCCCAGCGCTGCGCTCTGCGACTCATCCAGGACTGACCCCGACGGGGCGCAGCGGACCGCTGCGCCCCTCCGCGACAGCGAGGGAGAGGCCCCGCCACGTCAAGCGAACAGGAGTCTTCCCGTGTATCTCGTAACCGTGGACCCCGCGCACGGCGTTGTTGCGGCCCCCGAAAGCGACCTGGACTGCGACGAGCAGACCGTCACCGCGCTGGACGCGCGCGGCTTCAAGTGGGACGCCACCATCGAGGCGTACGTCATGCCCGCCCCGGACGCCACCAGCGACAGGCAGCGCGGGGTCGTCGACACCGCCGCGCTCCTGGCTCGGAAGGGTCACGTTGTCATCACCCGCTAGACAGCCAGACGGCACACGCCGAGCATCCCGCGACAAGGAGGTCGCCCCTCCGTCGCGGGATGCCGTGCATGCAGCCAGCGGCGCGGCACCACCAGTCCTCCCGGCCCCCCCCCGGCCGAAATCGGAAGAACAGCCGCCACGCCCCCCCACCGTCGTGACTGGCCACCCATCACGGCGCCGGCTCACGCGTGACTGATGATCACGACCAGCGCCACAACCTCCGCGAGGAGTTGCGCCACGAACGCACCCCGCCGCACACGCACGCCGGGCGCAGCCACTGCCACCACGCACGCGACGACACCGAGACCAACACCTCACGCGAACAGCCACCCAGGAAGCGACGGGCCGCACTGCTCCCCGTACGTCACGCAGCGCCCGGTGTGCTCGGAAGTCAGCGCCAGCATGATGAGGGCCAACGCCGCCGGCGCGAAGAGGAACGCAGACAGCAGTGACCGGAAGCGGGTGCGATCCGCGGGCATGTCGGTCCTGGGCGTGAGCAGCGGTGGCATCTCGTTCATGCCTCGAGCCAACGGCAGAAGCCGAAGCGCCACATCCGCCGGACTACTCAAACGGGGCCGGCGCAGACACTCAGGCACACGCAGCGGACACCCCGGCCGTGGGCGCCGGCCGACAGTTGCCCAGCCCGGGTGCAGAGCGCCGGGAAAGAGTCAGGCGTCCCGGCCCGCCACAGGGGAAGCCACATTGCCATCCCGCGCTAGAGGTCCACGGCACGCCTTCCATCGCAGAGGCCACCGACGGCCAGCAACTGGGCGCAGCGAGGCGCCGCAGGAGCATCAGGCCGTATTTCCCCGTGGGTGGGGCGCTGCGTGGGTCGTGTCGGTCGGCGGGCCGGTCCGCTGCGCTCCCCGCCCCGCCTCGCTGCGTGCCGGGCGCTCCGCTGCGCTGCGGCCCGGACCGAGCGCTCCGCGCTCTCACGCACCGGGGGCCCGGCAGGCGGTCGCCGGGCGCTCCGCCCCCGGCTCCCTCGCTCCGCGCTGCCGGGCCCCTCGGCCCACGCCGCTCCGCGTCATGGGGCGCCGAAACGACCCGCGCAGTGCCCCGCCCAGGGCGCCCGGAAACCCGTTCTGAGCAGCCAAGTTGTTGGAAAAAGATCAGTGACATCCCCCCGAATGTCATCGATGTGAGTTATAGTTGTCTTGTTGGTCGGCGGTGGCAGCCGGTCAACACCGAAACCCACACCCGCACGAAGGAGTCATCTCATGACCCACACCCCCTCCGCCCTGCTGATCACCCCCGAGTGCGACATCGTGCCGGTCGACCTGCCGAGCGACAGCGACGCTCGTCTGACCGTCATGCGCTCGGTGATCCGATGCGAGCGGGTGGACGTCGTCGGCCTCACCAGCCAGCTGGACATGTGGCTTGACGACGAGGGGTTCTACAACCACCCGGTGAACAAGGTCGCGACGGCTCTTGCGGTCCGCTTCGGCTTCCGCTGGCAGGACTACCACGGCCCCGTGCTACTGACCGGCGGCGCGGACGCCGACGGCGAGACCCTGCCACTCACCAAGGACAAGGTCTTGGCGCTGCTCGCCAGTCTCGGCGACATGTAAGGCCCTCGGCCGGAGCGGCGCAGCCGCTCCGGCCGACCCCGGCGGCGAGGGAGTGGCACCCCCGCCGCCGCACCGAGAACACACCCGGGAGAGGAACCCATCATGCGTACCCACGCCTCTGCACAGCTCATCGGCGGCCGTTCCCACCAGTGCGACGCAACCGCGACGTACACCGTCGGCGGGAGCCGCGCCTACGCCCTCCTCGACGGCATCGGCAGCAACGACGCCGTACGCGACTGGACCCGCACCTACGCTCGCCGCCTCGCCCGCGCCGCCGCCCGTAGCGGCGCCGAGACCGGGCTGCGCATCGTCCACGCCGTTGCGGCGGCCGAGAACCGCGACGACTGGGACTTCCCCGCCGCTGTCGCGGTCGTCGCGGTGGCCGCCCCCGGCGAACCGCTCAAGATCGCATGGTGTGGCGACTCACGCGCCTACATCGCCACCCCCGACGGCACGCGCTGCCTCACCAAGGACCACAACATGCGCCAGGTGCTGCTGGACATGGGCCACGAACCCGGCCGGTACTCCCGCAACCAAGTGACGTCCTACCTCGGCGACCCGACGACGGATCCCGCCATCGGCAGCGTGACCGCGCCCCACGCCGGGCGGCTGGCCCTCTTGTCGGACGGCGCATACGAGCCGATCGAGGACGCAGGAAAGGACGTCGGCACCTACCTGACGGGCGGCCCGCAGCGCGCCGCGACGTTGCTCACCACGGCCGCCATCAATCACGCGTCCGACCGTGCAGACAACGCGACCGCGCTGGTCGTCGACTTCCTCGGCTGACCCGATCAGCCACCTGCCGGAGCGGCCCTCTCCGCTCCGGCCCCGGCGGGGGAGTGGCACCCCCGCCCACCGCACCGAATACCGCACCCACAAGAGAGGCACCCGTGATGAGCGTCCATAGCGAGGACACCGTCAGCCAGTCCGTCAGCGTGCTGGCCCTGTCGGCCCGCATCACGGAGTCGGGCAGCGTCACACCCTTGCCCGAGACGGTCCGCCCTGTGAGCTGGGCGGCCCACTACGAGGCCACCCAAGAGTCGCGGGAGAGGGTGGCAGAAGCCCGAGTCAACGACGAAGTCGCCCCGCTCCTTATCGAGACGGCTAAGCCTGCGTCCGACGTTGCGTACCTGTACGGCTCGGTAGAGCGTTGGCAGCGGGCGACGGTCGAGGAGAGGCGCCGAACCCTCACCATGGAGGCGCACTCGCGGGTAGTGGGCGAGATGCGCCGAGAGGCCCTGGCCGCCATCGACGCGGCCGGTGCAGCCTTCCAACCTGTCGTGTGGGAGGAGTCCACGAACGCCTTCCGCGTGCAGGGCGAGTGGACCGTCACCGTGTCAGTGCGCGGGACCGACCACACGGCCGTACGCCAGACGTTCGCGGCCGGCCTGCTCGGCAGGCGTGACGAGATCCTCGCAGACGCTCAGAAGCGCATCCCGCGCGTCGAGGGAACGGTCAAAGGGTGCACAGACACTCCGGAGAAGGTTCGTAAGGCGTGGCGCCGGGACCTGCGCAAGGGCACGGCCCCGAAGCCCGCCACGGGTGCCTACTCGCCTGGGAGTTGGGTCTCGTGGCAGCACCCAGAGACCGGCCAGTCTTTCACAGGCATCGTCACGAAGTGGCTTGCGGGAGAGCGATCCGATGCGGCTCGCCGCACGGTCGTTCCCTCTGACGGCAGTGATCCGCTTGTCATGGTTCTGGAATCGCGCGCAAAACCTACGGCGGGCCCATGGAATGTGTTTTATGGAGAAAGCCCGAGCTTGATCAAATCCGACTGCTAGGGAATATGAAGAGGGCCCCGAAAGGGGCTCTTTTCTTTTGTGCGGGTCGGCGTGTCATTTATTCGGATGGAATTGGTGTGCGCTATCGTTACATTTTTTGTCCTGCCTGACGTTACGTCAGTTCCGGGGGTTTTAATGAGTGAGAGTCAGGTGGCAGGTGGCGGGAGGCGCGGTAAGTGTGTGGTGGCAGCACTTATGAATTCCGGGTGGTTTCTCTCGGCCGTATGGCCGGTCCGGTGCGAGCATCGCACCGTGCCCCGGTTCATGAATCCGTGCACGCACCGGAACCGCCCCGTCCGTGTGCCCGACAGGGCACCCATGACACCCCCTCACCGTCCTGCCCCGGTACGGGGCAGGCTCTCCCCGCCCCGTACTCCCGTCCCCCTCCCACCACCCACCCCGCCCCTCCGCGCCCCGACAGGGGCCAGCTACGCCGTCCGTGTACCCGTCACCCCACCCACCTGGAAGGGGACATGGGCCAACAGCCCAGACTCTAGCCCTCACCCACTACGAAACACCCTCACCCCGTAGGCCCCGACAGGGGCCAACCCCCCACCACCCACCCCGCCCGCCAACGGCGGGCCCACCCCCACCCAACCCCCCATCAAAAACTGACACACCAACAAAACAAAAAACGCCTGAAAAGGCGTCAAAAACCCCCAACGCGAATTGCCGAAAGGCAATTCAACACGCCCCAAATAAACCCCGAAGGGGTTTATCAGAAACCACCCACAATTCGCCGAAAGGCGAATTCGTGCGGAATTCCGCCGAAAGGCGGAATTCAATAGGGGGCGGAGCTCCCTCCGCCCCCCCTGACCTGGATGACGGATCAGCTCGGCGACACGGTGAAGGAGGAACGTCAGTCCTCACGACTCACCGA
>NZ_JBEZIH010000025.1:0-131805 GCF_040650935.1 Streptomyces sp. NPDC048565
CACCCCCGGGCCGCGCCGGCGGCGCCCGGGCGGGGGCGGCCGGCGGACCGCGTCGGGTAGACGCGGAAGCGGTGCGATCAGACCGCCGCCTCCAGCGCCCGTCGCGCCTCGGCCACCACTGCGGGATCGGTGACGAAGTGGGTGTCCTGCTCGGCCGAGGCGCCCCGGTCGCCGAGCGGTACCCAGGTGCCGCCCCGCCGGCGCTGCGCCCTGGTCTTGGCCGAGAGGTGCACGGCGGCGACACCGGCCGCCGTCAGGGCCGGGATGTCGGCGGGGCGTACGCCGCCACCGGCCATCACCTCCACCCCGGGTGCGGCCACGGCCATCGCGGCGATCGCCGCAAGACCCTCGGCCGCTGTGGGGGCGCCGCCCGAGGTGAGGACCCGGGTCAGGCCGAGCGAGGGCAGCAGCGCGGCGGTGGCCACCGGGTCGGCCGACTGGTCGACGGCCCGGTGCAGGGTGATGTCCACCGGGCGGCCCGTGGCGCGGGCCGCTCCGGCGAGCCGGGCGAGCGCCTCGGTGTCCAGGGCGCCCTCGTCGGTCAGCGCGCCGATCACCACGCCGGACGCGCCGGAGGCGATGACCGACCGCACCTCGGCGGCCATCAGCGCGATCTCCTGAGCGTCATGGACGAAGTCGCCCGGCCGGCACCTGACCAGCACCTGCACCGGCAGCCCCTCCCCCGCGACCGCCTCCACCAGCGCGGCCGACGGGGTCAGACCGCCGAGCTCCAGGGCGGTGCAGAGCTCCACCCGGTCGGCGCCGTTCTCCCGGGCGGTGCGGGCACCGGCCGGGGAGGTGACGGCGATCTCCAGGGCAGGACGTGCACTCACTCGTCGTCCCCGGTCAGCGGCTGGTCGGAGGCGGGGATGATGCGCGCCGACAGATCAGGGGCGGCCATCTCGCGGTCGAAGGGGAACATCGGGCGGCGGATGCGGTGGTGGCCCAGGCGCACCAGGTTCTGGTCCACACCGCCGGGGGTGAGCGCCATCTTCCAGTCGGCCGACATGTCGAAGAGCTCGGGCTCCAGATAGCCGATCTTCACGATGACGATGTCGGCGCCGCGTGGGTCGAGGTCCAGGTCGGTGAAGTCGTGCTCGTGGTGGTAGGGCTTGCGGAGCCCGGTGAGGATCGCGTACACGCTGCCGACCCGGATCACGACCTCGGTCCTGGCGTCGCGGTCACCGTGCCTGATGGCGTGCACGGTGCCGGTCAGGGTGACCGGGCCCGCGTGCCGGTCGTCCACATCGGCGCCCGCGGTGACCGTGACGGTGGCGCCGACACCTGCGGCGACTGCGGTCTCCACGGCGGCGGGTCCCGGCACCGAGGCGTAGATGACGGTCGGTCCTTCGTCCTTCTGGAACTCGGGCCTGGCCAACAGCTTGGTCAGGCCCCAGGTCATGTCGCCCGCGCCCCCGGCGGTCGGGTTGTCCCCGGTGTCGCTGATGAAGTACGGGCGCAGATCGGAGTCCAGGGCCTCGTCCAGGATGCCGTCGAAGGTGCCGGTGGGGGCGACGAAGGCGAAGTCGTCACGTGCCCCCCAGAAGCCCTGGGCCAGGCGCTCGGCGCCGGCCGACACGGCGGCCGCGTCGGTGCCGGTGACCACGACCGCCGCACGGTTGCGGGGCTCGTCCGCCCAGGCGTAGCCGACCCAGATGGCGGCGTCGGTCACGCCGTCCACGGCCTCGACGTCGTCCACGGCCGCGTACACGCTCCTGGCCGGCTCGATCCGGGTGGAGGTCTGCTCGCCGGCCAGCAGCACCGGCACCGGCACCCATGCCTTGACCGGGCGGGGCGCTCCGGAGGCCAGCAGGTCCACCAGGTTGCGGACGGCCCGCTCCTTGGTCTCCATGTGGTCCTCGTGCGGGGCCATCCGGTAGCAGGTGATCAGGTCGCTGCCGTGGACGAGTGCGCGTGAGACGTTGCCGTGCAGGTCCATCGAGGTGGAGACGATCACGTCGGGACCTACGGTGGCGCGGATGCGTTCCAGGAGGACCGCCTCGGCGTCGTCGACGCCCTCCACGGTCATCGCGCCGTGGATGTCGTACCAGAGGCCGTCCGGGCGGGGCAGGGCCGCGAGCCGCTCGATCAGCTCGTCGGTCAGCTCGGCCCAGGCGGCGGCGGTGACGGTGCCGCCCGGCAGCGACTTGCCGACCAGGGCGCCGTGCCAGTCGGCCGCCTCGCGCAGTTCCTCACCGGGGGCCAGGAAGGGGTAGCGGTCCAGCACCTCGGCGCCGCGCGAGGGGTGGAAGGCGGCGGCCCCGGTCCGTGCGGGAGAGAAGGTGGAGGACTCGATGCCGAGTCCGGCTATGGCGATGACCGGCTGGGCGGTGGTGCGGGATTGCGACATGGCTCCTCGTAGGGATGGGGGGCGGGGCGTCAGACGGGACGGGGCGCGGGTGTGCCGGGCGGGCCGGAGCCCACCTCGTGCAGGGCGTGGGCCAGGGCGCGCTGGAGGGCGAACTGCCCGGCGCCGACCAGTCCCGCGTCGGCGCCGAGGCCGGCCCGCTCGATGGTGAGGTGCTCGGTGACCAGCGGGTGGCAGCTCTCGTAGAGCCGGCTGCGCACGGCGGCGACGAACGGTTCCAGGGTGGAGAGGATGCCGCCGAGGTAGACGGCCTCCGGATTGAAGAAGTTGACGTTGGCCGCGAGCACCTGGCCGAGGTACTCGCCTGCCCTGCGGACGGTGCGGGTGGCCAGGGGGTCCGCGTCGATGGCCAGTTGGGCCACGTCCTCCAGGCTGCTCACATCGGCCCCGCGCTCGCGCAGGATGCGGACCAGGGCGGCGCCGGACGCCACGGTCTCCAGGCAGCCGGTGTTGCCGCAGGAGCAGGGGATGTCGGCACCGGCGTCGATGCGGATGTGGGTGATGTCGCCGGCGGCGCCGGTCGCACCCCGGTAGAGACGCCCGTCGACGATCACGCCGGCACCGATCGCGGACCCGATCTTCACCATGATCGTCTGGCGGCGTCCGTCGAGCCGAACGGTGTGCTCGCCCACCGCCATGCAGTTGGCGTCGTTGTCCACGGCCGCCGGGATGCCGAAGCGTCCCTCCAGCCAGGCGGTGACCGGGAAGCGGTTCCAGCCCGGCATCCGCGAGGGCAGGACGACCGAGCCCGACGCGATGTCCACAGGCCCTGGCAGCGAGAGCCCGACCCCGCGCAGACCGCCGCGTCCGCGCTGTTCGGCCAGCGCCTCCAGGGTGTCGGCCAGCCTGGACAGGGCCGCCTCGGGGCCGTCGGCGACCAGGAACGGGACGGTCGAGACATCGGTCAGACCGCCGCCCGGCAGCACCACGCCGATCCGGGCGTGCCGGCCGCCGAGGTCCGCGGCGACGGCGAACTCGTCGCGGCTGCCCAGTCTCAGGACCTTGCGGGGCCGCCCGCCGGTGGAGGACTGGGTGCCCTCCTCGGCGATCAGCCCGCGCTCCACGAGCTGGCCCACCGCGAGCGAGACGGTGGACGCGGCGGCCCCGAGCTGTTCGGCGAGTTCGGCCCGTGACGATGCCTCACCCGACGCGATGAGTTCCAGGACCCTTACGGCGACGGCCGAGGTCCCCTTGGTGGCCTTGCGGTCCCACGCACTTATTCCAGTCATGTACAAAGTTACTTCCGCAACGGTGGGTGTGGCGAAGACAGTACGCCCGCGCTTCGCGTGGGGGAACAGCTTCACGAAGAAAGTACGCCGTCCGAAAATCCTGCTCGAACGCCCCGAATCCACCCAAACAAGAGGCCAAAACGGGGCAAGAGGACTTTCGTCGAATTCGCAGAAACTTACTTTTTACTAATTCTTGTTTGTTTCTTCGACAGCTCCGGCGTTAGCTGTCGTCAGCGCAGCGCCGGTCTCCTGTGGACGCATGCGGGCCCTTTCACTCTGAGGAGAATCATGATCCTTGCTCACACGGCGAACAGCCGCCGCTGGGCCCTGGTCGCGGGCGCCGCCGCCACCGCGGCTGTTCTGCTGTCGGGCTGTTCCGGCGGCGGTACCTCGTCGTCCGCCTCCGCCTCGTCGGACACCATCAACTACGCCCTGCCGGCCAACTTCACGCCGAACTGGATCCTCCCGGTCGGCACCGCCGCGCACCTGAACACCAACAACGCCTCCATATCCCAGTCCGTGTGGGAGCCGCTGATCGCGTATGACGGCTCCGCGGGCAAGGTGGGCTGGAACAAGGACAACTCACTCGCCACCGCAGCGGACTTCTCGAAGGACAGCAAGAGCGTCGCGATCACGCTCGGCGACCGGCACTGGAGCGACGGCGAGCAGATCACGTCCCGCGACGTGGAGTTCTGGTTCAACCTGGTCAAGGCCAACAAGGCGGACTGGGCCAGCTACAGCCCCGGCAAGGCGCCGGACAACTGGACCTCGCTGAAGATCACCGACGACACGCACTTCACCATCACTTTCGACCAGGCCTACAACCAGCAGTGGATGCTCGCCAACGAGTTGAGCATGATCCGCACGATGCCGCAGCACGTCTGGGACAAGACCAGCGACTCGGGCACCGTGTCGGACCTCGACCGCACCCCCGCGGGCGCCAAGAAGGTCTGGACGTATCTGAACGAGGCCGCCAAGAAGATCTCCGGCTATGCGACCGACCCGCTCTGGAAGACGGTCAGCGGCCCGTACACCATCAAGTCGTTCTCCACGGCCGGCAAGGTCCAGCTGGTGGCCAACCCCAAGTACGACGGTGGGGGCAAGGCCAACATCAGGACCGTGAACCTGCTGCCGTTCACCACCACGGAGGCCGAGGAGAACGCGCTGCGGGCGGGCACCGTCGACTACGGCTACATCAACGCCACCAACCTCAGCCAGGAGGCGTCCTTCACCGCGAAGGGCTACAGCGTGAAGCCGTGGTCGGGCTGGGCCGTCACGTACATGCCGTACAACTTCAACAACCCCGCCATGGGCGCGGTGTTCAAGCAGCTCTACGCACGCCAGGCGATCCAGATGTCGGTGGACCAGACCACCCTCTCCAAGGTCGTCTTCAACGGCACCGCGGTCTCCACCTACGGCCCGGTCCCGCAGGGCCAGACCTCGTCCTTCGTCTCCTCGGAGCAGAAGAACAACCCGTACCCCTTCTCCACCGCCAAGGCGAAGAAGCTGCTGACCGACCACGGCTGGAGCGAGCAGAGCGGCACCATGGTGTGCACCGACCCTGGCACCGGTGACAGCCAGTGCGGCGCCGGTGTGGACAAGGGCACCAAGTTCCGGATGCAGGTGCTCTCGCAGTCCGGTTCGACCGTGACCGACAACATGATGAGCGCCCTTCAGTCGTCGTTCGCCAAGACGGGCATCGACTTCGGCATCAAGACCGCCCCGGTCAACTCGGTCCTCTCGCAGTCCGGCCAGTGCGAGGCGGACGACGCCGGCTGCAAGTGGCAGCTCTCGTTCTTCGGCTCCGCGGGCAGCTGGTACTTCCCGGCCTACCCGAGCGGTGACGCGCTCTTCGCCACCGGCGGCGGCTCCAACTTCGGCAGCTACTCCAACTCCGCCGTGGACGAACTGATCACCGAGACCACCACCTCCTCCTCCGACGAGGCGATGCAGAAGTACAGCGCGGCCCTGGCGAAGGACCTCCCGGTCATCTGGCTGCCCGAGCCGGACTACCAGGTCTCCGTGGTCAAGAAGGGCCTGGGCGGCTTCGCCCAGGACTCGCTCGCCAACTTCCACCCCGCCATGTGGAAGTGGACGTCCCAGTGAGCCCGGCCCGTGACCATGCCTGCCACTGAGCCGAAGCGACCGGAAAGCACATGAGTACTTCCTCGTACCTGATCAGGCGGGTCCTCCAAGCCCTCGTGGTGATCGTCATCGTGACGGTCGTGGTCTTCGGTCTGCTGCACGCCCTGCCCGGGGGTCCCGCTCGCGGGATCCTCGGCCCGCAGGCCACTGCGCAGCAGATCGCGTCCTTCAACCACGAGCAGGGCCTCGACAAGCCACTTCCCGTGCAGTACTTCTACTACCTGAACCAGCTGCTGCACGGTGACCTGGGCGTCTCGTACACCCTCAACGAGCCGGTGTCCCAGCTCATCACCGAGCGGCTCGCCAAGACCCTGCTGCTCACCGCCCTGTCGGCGATCGTCGGCCTCGTGCTGGCCATCCCGCTGGGCATGTGGCAGGCCGTCCGGCGCAACAAGCCGGTCGACTACGTCATCACCACGCTGAGCTTCATCGCCTACTCCACACCCGTGTACTTCCTCGGGCTGATCCTGGTGCTGGTGTTCAGCCAGGCGGTGCCGTGGTTCCCGTCCCAGGCCCCGCAGGGGGACACGCTCGCGCAGGTGTTCTCCGAGCCGCAGGCCCTGGTGCTGCCGGTCGTCGCCGGCGCCGCATCGATGATCGCGGTGTTCAGCCGCTACATGCGGGCGGCCACCCTGGAGAACCTCTCCGAGGACTACGTCAGGACGGCACGGGCCGGCGGCTCCCGCTCCCGCTCCATCCTGTGGCGCCATGTGTTCCGCAACTCGCTGACGCCGGTCGTCGCCATGCTCGGCTACTACGTGCCGGTGCTGTTCGGCGGCGCCCTGGTCGTCGAGCAGCTCTTCAACTACCCCGGTATGGGGCTGCTCTTCTGGACCGCCGCACAGTCCTCCGACTACCCGGTGCTCCTGGGTTGCGTGCTGGTCATCGCGGTCGCCACCGTCGTCGGCACGCTCCTCGCCGACATCGTCCAGCGCATCATCGATCCCCGAGTGAAGGCAGGCCGGGCATGAGCGCCGTCATCCAGCCGGGCAAGGTGCCCGGCACGGCCACCACCGCCGCCACGGCGTCCGGCTCCCGGCTCGCCCTGAGGCGCTTCCTGCGCAACCGGCTCGCCGTGGTCGGGCTCGGTGTCGTGGTCCTCATCTTCCTGTTCTGCTTCATCGGTCCGCTGGTGTACTCCACCGACCAGACCCACACGATGCTCCAGCAGGTCAACCTCGCCCCCAGCGGTTCGCACTGGCTCGGCACCGACGCCGTCGGCCACGACGAGCTGGGCCGGCTCATGTACGGCGGCAAGGTCTCGCTGATCGTCGGGCTCGCCGCCGGCACCCTGGCCACCGTGATCGGCACCCTGTGGGGCGCTGTCGCGGGGTACGCGGGCGGCTGGATCGACGCGGTGATGATGCGGATCGTGGACGCGGGCATCGCCATTCCGGCGCTCTTCATCCTGCTCGTGGTCTCGGCCATCACCACCCCGGATCTCACCGGCCTGATCGTCATCCTGGGCTTCGTCTCCTGGCTGGTGCCGTCCCGGCTGATCAGGGCGGAGACGCTGAGCCTGAAGAACCGCGACTACGTCCTGACGCTGCGGGCGATCGGCGGGACCCACTCCCGGGCGATCACCCGGCACATCCTGCCGAACTCGGTCTCGACCATCATCGTCGCGGCCACCTTCCAGATCGCCGACGCCATCCTGCTGGTCGCCTACGTCTCCTATCTGGGCCTGGGCGTCCAGCCGCCGGCCACCGACTGGGGCGGCATGCTCTCGGCCGGTCTGACCGCCGCCTACTCCGGCTACTGGTGGCTCATCATCCCGCCCGGCCTGGCCATCATCGTGGTGGTGTGGGCGTTCAACGCGATCGGGGACGGACTCCGCGACGCATTCGACGTGAGGGGACGCGGATGACCGCCACCCAGGGCCCCGCCGCCCCGCAGGCCGGGCCGATTCTCGAACTCGACGACCTCGGCGTCGTCTTCACCACCGAGACCGGGGAGGTACCGGCGGTCCGGGGTGTCTCCCTGCACGTCGAGCCCGGAGAGACGCTCGCCCTGGTCGGCGAGTCCGGCTCCGGCAAGTCGACGATCGCGCTGGCCGCGATGGGCCTGCTGTCCGACAACGCCCGCGCCACCGGCAGCGCCACCATCGCGGGCACCCAGGTGGTCGGCGCCCAGGAGCCGGGTCTGGCGGCGCTGCGCGGCCGGACCGCATCCATGGTGTTCCAGGAGCCGGCCACCGCACTCGATCCGCTGACCCGGATCGGCAAGCAGATCTCCGAGGTGATCCGCAACCACCGCGGCATGTCCGCCAAGGAGGCCGCGGCCGAGGCCGTCGCGCTCCTGCGCAAGGTCGGCATACCCGAGCCGGAGAAGCGGGCCGGCGCCTACCCGTTCCAGCTCTCCGGCGGACAGCGCCAGCGTGTGGTCATCGCCATGGCCATCGCCAACGACCCCGTTCTGCTGATCGCCGACGAGCCGACCACCGCGCTCGACGTCACCGTGCAGGCCGAGATCCTCGACCTGCTGCGCGGGCTCGCCGCCGAGACGGGCACCGGCGTCCTGCTGGTCACCCACAACATGGGGGTCGTCGCCGACTTCGCCGACCGGGTCGCCGTGATGTACCGCGGCGAGATCGTGGAGACCGGACCGGTCGAGGACGTACTCCTGCGCCCCTCCCACGACTACACCCGGCGCCTGCTGGCCGCGGTGCCCCGGCTTTCGGTGGCAGAGGCGGACGCGACGGCACCCGCGGCCACCGCCGTGCAGAAGGACACCGAACCGGTGGTCGCGCTGGACGACATATCCGTGGTGTTCGGCCGCGGGAAGAACGCCGTACGGGCCCTGGACGGGGTCTCCCTCGTCGTCCACGCCGGAGAGACCCTGGGCCTGGTGGGCGAGTCGGGTTCCGGCAAGTCCACCGCGGCCCGGGTCGCGCTCGGTCTGATCCCGCCCAGCTCCGGCAGCGTCTCGCTGTTCGGCGCCGATCTGAGGCGCACCCGGTCCCGGGCACGCCGGGCGCTCCGCGCCGGTATCGGCGTGGTCCTCCAGGACCCGGTGGCCTCCCTGGACGCCCGGATGACGGTCGGCGAGTGCATCGCCGAGCCGCTCAGGGTGCACCGCCGCGGCCTCTCCGCCAAGGACCGCAGGAGCAAGGTCGCCGCCATCCTCGACCGGGTCCGGCTGCCGCGTGACCTCGCGGGGCGCGCGCCCCGCGAGCTGTCGGGCGGTCAACGTCAGCGGGTCAGCCTGGCCCGCGCCCTGGTTCTGGAGCCCCGGCTGCTGGTCGCCGACGAGCCCACCAGCGCGCTCGACGTGAGCGTGCAGGAGGCGGTGCTCGAAGTGATCTCCGAGCTCCAGGACGAGCTGGGCTTCGCCTGTCTCTTCGTCTCCCACGACCTCGCCGTCGTACAGCACTTCGCGCAGCGCGTCGTGGTGCTGCGGGGCGGCCGGATCCAGGAACAGGGCCCCACCGGAGCGACCCTCCTGCACCCGGAGACCGACTACACCCGCCGGCTGCTGGCCGCCGTGCCGGTGCCCGACCCCGTGATCCAGCGCGGCCGCAGGGCCGAACGTCTGGCCGCCCTCACCGCCGGTCTGACGGAGGCCAAGGAATGAACGCGTACGACCGCACGCTCTTCGCCGGAGTGGACATCGGCGGGACCACCACCCAGGTGGTGCTGTGCGCCGACGACCTGACCGTGCTCGACCGCGCCGAGGTGGCGACCCCGGCGGCCCACGGCGGCCGGGCGATGCTCGAAGCGGCCCTGGGCGCACTGGCTCCCCTGCTGGAGCGCACTCCCGGCAGGCTCACCGGATGCGGGGTCGGCGCCGCCGGTGTCGTCGACTCCGCCACCGGCCACATCCTGGTGGCCAGCGACTCCTTCACCGACTGGGCCGGCTTCGCGGTGACGGACTTCGTCGAGGACGCCCTGGGCGTCCCGGCGTTCCTGGACAACGACGTCAACGCCTTCCTCCTCGGAGAGGTGTCGGGCGGTGCCGTGCGCGACGAGCCGGACGTACTGGGGATCACCCTGGGGACCGGGGTCGGCGGCGCTCTCTGGAGCGGTGGCGCCCTGTTCACAGGACCGCACGGCGCGGCCGGCGAGATCGGGCACATCCCCGGCTTCGGTGACCTGCTGTGCTCGTGCGGCGGGCGGGGCCATCTGGAGACCCTGGCCTCGGGCCGCTCCATCGGCGCCCGTTACGCGGACCGCACCGGCCGACGGCTGACCGCCCGCGAGGTCGCGCGGGCGGCGCGGGACCACCGGGACCGGGACGCCCTCGCGGTGTACGAGGCGGCCGGCGCCGGTATCGCCCGGGCGATCGTGATGACGGCGGGCGTCGTGGACATCACGACCGTGGTGATCGGCGGCGGCGTCAGCCATGCCTGGCCGCTGCTCGGCCCCCTCGTCCTCGCCTCGCTGGCCGCGGACCCGCCGGTCAGCGGCCACCCGGTCCGGCTGGTCAGGGCCGCCCTGGGCGCCGACGCCGTACCGGTCGGGGCCGCCGCACGGGCGCGGCGCGAACTCACGGCCGGGTTCGCGGTCTGACGGCCCCTGGGGCCTGGGCGGCGCGTCGGGCGGCCGTGGAGAATGAGGGCGTCGGAAAACCCTCCTGATCCGAACTCCGAGAGGACGTCACCGCCATGCGTATCAGAATCGTCGGCGCCGGAGCCATGGGCCGCGGCATCGCCCAGTGGGCCGCGGCCGGCGGGCACACCGTCGAGCTCTGCGATGTCAGGGCCGAGGCGGTGACGGCGGCCGTGGACTTCGTACGGTCCATGCTGGGGCGCGCGGTGGACAAGGGGCGGATGTCCGCGGGTGACCGGGACGCGGCCCTGGAGCGGCTGGTGCCGCTGGACGACCCCTGGGCGCCGGGCCCCGAGGTGGGCCTCGTCGTCGAGGCCGTACGGGAGGACCTGGACACCAAGGCCGAGGTCTTCGGGAAGCTGGAGCAGGTCCTGCCGGACTCCGCGGTCTTCGCCACCAACACCTCGTCCCTTTCGGTGACCCGGATCGCGTCCTCGCTGCGGGACCCGGGGCGGCTGGCGGGGCTGCACTTCTTCAATCCCGTGCCGCTGATGAAGATCGTCGAGGTGGTGCCCGGCGCCGCCACCCGCCCCGGGATCCCGCCGGCGCTCACGGAGCTCGTCGAGAGCTGCGGCCATCACGCGGTCACCGTCGCCGACACCCCCGGCTTCCTGGTCAACCACGCGGGCCGGGGTCTGGTGACCGAGGCCCTGGCGCTGCTGGAGGAGTCCGTCGCGGATCCGGCCGGGATCGACCGGATCGCCCGGGAAGTCCTGGGGCTGCGCATGGGCCCGTTCGAGCTGATGGACCTCACCGGGCTCGATGTCACGGCTGCCGTGATCGACTCGATCTGGGAGGGCTTCCGCCACGAGGACCGGCTCCGGCCCTCGTATCTCACCCCGAACCGGGTCACCGCGGGCCTGCACGGCCGCAAGACCGGGCAGGGCTGGTTCGCGTACGGCGCCGAGGCGCCCGCCCCCGCGCCGGAACCGCCGGTGACGGGCGACGCGGACCGGCCGGTGTTCGTCGCGGGCGGCGCGTACGCGCAGGGCGCGCCGTACGCGGCGGAGCTGCGGGCCGCGCTGACCGCGGCGGGGGCCACGGTCGACAGCGGTGCGGAGCCCTCCGGCGGCGCCGTGGTCCTGGTCCCGGTCTGGGGCACGACGGTGGCGGCCGCCGTCGCCTCGCTGGGGCTGCCCGCCGCCCGTACCTTCGGCGTCGACCCGCTGCCCGCCACGGGCCGCCGCAGGGTCCTCGCGGTGACGCCCGCCGCCGACCCCTCCGCCGCGCGGGACGCCCGCGCGGTCCTGGCCCGCGCGGCGGACGGGGGAAAGCCGTACGCCGTGTCGGTGGTGAGGGACACGGCGGGTTCGGTGGCGCAGCGGCTGCTGGCCTCGGTGGTCTCGGTCGCCGCCTCGATCGCCGAGCGCTCACTGGCCACCCCTGCGGACATCGACCTCGCCGTGACCACCGGCCTCGGGTACCCGACGGGGCCCTTGGCCTGGGGCGACCGGATCGGCGCCGCCCGCATGCTGGATCTTCAGCGGGCCCTGCACACCACCACCGGCGATCCGCGCCACCGCCCGGTCCGCTGGCTCACCGAACGCGCCCGGCTGGGCCTGCCGCTCACGGAGCGGGGCACCTCGCCCGAGGAGTGCGTCCAGTAGCGGGAGCTCAGGGGGTGTCCTTGTCGCGGTTCCCGTGCAGACGGGACTTCACGTCGTCCGGGGGCAGGAAGCGGGACCAGCGCTCGGGGAACTCGGACGGCATGGACACGTCCTCGTCGTCCTCGTCGTCCTCGTCGGCGTACGCGTCCCAGTTCGCCGCCTGGGTACGGGCCACGAGCTCCGCGGCCTGCGCCGCTCGGGCGCGCTCGGTGGTGGCGCGGGCCGCTGCGGTGGCGAGAGAGGGCCAGACCCGGTCGATCGCGGCGTTCACGGCGGCGCCGACGAGCACGGCGAAGGCGGAGACACCTATCCAGAGCAGGACGGCGATGGGCGCGGCCAACGAGCCGTAGATCGTGGGCCCTTCGATGGTGTTCGTGAGGTAGATCCGCAGCAGGAAGCTGCCCAGCACCCACATCCCGAGCGCCACGAGCGCCCCGGGCACATCCTCGATCCAGGGCGAACGGACCGGCACCGACACGTGGTAGAGCGTCGTCAGGAAGGCGATGGTCAGCAGTATCACCAGCGGCCAGTACATGACGGCGAGCACCTCGGTGCCCCACGGGACGAACTCCACCACCCGGTCGGGACCGACCACGAGCAGTGGCAGCACCACGGCGCCCAGCAGCAGCGCGACCACGTAGAGACCGAAGGCGAGCAGCCGCGTCCTGACGATGCCGCGGTGGCCGTCGAGCCCGTACATCACGGTGATGGTCTCGACGAAGACGTTCACCGCGCGTGATCCCGACCAGAGCGCGATCGCGAAGCCGATGGAGATGACGTCGGGGCGCGCGCCCGTCGTCACGTCGGCTATGAGCGGTTCGGCGATGTCGTTGACGCCCCGCTCGGACAGCACGGCCTGCGCCGCGTTCAGGATGTTGCGCTCGATGGAGGCCACCGTGGCGGTGGACGTCCAGTCGTCGACGTAACCGAGCAGCCCGATCAGGCCGAGCAGCAGCGGCGGCAGGGACAGCAGGGTGAAGAAGGCGGCCTCGGCCGCGAGGCCGAGGATCCGGTACTCCATGCACGAGTTGACCGTGTCCTTGAGCAGTTGCCATACCATCTGCCGCTTCGAGACGTTGCGGTAGAGGACTCGAGCCCGGTGGAGCCGACCCGGTGGCCGCTCGGGTGTTTCATTTGCTGCCTGCACGTCCTTACCGTAGCGGCATGGCACCTAGCACCCACACAGTGACCAACCAGGTTCCGCCGCTGGTCGGCTATGACGTCTACGCCGGTGACCGGGCGCTGACGGAGGCCGTCGAGCGGCATCTGGCATCCGGAGTCGTCGAGGAGGCCCGGGAGGAGCTCAGCCGTCTCGGCAGGTCCGCCGGCTCCTTCCAGTCCCAGGAGTGGGGGACGCAGGCGAACGAGAATCCGCCGAAACTGCGCACGCACGACCGCTACGGGAACCGTATCGACGAGGTGGAGTTCCACCCGGCCTGGCACCGGCTGCTGGGGCACGCGGTGAGCGCCGGGCTGACGGACGCCTGGGGCAGGCCTGGCGGTCATGTGCGGCGCGCGGCCGGGTTCCTGGTCTGGACGCAGGCCGAGGCGGGCCACGGCTGCCCGCTGTCGATGACGCACGCGGCTGTCCCCGCGCTGCGGACCGATCCCGCGCTGGCCGCCGAATGGGAGCCGCTGCTGACCTCCCACGTGTACGAGGACGGGCTGCGGCCCGCGGCGCAGAAGGCCGGTGTGCTCTTCGGGATGGGCATGACCGAGAAGCAGGGCGGCACCGACGTACGGTCCAACACCACCCGGGCCGAACCGCTGGCGGCCGACGGGGAGTATCTGCTCACCGGTCACAAGTGGTTCTGTTCGGCGCCGATGTCCGACGGCTTCCTGGTGCTGGCGCAGGCGCCGGGCGGGCTGAGCTGCTTCCTGCTGCCACGGGTCCTGCCGGACGGTAGCCGCAACCCCTTCGCGATCCAGCGCCTCAAGGACAAGCTGGGCAACCGGTCCAACGCGTCGAGCGAGGTCGAGTTCGACGGGACGTGGGCACGCCGGGTCGGCGACGAGGGGCGCGGGGTGCGCACCATCATCGAGATGGTGGCGGCGACCCGGCTGGACTGCGTGGTCGGTTCGGCCGCGCTGATGCGTCAGGCGGTGGCGCAGGCGATCCACCACGGCGCCTACCGCAGCGCGTTCGGCGGGCTGCTGATCGAGAAGCCGCTGATGCGCAACGTACTGGCCGATCTGGCCCTGGAGTCGGAGGCGGCGACCACGCTCGCGCTGCGGCTGGCCGCCGCGTACGACACGGACACGGAGGAGGAGCGTGCCTTCCTGCGGATCGCGGTGCCGACGGCGAAGTACTGGGTGACGAAGCGGTGCGGCGCGGTGGTCGGGGAGGCTCTGGAATGCCTCGGCGGCAACGGTTACGTGGAGGAGTCGGGTATGCCCCGGCTGCTCCGCGAGGCCCCGCTCAACTCGATCTGGGAGGGCTCGGGCAACGTACAGGCCCTGGATGTGCTGCGGGCCCTCCAGCGTGAGCCGCAGGCGCTCGACGCCTTCCTCCAGGAGGTCGGGAAGGCGCGCGGCGCGGACCACCGGCTCGACGCGGCGATCAAGGACCTGCTGACGGAGCTGGCTGACCTGGACGCCGTCGAGGCGCGGGCCAGGCGGCTGGTGGAGCGGATGGCGCTGGTGCTGCAGGGCTCGCTGCTGCTGCGCTGGGCACCGCCCGAGGTCGCGGACGCGTTCTGCGCCTCACGTCTTGGCGGGGACTGGGGTTCGGCCTTCGGGACGCTGCCGCACAGTCTGGATCTGGCGAAGGTCGTGGAGCGGGCGCGGGCCCAGGAGGGCTGACGGCTCCCGGGCTGATCCCCTGGCCCAAACGACGGAGGGTGGTGCTGCGCCGACACGGCACCACCCTCCACGCTTGTGCAGCACCGCACGGCGGGTCGATGACTCTCCGCACGGTGTCCTCCCACTGTCGTACGGTCTGCGGCTTGTCACCAGAGTTGCAAAGGGTTGCAACCATTGCGTGGAGTGCGAGCCAAGGGGCTCCCCGCACGGCAGGATGTGTCCCTCGGGCCGGGTTTCGCTCTTCCGGGCCAGGCCTACGCCTTGTTGGGGGGACCCGTCTTGGAAACACAGCCTGTCGCACTGCCACGGCCTTCGAGCGCCTCACGCTCAGCCGTGACCGAGCGCCTGGTCCACCGTGCGTGGGAGGCCCGGCTGGCGGGCGAGCGCACGGCGGCGGCTCCGCGCGCGGAGATCGACGCGTCCTGGGACCGTGTGCTGCGCACCGGGATCGACCCCGAGCAGTCACCGGAGAGCAGGCTGCTGGAGACCGAGGAGATCGAGCACCGGCGCAGGAGCACGGCACTGGGCGAGGTCATGCCTCGGCTGCGGGAGGGTCTCGCGACGATCGCGGACGCGGCGCACCAGATCATGGTCGTCACCGACACCGAGGGCCGGGTCCTGTGGCGTCAGGGTCACGCGGCCGTGATGCGCCGGGCCAAGGACATCTGTCTCGAGGAGGGTGCCGCCTGGGCGGAATCGGCGACGGGGACGAACGCCATCGGAACGGCGCTCGCCGCGCGCACCCCCATCCAGGTCCACTCCGCCGAGCACTTCATCCGTGCCCTGCACGGTTGGACCTGTGCGGCTGCCCCGGTGCGTGACCCCCGGGACGGCCGGCTGATGGGCATCGTCGACATCACCGGGCCCGCCTCCACCTTCCACCCGGCGACGCTCGCGCTGGTCGGCTCGGTGGCGGCGCTGGCGGAGAGCGAGCTGCGCAACCGGCATCTGGTGGCGATCGAGCGGCTGCGCTCGGTCGCCGCCCCGCTCCTGTGCAGGCTGGGCGGCCGTGCGCTGGTGGTCGACTCCCACGGCTGGCTGGCCGCCGTCAGCGGGATGCCGCCGGTGGACCGGCTGCCGCTGCCGAAGTCGCTGGAGCCGGGTTCCGTGTGGCTGTCCTCGCTCGGGATGTGCCGGGTGGAGCCGCTGCCGGGCGGCTGGCTGGTGCAGGTGGCGGACGGCGCCCAGGACCGCTCACCGCGCCGGGTGGTGCTCGACCTGAGCCGGGAGCGGGGGCTCACGGTGCATGTGGCGGGTCCGGTGGGCAGCTGGACGCGCCGTCTCTCGCCACGCCACGCGGAGCTGCTGTACGCCCTGGCCCTGCACGGGGAGGGGCGCACCGCGGCGGAGCTGGCCGAGGACGTCTTCGGTGACGCGTCGAGGACGGTGACGGTGCGGGCCGAGATATCGCGGATCCGCCGCCATCTCGCGGAGGTGCTGGAGCACCGGCCGTACCGCTTCCGTGAGGGCGTCGAGGTGGATGTGGTGCATCCGGACGAGCCGGCCGATCTGCTGCCCCGTTCGACGGCTCCGGTGGTGCTCAGGGCGCGTGTGCCGACCGGGAGGGTCTGAGGCGGGGCCGGTTTGGGCGGGCGGCACCGGCCGTGGTTCTGTGACCGCCATGAACGCCATGAACGACTCCGCGCACCTGGCCCCCGCCGCCGCCGATGTCACCGTCTGGTTCCTGGAGCAGACGGCGCCGGCCGATCTGGACCCGGCCGCCGTCCCCGGGGACGGGGTGACGGTGACCCGCTCGCGGACACCGCTGCCGGAATTCAGCCGGTTCCTCTACACGGCGGTGGGCGGTGACGTCCGCTGGACCGACCGCCTGGGCCTCACCCACGCGCAGTGGCGGGAGATCCTGGAGCGTCCTGGGGCCGAGACCTGGGTGGCGTACGAGAACGGGACCCCGGCGGGGTTCATCGAGCTGAACGCCCAGGAGGACGGGGTGGTCGAGATCGCCTACTTCGGCCTGATACCCGCCTTCCGGGGCCGCCGGATCGGCGGCCATCTGCTGGCGTACGGCGTGGCACGCGCCTGGGACCTCGCGGAGCGCCACCCCGGGCGGACCCCCACCACGAGGGTGTGGGTGCACACCTGCTCCAACGACGGTCCGCACGCCATGGACAACTACCTGCGCCGGGGCTTCCGGCTGTTCGACACGAAGATCGAGCAGGAGCCGGACGTCGCGAACCCGGGCCCCTGGCCCGGCGCGTACGCCTGACACACGCCCCGGATATCGCTTTGTCGACGGATTGTCGGCGGACCGGGCGTGACCGATACCACTGCGTCTCACATCCCGGGACCATCTCGTCCACATGATGGATCGTGGTGGACTGGCCCGAGATCCGCGTGACACGCTTCCGTCATGTCTGGAACTGGAATTGCCTTGGTGAGTCGGCGGCACGTCGACCTCGGCCGCATGTCCAGCGCCATCTGTCCGGTCCGCTGAGAGTCACCCAGCACCGCGATCCCCTGAAGCCCGCTCCACCCCTGCGCACCGCCGCGCCTCACGCGAGTGTGCAGTTCAGAGCCGCCCTCCTGCAGTCCCGAAGGACGTATCGCCATGGCCGCCATCCCCGAGAAGCCTGCTACCGCCACGCCCCGCCGCAAGGCCGGACGTCACCGTGGTGAAGGTCAGTGGGCCATGGGTCACTTCACCCCGCTGAACGGCAACGAGCAGTTCAAGAAGGACGACGACAGTCTCAATGTGCGGACGCGCATCGAGACGATCTACGCCAAGCGCGGATTCGACTCCATCGACCCGAACGACCTGCGCGGGCGCATGCGCTGGTGGGGTCTTTACACCCAGCGCCGCCCCGGCATCGACGGCGGCAAGACCGCCGTGCTGGAGCCGGAGGAGCTGGACGACCGCTACTTCATGCTGCGCGTGCGCATCGACGGCGGGAAGCTGACGACCGCCCAGCTGCGCGTCATCGGCGAGATCTCCGAGGAGTACGCGCGCGGCACCGCCGACATCACCGACCGGCAGAACGTCCAGCTGCACTGGATCCGCATCGAGGACGTCCCGGCGATCTGGGAGAAGCTCGAAGCGGTCGGGCTCTCGACCACGGAGGCCTGCGGTGACTGCCCCCGCGTGATCATCGGTTCGCCGGTGGCGGGCATCGCCGCCGACGAGATCATCGACGGCACACCGGCGGTCGACGAGATCCACGAGCGGTACATCGGCAGCAAGGAGTTCTCCAACCTGCCCCGTAAGTTCAAGACCGCGATCTCGGGCTCGCCGGTCCAGGACGTGGTGCACGAGATCAACGACATCGCGTTCGTGGGCGTCGTCCACCCCGAGCACGGCCCCGGCTTCGACCTCTGGGTCGGCGGCGGCCTCTCCACCAACCCGCGGTTCGCCGAGCGCCTCGGCGCCTGGGTGCCGCTGGACGAGGTCCCCGACGTCTGGGCCGGCGTCGTCGGCATCTTCCGCGACTACGGCTACCGCCGGCTGCGCACACGTGCCCGTCTGAAGTTCCTCATGGCCGACTGGGGCCCGGAGAAGTTCCGCCGGATCCTCGAGGACGAGTACCTCAAGCGTCCGCTGCTGGACGGACCGCCGCCCGCGCAGCCCTCCTCCCGCTGGCGCGACCACATCGGGGTGCACGCGCAGCAGGACGGCCGGTTCTACGTGGGCTTCGCCCCACGCGTCGGGCGGGTGGACGGCTCCACCCTCGCCAAGATCGCGGAGCTCGCCGAGGCGCACGGCTCCGGCCGGGTGCGTACCACCGTCGAGCAGAAGATGCTCATCCTGGACGTGGAGCAGGAGCAGATCGAGTCCCTGTCCGCCGGCCTGGAGGCGCTGGACTTCCAGGTCAGGCCCTCCCCCTTCAGGCGCGGCACGATGGCCTGCACCGGCATCGAGTTCTGCAAGCTGGCCATCGTCGAGACGAAGGCACGCGGTTCCGCCCTCATCGACGAACTGGAGCGCCGCCTGCCGGACTTCGAGGAGCCGCTGACCATCAACATCAACGGCTGCCCCAACGCCTGCGCCCGCATCCAGACCGCGGACATCGGCCTCAAGGGCCAGCTGATGCTGGACGACAACGGCGAACAGGTCGAGGGGTACCAGGTGCACCTCGGCGGTGCGCTCGGTCTGGACGCCGGCTTCGGCCGCAAGGTCCGCGGGCTGAAGGTCACATCGGCCGAACTCCCGGACTACGTCGAGCGGGTGCTCGGCAGGTTCCAGGAGGAGCGCGAGGACGACGAGCGCTTCGCGACCTGGGCTGCCAGGGCCAGTGCGGAGTCGCTGTCATGAGCGAACGAGCAGCGCCGTTCCACTGCCCGTACTGCGGCGACGAGGACCTGCGCCCGCACGAGGCGGGACACGGCGCCTGGGAATGCGCCTCCTGCAACCGTGCGTTCCAGCTGAAGTTCCTGGGTCTGCTGACCCGGGGGCTCCAGCGCGGCGATGTCGAAGGGGACGGGACATGACGGACACTCTGCAGGCTGCCGATCTCACCGAAGAGGCTCTCAAGGACCTGGCGGTACGGGCCGGAAGCGAACTGGAGGACGCCTCCGCGAGCGACATCCTGAAGTGGGCGGCCGACACCTTCGGCAACCGCTTCTGCGTCACCTCCTCCATGGAGGACGCGGTCGTCGCACACCTCGCCTCCCGGGTCTTCCCCGGCGTGGACGTCGTCTTCCTGGACACCGGCTACCACTTCGAGGAGACCATCGGCACCCGGGACGCCGTGGACGCCGTGATGGACGTCAACCTCATCACGCTGACCCCGCGTCAGACGGTCGCCGAACAGGACGCCGAGTACGGCCCGGAGCTGCACGACCGCGCACCCGACCTGTGCTGCGCGCTGCGCAAGGTCGCGCCGCTGGAGGAGGGGCTGACGGCGTACGCCGCCTGGGCGACCGGGCTACGCCGCGACGAGTCCCCCACCCGGGCGAACACCCCGGTCGTGGGCTGGGACGAGAAGCGCGGCAAGGTCAAGGTCTCGCCGATCGCCCGCTGGACCCAGGACGACGTGGACGCCTACGTCGCCGAACACGGCGTACTGACCAACCCGCTGCTGATGGACGGCTACGCCTCCGTCGGCTGCGCGCCCTGCACCCGCCGGGTGCTGGAGGGCGAGGACGCACGGGCCGGCCGCTGGGCCGGACGGGGCAAGACCGAATGCGGGCTGCACGGCTGATGACGAACGAGCAGGAGATATCGATGAGCGTGACGGAGACGGGAGCCACCGTCTGGCTCACCGGTCTGCCGAGCGCGGGCAAGACCACCATCGCCTACGAGCTGGCGGGCCGGCTGCGCGCCGACGGCCACCGGGTGGAGGTGCTCGACGGTGACGAGATCCGGGAGTTCCTCTCCGCGGGCCTCGGCTTCTCCCGCGAGGACCGGCACACCAACGTCCAGCGGATCGGCTTCGTCGCCGAACTGCTGGCCGCGAACGGTGTGAAGGCTCTCGTCCCCGTCATCGCGCCCTACGCCGACAGCCGTGACGCGGTGCGCAAGCGTCATCAGCAGGAGGGCACCGCGTATCTGGAGGTGCATGTCGCGACCCCGGTCGAGGTGTGCTCGGAGCGCGATGTGAAGGGGCTGTACGCCAAGCAGGCAGCAGGCGAGATCAGTGGTCTCACCGGGGTCGACGACCCCTACGAGGCACCCGACTCGCCGGATCTGCGGATCGAGTCGCACCAGCAGACCGTGCAGGAGTCCGCAGCGGCGCTTCGCGCGCTGCTCACCGAGAGGGGCCTGGCGTGAGCACTGT
This sequence comes from Streptomyces sp. NPDC048565, assembly GCF_040650935.1. Classification (NCBI taxonomy): domain Bacteria; kingdom Bacillati; phylum Actinomycetota; class Actinomycetes; order Kitasatosporales; family Streptomycetaceae; genus Streptomyces; species Streptomyces sp. NPDC048565. The sequence goes on from NZ_JBEZIH010000025.1 coordinate 20,428, forward strand.
CGCCACCGTGCCGGATGGCACCGTCAACCCGTACGCGCTGAGCCACCTCGACTCCCTGGAGTCCGAGGCGGTGCACATCTTCCGTGAGGTGGCGGGTGAGTTCGAGCGGCCGGTGATCCTCTTCTCCGGCGGCAAGGACTCGATCCTGATGCTGCATCTCGCGCTGAAGGCGTTCGCCCCCGCGCCCATACCCTTCACGCTGCTGCACGTGGACACCGGGCACAACTTCCCCGAGGTACTCGACTACCGCGACCGCACCGTCGAGAAGCACGGACTGCGTCTGCACGTCGCCTCCGTCCAGGACTACATCGACGCCGGCAAGCTGCGCGAGCGCCCCGACGGCACCCGCAACCCGCTGCAGACCGTCCCGCTCACCGAGGCCATCCAGCAGCACCGCTTCGACGCGGTGTTCGGCGGCGGACGCCGTGACGAGGAGAAGGCCCGCGCCAAGGAGCGTGTCTTCTCCCTGCGCGACGAGTTCTCCCAGTGGGACCCGCGCCGCCAGCGCCCGGAGCTGTGGCAGCTCTACAACGGCCGCCACGCCCCCGGCGAGCACGTCCGCGTGTTCCCCATCTCCAACTGGACCGAGCTCGACGTCTGGCAGTACATCGAGCGCGAGGGCATCGAGCTCCCGGAGATCTACTTCGCGCATGAGCGCGAGGTCTTCAGCCGCTCCGGCATGTGGCTCACCGCCGGCGACTGGGGCGGCCCCAAGGAACACGAGCGGACCGAGACCCGCCAGGTGCGCTACCGCACCGTCGGCGACATGTCCTGCACCGGCGCCGTCGACTCCGACGCCACCACCCTGGACGCAGTGATCACCGAGATCGCCGCCTCCCGGCTCACCGAACGCGGCGCCACCCGCGCCGACGACAAGATGTCGGAAGCCGCGATGGAAGACCGCAAGCGCGAGGGGTACTTCTAGAGATGAGCACCACCACAGTCACCGAGCAGCTCTCGTCCACCACCCTGCTGCGGTTCGCCACCGCCGGGTCCGTCGACGACGGCAAGTCGACCCTCGTCGGACGCCTCCTGCACGACTCCAAGTCGGTCCTCACCGACCAGCTGGAGGCCGTCGCGCTGGCCTCCACCAACCGTGGCCAGGAGGCACCCGACCTCGCGCTCCTCACCGACGGGCTGCGGGCCGAGCGTGAGCAGGGCATCACCATCGATGTCGCCTACCGCTACTTCGCCACACCGCGGCGCCGCTTCATCCTCGCGGACACCCCGGGCCATGTGCAGTACACCCGCAACATGGTCACCGGCGCGTCGACGGCCGAGCTGGCCGTGGTCCTCGTCGACGCCCGCAACGGTGTCGTCGAGCAGACCCGCAGGCACGCCGCGGTCGCCGCTCTCCTGCGCGTCCCCCATGTCGTCCTCGCCGTCAACAAGATGGACCTCGTGGACTACGCGGAGCCCGTGTTCGCCGCGATCGCCGAGGAGTTCACCGCGTACGCCGCCTCGCTGGGCGTTCCGGAGATCACCGCGATCCCGATCTCGGCGCTGGCCGGCGACAACGTCGTGGAACCGTCCGCCCACATGGACTGGTACGGCGGCCCGACGGTCCTTGAGCACCTGGAGACGGTGCCGGTCAGCCACGACCTCACCGAGTGCCACGCGCGCTTCCCCGTGCAGTACGTGATCCGCCCGCAGACCACCGAGCACCCCGACTACCGGGGCTACGCCGGTCAGATCGCCGCCGGGGTGTTCCGGGTCGGCGAGAGCGTCGCCGTGCTGCCGTCCGGGCGCACCACGACGATCGAGGGCATCGAAGCACTCGGCGAGAGCGTCGACACCGCCTGGGCACCGCAGTCGGTGACGATCCGGCTCGCCGACGACATCGACGTGTCGCGGGGCGACCTGATAGCCCCCGCCGACGACGCCCCCGCCGTCACGCAGGACGTCGAGGCGACCGTCTGCCATGTGGCCGACCAGCCCCTCACGGTGGGCCAGCGGGTGCTGCTCAAGCACACCACCCGCACGGTCAAGGCGATCGTCAAGGACATCCCGTCGCGGCTCACGCTGGACGACCTCTCCCAGCACCCGGCACCCGGGCAGCTGGTGGCCAACGACATCGGACGGGTCGTCGTGCGTACCGCCGAGCCGCTCGCGCTCGACGCCTACGCGGACTCGCGGCGCACCGGATCGTTCCTGCTGATCGATCCCGCCGACGGCACGACGCTGACGGCCGGTATGGCGGGTGCCTCGTTCGCCGCCGTCCAGGACGGCGCGGAGGCGGACACCTCGGCCGAGGACGCGGAGTGGGACTTCTGATGATGACCGACTTCTTCTCGACCTTCGCGAAGGAGGGCGGCCGGGTCGGCAGCGGCGCCCTCGGCAGCGGCCAGGGCGGGGTCGGGCGATGTGCGTGCTGACGTACGCGCACTGCTCGCGCGCCCGCTCGCACGCCCCGCACCGCCAGCTCAGACGAAGACCTGCCGACCGCCCGGCCGCGCCACCCGACTCACGGGGGACGTGAGCACGGGCCAACGAGAGGAAAGCCTCCCGTGCCTGCCACCCGTACCACTCTCCGCCGCAGCCTCGCCGCCGCCGCGGCTCTGCCGCTGCTCGCCGTGGCGCTCACCGCCTGCGGTTACGGTTCCGAGGCGGACGACGACGACTCCGCGAAGTCGACCGCCTCCACCGACGGGAAGAAGCTCTCGGCGGACACCGTGAAGCTCTGTTACTTCCCGAACCTCACGCACGCCACCGCCCTGGTCGGTATCCAGGAAGGCCTCATCGCCAAGGAGCTGGGCGGCACCACGGTCAAGCCCTCGACCTTCAACGCCGGGCCCTCCGAGATCGAGGCGCTCAACGCGGGTTCCATCGACATCGGCTTCATCGGCCCCTCCCCCTCGATCAACGGCTACACCAAGTCCAAGGGCCAGAGCCTGCGTGTCCTCGGCGGCTCGGCCTCCGGCGGCGTGAAGCTCGTCGTGAACCCGAAGAAGATCAAGACCCTGGACGACCTCAAGGGCAAGAAGATCGCCACCCCTCAGCTCGGCAACACCCAGGACGTGGCCTTCCTCAACTGGATATCCGAGAAGGGCTGGAAGGTCGACGCCCAGAGCGGCAAGGGCGATGTCTCCGTCGTCCGCTCCGACAACAAGGTGACCCCGGACGCCTTCAAGTCGGGTTCCCTGGACGGTGCCTGGGTTCCGGAGCCGACCGCTTCGAAGCTGGTCTCCGAGGGCGGCAAGGTCCTGCTGGACGAGTCGACGCTGTGGCCGGACGACAAGTTCGTCATCACGAACATCATCGTGTCGCAGAAGTTCCTCACCGAGCACCCGGACGTCGTGGACGCGGTGCTCAAGGGCACGGTGAACACCAACAAGTGGATCAACGCCAACCCGGACGAGGCGAAGGCCTCGGCCAACAAGGCGCTGGAGAAGCTGAGCGGCAAGGCACTGCCCGACGAGGTCCTCGACCCGGCGTGGGAGTCCATCGACATCACCGACGACCCGCTGGCCGCCACGCTCGAGGCGCAGGCCGACCACGCGGTCAAGGCCGGTCTGCTGGAGAAGCCCGACCTCAAGGGCATCTACGACCTGAAGCCGCTGAACAAGGTCCTCAAGGCCGAGGGACAGCCCGAGGTCGACGACGCCGGTCTCGGCGTCAAGTAGACCGACCGCACCAGGATCCCCGATGACTCCCAGGAGGTGACGACCATGGCGACCACCACCCTCACCAAGGCCGAGGACCGTGCAGCGGTCGAGCACGCCGCTCGTCTCACGAACGTGTCCAAGTCCTTCGCCGGACCCACGGGGCAGCAGCTCGTCCTGGACGACATCACACTCGATGTCGCTCCGGGCGAGTTCGTCACCCTGCTGGGAGCATCCGGGTGCGGCAAGTCGACCCTGCTCAACCTGGTGGCCGGACTCGACCGCCCGACCGCGGGGTCCATCGAGACCCCCGGCGGGCGGCCGGCCCTGATGTTCCAGGAGCACGCGCTGTTCCCGTGGCTGACCGCGGGCAAGAACATCGAACTGGCCCTGCGGCTGCGCGGGGTGGCCAAGGCGGACCGCCGCCCCGAGGCGGAGAGGCTGCTCGAACTCGTGCGCCTCGGCGGGGCGTACGGCAAGCGGGTGCACGAGCTCTCGGGCGGGATGCGCCAGCGGGTGGCGATGGCCAGGGCGCTCGCCCAGGACAGCCAGCTGCTGCTGATGGACGAGCCGTTCGCCGCGCTCGACGCCATCACCCGCGATGTGCTGCACGACGAACTGACCCGGATCTGGCGCGAGACGAACGCCTCCGTCCTCTTCGTGACCCACAACGTGCGTGAGGCGGTGCGGCTCGCCGAGCGCGTCGTCCTGCTGTCGTCGCGACCCGGCCGGATCGCACGGGAGTGGACGGTCGACATCGAGCAGCCTCGCCGCATCGAGGACACCGCCGTGGCGGAGCTGTCCGTCGAGATCACCGAACAACTGCGTGGGGAGATCCGCCGTCATGGCCAGCACTGAGACGAAGGCCGACGACCTGGCGGGTCTTGAGGCGGGCCTGGACGCCCTCGACGCCGTACAGGTGCGCAGGACGCCGACCCGCGAGGTCCTGCTCAACAAGGTCCTGCCGCCGGTCGTCGCGGTCGTCCTGGTCGTCCTGGTCTGGCAGTTGCTGGTCTGGGCGAAGGTCACCGACGACTACAAGCTGCCGCCGCCGTCCGCGGTCTGGGACAGCCTGACCGACATGTGGGCGAAGGGCACCCTGCTGGAGGTCATCTGGACCAGCGTGTCGCGCGGTCTGCTCGGCTTCGTGATGGCTGTCGTCATCGGTACGCCGCTGGGTCTGCTGGTCGCACGGGTGAAGCTGGTCAGGGCCGCTATCGGCCCGATCCTCTCCGGGCTGCAGTCCCTGCCGTCCGTGGCGTGGGTGGCGCCGGCCATCATCTGGCTGGGCCTGGACGACAAGACGATGTACGCGGTGATCCTGCTCGGCGCGGTGCCCTCCGTCGCCAACGGTCTGGTCTCCGGTGTCGACCAGGTGCCGCCGCTGTTCCTGCGCGCCGGTCGCACGATCGGTGCGACGGGGCTGCGCGGAACGATCCACATCGTCCTGCCGGCCGCGCTGCCCGGCTATCTGGCGGGCCTCAAGCAGGGCTGGGCGTTCTCCTGGCGCTCGCTGATGGCCGCCGAGATCATCGCGTCATCGCCCGACCTGGGCCTGGGACTCGGCCAGCTGCTGGAGAACGGCCGGAACAACTTCGACATGCCGGGGATCTTCCTGGCGATCCTGCTCATCCTGTTCGTCGGCATCGCGATCGACCTGCTGATCTTCAGCCCGCTGGAGCGGCGGGTGCTGCGCAGCCGCGGTCTTCTCGTCAGGAGCTGAGTTCCCATGGCCTCCCCCGTCCTGCTCGTCGTCGCCCACGGCAGCCGCGACCCGCGGCACGCGGCGACCGTGCACGCGCTCACCGCGCGGATACGGTCGCTGCGGCCCGGGCTGCGTGTGGAGACGGGCTTCCTGGAATTCAACGCCCCGTCCGTGCCCCGGGTGCTGGAACGCCTGGCCGCCGACGGCACGGACGAGGTCGTCGCGCTTCCCCTGCTGCTCACCCGGGCCTTCCACGCCAAGTCGGACATCCCATCGGTGCTGCGCGAGGCTCGCGCACGGCTGCCGCGGCTGCGGATCAGCCAGGCAGATGTACTCGGCCCGTCCCCGCTGCTGAACTCGGCACTGGAACAGCGGCTGCACGAGGCCGGAGTACGCCCCGGCGACAAGAGCTCGACCGGTCTTGTCCTCGCGTCGGCGGGCTCCACGGACCCGGAGGCGATCGCAGTGATCGCTGAAATCGCGCGGGAGCTGCGGCACACCGGTTGGTGCGCCGTGCGGCCTGCGTTCGCCTCCGCATCTCTCCCCCGGACCGCCGATGCCGTGCGGTCCCTGCGCGCCGACGGCGTGCGCCGGGTGGCGGTCGCGCCGTACGTCATCGCGCCAGGCCGTCTCCCCGACCGCATCGCGACGGGCGCCGAGGAGGCCGGAGCCGATGTACTGGCCGGTGTACTGGGCCCGTCCCCCGCACTGGCCCGGCTGCTGCTGACCCGGTACGACGAGGCACGTGTGCCGGTGGCCGGGGCGATGAGCGCCTGAGGACCACGGTCCGACTCGAACCGCGTGTCAGGACCGCGTATCAGGACCGCGTATCAGGACCGCCACACGGCTACCACCCACACAGCGAGCAGCGCCGGCGCGGCAACGGGCCGCGCTCGGTGAGCGCGGCCCGTCGGCAGGTGGTGCGTGCGGGTCCCGATGGACCGCGTGCGCCTCCTAGAAGACGCTGACGCCGTAGGCGCTCAGCGCCTCGGTGACGGGCTGGAAGAACGTGGTGCCGCCGGAGGAGCAGTTGCCGCTGCCGCCGGAGGTGAGGCCGAGCGCCGTGGAGCCGGAGAACAGCGAGCCGCCGCTGTCACCGGGCTCGGCGCAGACGTTGGTCTGGATCAGGCCGCTGACGACGTCGCCGCCGCCGTAGTTCACCGTGGCGTTGAGGCCGCTGACGGTGCCGCTGTGGACGCCGGTGGTGGAGCCGCTGCGCTTGACGCTCTGGCCGACGCTGGGGGTCGCGGCGGAGGTGATGTCCTGGTAGCTGCCGTTGTAGAGGTAGACCGAGCCGTTCGCCGCGGCGGAGCTGCTGTGCTTGATCAGCCCGTAGTCGTTGCCCGGGAAGCTGGAGCCGGCGCGGGTGCCGAGCGTCGTGCTCTGTCCGGAGTTGGTGTACCAGGTGCTGCCTATCTCGGTGCAGTGCCCGGCGGTCAGCGCGTAGTAGGTGCTGCCGCTGCGGACGTTGAAGCCGAGGGAGCATCGGCCGCCGCCGGCGTAGATGGCCTCTCCGCCCGCGATGAGCTTGTTGAACGTACCGCCGGTGTGCTTGATGTCGGCCTTCGCGCCCGAGTCCGTGACCGACTTCTCGATCGTGGCGATCTCGGCGGAGCTGACCGTGCTGTCGACGGTCACGACGACCTTGCCGGTGCTCGCATCGGTGTACCAGGCGGTGCCCGCGATGTCGGCACCGCGCACGGCGGAACTGGCGTCGGCCAGGGCGGCCTTGGACACGGTGGCGTCCGGGGCCGCCTGGGCGACCGCGGTGGGGGCCGCCAGCGCCACGGCGGTGACCAGGCCCGAGGTCGCCGCGATGAGGCGGGCACGTCTGGAGAGCGAGGTGAGAGGAGCGAAGCGCTTGAAGGTCACAGGATCCTCCGTCATCGGGGGTGTCCGGTCCACTGGGTGGGCGGGCCGGGGAGTACGGCTGTCCTCGATCAGTGGGTTCTGGTCGTGGACCTGCCAACCGCACGCCTCGAATCCTTGACTCCGCTTGAGCCGGTGGCAAGGTCGCCTTCCGGACCTCGACGGAGAACGGACCCTGAACTCCGATATGCGTGCGAGTGACTTCCGAACAGCGGCGTCCGCCCACCGAACGGAGGAAGGCAGCGAATTGCAGCAAACCCCGGAATACCGAGGGGACTTCGGCCGCTTTCTACGCGCATCGCGTTCACACACACCGACCCTGCCCGACAGGGGCGCGCCGGCCGGCCTCCGCGGCCCGGAACGGGCGCGCCGCCACATGGCCCGTTCGGGCGGCTTACCGGCGTTTTGCCCGGGCGCCACGGATGGCCGGAACCGGCCCTTCCAGCGAGAACCGGACGCGCTTCGGGCAGGGTTCAGGTGCACTTCAGTCCGGTACTGCCCTCTTGCGGAGCAGCGCCCGCGTATGCCGCGGGGGCGCGGGGTGCCGGGGAACCCGGAACCGCCGGCTCAGACCTCGGCGAACGGATCGTCGATGAAGGGCGTCGCCTGGTGGAAGTAGAGAAGCCAGCCGGATCCGGTCAGCCGCCACAGTGAACTGCGGTGGGAGCGCAGGCCCCTGGACTCCGTGTCGAAGGTGAGGTGCACCAGGTCGGGCGCGAGCTGCTCGCCCCGCATCCGGGACGCGGTGAGCGGTCCTGGGCGCGGGGCCCCCGGGGCTCCCGGGGCCGTGAGCATGGCGATGATCGTGTCCCGCTCCCAGAGCCTGCCGCTGGTGCCGATCTCCCGGAAGTCGGGGTGCAGCAGCGTCGCCAGGACATCCGCGGAGGCACGCACGACGGGGTCGAGGAGACGGAGCTCGCCCTCGATGGCTGCGGCCACGGCGGGCGAGGGCTCAGTCACGCGTCATCTCCACAAGCTTGACCACCGTGTTCCAGTTACGGCTGGTGGCGACGAGACCACGGTTGAGCGCGGGCCGCCCGAGTGCCGCGGCGAGCTTGGAACGGCCGAGCCCGTCGGGCGCGTACAGATACAGGGCGCGGTCCCCCAGCCGGAATTCCTCCGGGCGGAAGGCCTCGGCGTCGAGCGGTGCGAACCGTGCCGTGTCGACCGGCTTGTCGAAGTACGTGACGTGCAGCTGCTTCGCCTCGAGCTCGGCGGCCGGGAACGGACAGGCCGCGACCACGTCCGCGAGATAGCCACCCGGGCGGACGACGCAGTCGACCGGAAATCCGAACCGCCCCTCGATGGCCCGCTCCAGCTCGGCACGCAGGGCGTCCTCGTCCCCCGACGCGCTGCGGAACGCGGCGTTGCCGCTCTGCAGATGGGTGGCGACGTCCTCGTGCCCCAGCTCCCCGAGCAGCGCCCGGAATTCCGCCATCGGCACCCGCCGGTGGCCGCCGACGTTGATCCCCCGCAGCAGCGCCGCGTACATCGTGCTCATGGTCCATACCTTAGACCGCCTCGGGGCTTTACATCCGAACAGGCCGCCGCGCCCCGTGGGGGAGGGCGCGGCGGCCGTCCGTCTGTTCTGTTCGGCCTGCCCGGCCTACTACTCCACGACCTTCAGGAGCTTGTTGGGCGTGCCCTCGGTCGCGTTGGAGATCGCGTCCGGGGTGGCCCCTCCGGTGAGCGCGTCGGAGACGTCCTCAGGGGTGGCGTCCGTGTGCCCGCCGAGGTAGAGCGCCGCGGCACCCACGACGTGCGGAGTCGCCATCGACGTACCGGAGATGGTGTCCGAGCCGGTGTCGCTGTCGTTCCACGCCGAGGTGATGTCCGAACCCGGGGCGTAGACGTCCACGAGCGAGCCGTAGTTGGAGAACGACGACTGCTCGTCGTCCACCGTGGACGAGGCGACCGTGATGGCCTCGGGGACGCGCGCCGGGGAGCTCTCGCTCGCGTCGCTCGACTCGTTGCCCGCGGCCACCCCGTAGGTGACTCCGGAGGCGATGGACTTCTGGACCGCCGCGTCGAGCGCCTCGTCCACGCCGCCGCCGAGGCTCATGTTGGCGACGGACGGGCCGTCGTGGTTCTCGGTGACCCAGTCGATGCCGGCCACGACCTGCTCGGTGGTGCCCGAGCCCTGGTCGTCGAGGACCCGGACGGCCACGATGTCTGCCTTCTTGGCGACGCCGTACGTCGCGCCGGCGATGGTGCCGGCCACGTGCGTTCCGTGGCCGTAGCCGTCGTCGGCGTCGTCATCGTCGTCCACGGCGTCGTAGCCGTAGCTGGCCCGGCCCTCGAACTCCTCGTGCGTGATGCGGACACCGGTGTCGATGACGTACGCGGTCACGCCCTCGCCCGCACCGTCCGGGTAGTTGTACGCGTCGTCACCGGCGGTCTCGGTCTGGTCGATACGGTCCAGGCCCCAGGACGGCGGGTTGTCCTGGGTGGCGTCGACGTGGAACTTCTTGTTCTGGACGACCTTGGAGACGGCCGGGTCGGCGGCGAGCCGCTTGGCCTCGGTCTCCGAGAGCCCGCTGGCGGAGAAGCCGTTGATGGCCGACTTGTAGTTCCGCTGAAGCTTGCCGCCGTACTCCTTGGCCAGGTCGGCCTTGTCGGCCTTCTGGTCCAGCATCACGATGTAGCTGCCGGAGACGGCTGTCGCCGCGTCCGCGCCGTAGACGGTGCCCATCGCGGGCGCCGGGGTGGCTCCGGCCATGGGGCTGGTGAGCAGGGTGACGCCGGCGGCCGCTGCCACAGCGGTGATCGCGGCAGTGAGCTTGACCGAGCGTATGCGCTTGTGAATTGCCATGAAGAGGGGGTCTCCTCGTCATTCTTTGTGGGGGGATTGACCCTCGGCCGGAAAATCTCCGGGGGTTGCCTCGAAACACTGCTCGATTGACGCGCCCAGATCAAGAACTTCATGCATCCGTCACGCACTCGGCAAGTTTTGGTCACACAAAACCTGGGCACTTCCCGCCAAGTCGGGCGTACTGCTGAGTAGTTCATGAACACCGGGCCGCACCTCCGACTCCCGAAGGGATGAACCTGGACCGATCGACAGACGGTGGCGAGATGCAGCCGGTATGAGCCGCGGGGCGTGACCCGATCAGTCCTGCCGGTCGGGCAGTTCGGCCTCGATGAGATCGGCGGCCCGCGGCACCCCGCCCTCGGCCGCCATCCGCTCCTGGATCCGCGCCAGCCTCGCCGCCACCTCCGGGTCGTCCACCAGGGCGAGCACCGCGGCACGCAGGGACGCGGCGTCGGCCTCCTCCTTGTCCAGCCGCCGGGCGACGCCGAGCGCCTGGAGCATGTCGGCGTTGCCGAACTGGTCGACGGCCTGCGGGACCGCGACCATCGGGGTGCCGGTGGCGAGCCCCTCCTGGCTGCCGCCCGCGCCCGCGTGGGTGATGAAGGCGTCCGCCTGCTTCAGCACGGACAACTGCGGGACCCAGGAGTGAAGCTCGACGCTGTCGGGTACGTCACCGAGTGCGGCGGGGTCGACATGGACCCCGATCTGCAGCACCACATGCCAGCCGGGAAGGTCACCGAACGCATCGACGCACGCCCGGTAGAACCCGGGCTCGTCGGTGAACGACGAACCGAGGGAGACCAGCAGGACCTTTTCGGCGCCGGCGGGACGCTTCCACTCGCCCTGGTCGGCGCGGTCGCCCTGGCAGGCGCCGACGAAGGTGAACCTGGTGTGGTCCACCCTCCCGGCGTTCGGCTGGAGCGCCTCGGGGATCAGCGCCAGACCGCGGCGCGGCCGGGCGACGAAGTCGTCCGACGAGAGGTCGCCCAGGCCGTTCTCCGCGAGCCAGGCCGCGAAGCGCGCGTAGTAGGCCTGACCCCGCTCGGTCTGCTTCAGCCCGGCGGTCGCCGGCTCCCCCGCCTCCTGCTCGTATCCCTCCCAGGGGACCAGGTTGGGCCAGAGCTGGACGGCGGGCACGCCCCAGCGGTGGGCGAGCACACGGGCCGGGTAGGAAGTGATGTCGTGCAGGACGAGGTCCGGCTCGTCCCCGTCGAAGGCGTCGGCGAGCTGCGGGAGCGCCTGGACGGCGTCGTCGAGGAACGGCTCGATGTTGTCGATGAGTTCGGTCCCCCAGTCCTCCGGATTGTCCGCGGTGGGCAGCACGGAGGTGTAGATCACCGGCTCGGCCCCCGTGGCGGCGACCGTCCCGGCGAAGGAGGCGGGGATGGCGTAACTGACGCGGTGCCCACGGGCGACGAGCTCCCGGATCACTTCGAGGCTCGGGTTCACGTGCCCGTGGGCGGCGATGGAGAACATGGCGACATGGGCACGCGGGGTCGTATGCATGCCATGACATTAGACGAGACGGTTCGTCTCGCCCAGCGATTTACGGGTCGGCGCCCGGATGACTCCCGGGTCGCCGCCGCGTCGCGCTCAGCGCTGGTAGCGGGCCAGTACCCGGTTCCCGTCGTCGACCAGGCGTCTCTCCAGCTCATCGGTGCCGATGGCCCCGCTGTAGTACTCCTGGAGTGCGGGCGTGGCGACCTTGTCCTTCCACTCGGGGTAGCCGCGCACCGACTGTGCGGGGGCGGGCCGCAGCGTCCCGGCGAGAGCGGTGCCCGTCGCCCAGCCGTTCTCCTCGGTGTGCAGCGAGGGATCCGCCAGCGCCTCGGTGCCGGTCGGCAGCATCCAGTCACCCCTGGCGAGGCGGACCATGTTGGCGGGGCGCAGCAGGAAGTCGATGAACCGCGCGGCCTCCTTCTTGTGCGGGCTGTCCTCGGCGACCGAGAGGGTCTGCGGACTGACCCCCTGGGCGAGCCCCCCGCTGCCGGCCGGCATGGGCAGCACCGTCCAGTCGAAGCCCTCCGGGGCCTGCTCGACGACCTGCTGGCGGTAGGAGAAGCCCAGCGGGACCATGGCGTACTTGCCGCCGAAGAATCCCGGGAGGGTGTCCGAGCCTCCCATCCCGAGGGCTCCACGCGCCGCGCTCCGGTCGGAGTTGACCTGGTCCCTGACCGTGTCGGGCATGACCTGGTCGCCCTCGCCCGACCGGATGGTCACCTTGCCGTCCGCGCCGCGGTGGAAGAGCCGGCCGCCCGCGGAGAGGCCTAGATTGAGGGTGACGGAGACCGGCTCCTTGAGCGGCCAGGCGACCCCGTACGTCCCCTTCTTCGTCAGCTCGGCGGTGACCTGCCGGAATTCCGGCCAGCTCCATGGCTTCCCGGGGGTCGGGATCCTGACACCCGATGACCTGAGGATCTCCGTGTTCGCGATCAGGACCCTGGGCTCCTGGAGGAAGGGGACTCCGTGGACACCGCCGTCGAAGGTGGTGGCCTCCCAGGACCGCTGCGGGATGTCCCGGGTCAGCCGGTCCGGCAGCAGGCTCCGCAGATCGGCGAGGTATCCGCCGTACGCGAAGTCCGCGAGGTCGTCGGACGCGTCGTGGATGATGTCGGGCGCCTCACCGCCCTCGAAGGAGGTGAGCAGCTGGTCGTGGACGTTGTCCCAGCTGCCCTGGACGTAGTCCACCTGAATGTCCGGATGGGCGGCGTTCCACTCGCGTACGAGCTGTTTGTTGGCGTCGACGGACTCCTTCTGCCAGGCCAGCGACTGGAAGCTGAGCCGGATCGTGCCGTCCGCGTCCGCGCCCCGGCCGCCCTGGTCCGAGCAGCCGGCCAGCACGAGGGCGAGCGCGGTGGCCGCCGCGGCGAGCGCGGGCAGGCGGCGGCGCATCAGTGCTTCACCGCCCCGGCCGTCAGACCGCCGGTGATGCGCTTCTGGATGACGGCGAAGAGCACGAGCGAGGGAAGGGTGGCGAGGAACGCGGCGGCGGCGAGCGGGCCCAGGTCGGCTACACCCTCCGCGCCGAGGAAGTGGGTGAGTACGACCGGCAAGGTCTGCTTCTCCGGTGTCTTGAGCAGGACGAGTGCGAAGAAGAACTCGTTCCATGCGGTGATGAAGGCGAAGAGGGCGGTGGCGACGATCCCCGGGGCCAGCAGCGGCGCGGTGACCGACACGAGGATCCGTACCTTCCCGGCCCCGTCGACGGCGGCGGCCTCCTCCAGCTCGGCCGGCACCGCTCGCACGTATCCGGCCAGCATCCAGAGTGCGAAGGGGAGCGACCAGACGACGTACACCAGGGTCAGCCCCCACAACGAGTTGATCAGGTGCAGGTACTTCAGGACCAGGAACAGCGGAATGATCACCAGGACGAAGGGGAACGCCTGGCTGACCACGACCCATCCGGTGGCGGCCGTGGCCAGCCGTCCCCGGTGGCGGGCCATCACATAGGCCATGGGTGTGGCGATGACGACGGCGATCAGGGCGGCGCAGAGCGCCGCGGTGAGCGAATTGGCCGCGGCCCGCAGCAGCGGCTGCTCGTCGAAGGCCTGCCGGAAGTTGTCCAGCGTCGGATTCTCGGGAATCCAGGTGGGGTGCAGCGAGCCGAGCTCACGGGCCGGCTTGAAGGCCGTGGAGATCAGCCAGAGGAAGGGGAACGCCAGGAAGACGAGGTAGCACAGGAGCGCGGCGTACTGTCCGCCGCGCGCGGTTCTGCCCGTTCGAAGGCTCATGCCTCCTCGCCTCCCCTGAGACGACCGACGAGATAGAGGGCGAGGAGCACCGAGATGACGGCGACCATCACACATCCCATCGCGGCGGCGTAGCCGAACTGTCCGTAGCGGAAGGCCTCTTCGTAGGCGAAGAGCATGGGCAGCCTGGTGCGGCCGCCGGGTCCGCCGTTGGTCAGGACGTAGACCAGGGCGAAGGAGTTGAAGTTCCAGATGAAGTTGAGGGCGCTGATCGCCAGGGCCACCGGCCGGATGGCCGGCCAGGTGACCGTACGGAAGCGGCGCCAGGCCCCGGCTCCGTCGAGGGCGGCCGCCTCGTGGAGTTCGTGCGGGGTGTTCTGGAGGCCGGCCAGCAGCGCCACGGTGGTCTGCGGCATCCCCGCCCAGACGCCCACGATGATCACGGCGGGCAGCGCGGTGGCGAGTCCGGTCAGCCAGTCCCTGCCGTCGCCGAGGCCGAGATCGCGGATGGTCTCGTTGAGGATGCCGGCGTCCGGGTTGTAGACCAGGCGCCACATGATGCCGACGACGACCTCGGGCATGGCCCAGGGAATGATCGCCAGCGCCCTGGCGAGCCAGCGCATCCGCAGGTTCGCGTTGAGCAGCAGGGCGAGGCCGAGGGCGAGCAGGAACTGCGGGACCGTGACCCCGACCGCCCACAGCAGGCCGATCCGGAAGGACTCCCAGAACAGGGAGTCGTGCAGCAGGTCCTGGAAGTTGAGGACACCGACCCACTGGGTGGAACGGGTGCGGCCCGACTGCGCGTCGGTGAAGGCCAGCAGGATGCCGTACAGCAGAGGGCCCACGCTGAGGATCAGGATCGGGATCAGCGCGGGCAGCACCAGGAACCAGGTGGTGCCGTCCCGCCGGCGGGCTTCACCCCGTCCACCTCGCCCGCCCCGCGGGCCCTGTGCGTCTGGGCCCTTACGCCCGGACCGCGTCATCGCGGTCACCAGTGTCATGAATTCGACCCCTTTACCCCTTGGATCGGTTTCATCCCCGTATGGCCGCCAGGGCGGCCCCCGTCATCGTGCTGACGGGCCGCCCGTCCGTCAAGGTGGCCTGCGAGGATGAGAAAATCGAGCCATGGACGAGATGCGTGCGCGCGAGGTACTGACTGCCGCCGGACTGCCCGCCGACGCGAAGCTCCTCGCGCTGGGCGAGAACGCGGTGTTCGGCTTCGGCGACCTGGTGGCCAAGGTCGGCCGGGACTCCGCGCACCACCCGGAGCTGCGGGAGCGGGCCGAGCGCGAGGTGGCCGTCGCCCGGTGGCTGGCCGAATCGGGTGTACCCGCCGTGCGCGCCGCCGAACCCCGGGCCCGCCTGGTGGAGGGGCATCCCGTGACCCTGTGGCACCGGCTGCCCGAGGCCGTGCGCCCGTCCGAACCGCGCGATCTGGCCCCACTGCTCACCCAGGTGCACGCGCTGCCCGCCCCGGAGGACTTCACGCTGCCGCGCCGTGAGCTGCTCGGCGGGGTCGAGCGCTGGCTGCGGCTCGCGGGCGACGCCATCGACCCCGCCGACGCCGACTATCTGCGCGGCCGGCGCGACGGCTTCGCGAAGGCCGCGGCGGCCCTCGCCCCGCATCTGCCGCCCGGCCCCGTCCACGGCGACGCGCTCCCCCGCAATGTTCATGTCGGCCCGGACGGACCGGTGCTGGTCGACCTGGAGACCTTCTCCGCCGACCTGCGCGAGCACGACCTGGTGGTCCTCGCGCTCTCCCGCGACCGCTACGGGCTGCCCGCCGAGGCCTACGACGCGTTCACCGAGGCGTACGGCTGGGACGTACGCACCTGGGACGGGTGCGCGGTGCTGCGCGGCGCCCGCGAGACCGCGAGCTGCGCCTGGGTCTCCCAGCACGCCCCGGCGAATCCCGGGGCACTGGCGGAATTCCGGCGCCGGGTGGCATCACTGCGCGAGGACGACCCCGAGGTGCGCTGGTATCCGTTCTGAACGGCTGCACCGCTGTTACGTAGTTGGAGCAGGGAGTCACCGTTTCGCCGCTACGATCCTGAGCTGAGCACGGCGGCGCACCTGCCTCCGGCCCACCGCCCCCGTTGATCGTTCAAAATTGGAGTACCCCATGCCCATAGCCCACGTGAACGCGGCGAAGTGGAGCCTTTCGGCCCTCGCCGCCGGTGTGCTGCTCGCAGGCTGCTCGGGCTCGGTCAGCATCGGGAACTCGGATCCGAAGATGGCTTCGGACAAGCTGGCCGACACGGTCGCCGAGAAGCTCGCCAGCACCATGAACCAGCCGAAGCCCGACATCACCTGCCCCGATGATCTCGTCGGGAAGGTGGACACCACCACGCGTTGCACACTGAACGCGAAGGACGGCAGCACCCTGGGCATCACGGTCACCGTCACCGGGGTCGACGGCAAGCAGATCAACTTCGACATCAAGGCCGACGACACCCCCACCCCGGCCCCGAACTGACACCGGGCGTCCGGACCCGCTCCCGGTCGCGCCGACCGGCGGCCCGGTCAGCGCATCCGGGGGATGAGCGGCCAGGCCGCTTCGACCACGGCCGCCGGATCCGCGGTGCGCCGCAGATAGGCCTGCAGGGAGAGCGACTGCTCGGCCGCCGCGCGCACCTGGAGACCGTGCAGGTCGGCCAGCGGCATCACCCCGACGGGCTGATGCGCCTCCCCCATACGCCGCACCACACGGGCGGCGGCCACGGCGTCCGCCCGCGCGTCGTGCGCGTCCTCCAGCGGCACCCCGTAGTGGGCGCACAGTGCGTGGAGGGCCCGCTTGCCCTTCCGGTACTTGTCGACGTGCTTGTCGATCACCAGCGGGTCGATGACGGGCGAAGGCGCGTCACCCAGACGCTCGCTGACCGACGCGACCGCGTACCGCCTGCACTCGCGGTCGAGCAGCGACAGGTCGTAGCGCGCGTTCATCACGACCAGCGGTGTCCCCGAGCGCAGCCCCTCGGCGACCGCGTCCGCGATCTCCTCGATCGCGGACGCGGCGGGCGCCCCCTGCTCACGGGCGCGTTCCGTCGAGATGCCGTGGATCGCGGAGGCCTGCTCGGGTATGGCCACACCGGGATTCAGCAGCCAGGTCCGCTCATGGGACACGGATCCGTCGGCCTCGAGCCGGACGACCGCCGCCGTCACGACACGGTCGGTCTCGACGTCCGTCCCCGTGGTCTCCAGGTCGAACGCCAGCAGCGGTCCGCTGATCCAGCTCATCCCGTACCTCCTTCTGTGGTGCGTTCCCCCAAGTGAAGACCACCTTCGCACGCCCCACTGACAACGCCGGAAGAGGCGTCAGGAAACCGGCCTCGAGTCCGTCCAGACCGACTCGAACTCCTCGCGGTACGTCTCGAAGAGTCCGTGCTCGCTGTCCTGCCCCGCCCTGACCACCGCACGCCCGCCGCCCCGCAGCACCAGCACGGGCGCCTCCATGCCGCGTGCGCGCCGCAGATACGGCTGGACGACCCCGACCGCGTCGGGCCCGTCGCCGTCCACCAGATAGGCCGTGAAGCGCGGCGTCTCGTCGAAGACATGGATCTGGAAGGCGCCCGGGTCGCGGAGCTTGGAGCGGACCCGGCGCATATGGAGGATGTTCATCTCCACGGAGCGGCTGAGCTCGCCCTTCTTGAGCCCCAGTTCACGCTCCCGGCGCTTGACCGCGCTGCTGGCCGGATTGAGGAACAGCAGCCTGACCCGGCAGCCCGACTCGGCGAGGCGGACCAGCCGGCGTCCCGAGAAGTTCTGTGTGAGCAGATTGAGCCCGATGCCGATGGCGTCCAGCCGGCGCGCTCCGCCGAACAGGTCCTCGGCGGGCAGCTGACGCTGCAGCCGCACCCGGTCCGGGTGGACGGAGACCACATCGGCGTAGCGGTCGCCGACCAGCTCCTCCACGGCGTCCACCGGCAGCCGGTCGGCTGACGGGACCGCGGCGCCACTGCCGAGGATCTCCAGCAGCCGCCCCGAGGCCCGCTCGGCCTGGGCGAGGACCGCCTCGTTGAGCGCGCGGTTGCGGGAGACGACGTTGCGCGCCACCTCCAGCTCGTCCAGCGCGAGCTCCACCTCGCGGCGGTCGTCGAAGTACGGCTCGAAGCAGGGCCAGTGCTGGACCATCAGCTCCCGCAGCTGCGGGAGCGTGAGGAAGCTGAGGACGTTGTCGTCGGCCGGGTCGAGCAGATAGCCCTTACGGCGCGAGACCTCCCGGACCGCGACGGCACGCTGCACCCACTCCTGCCCGGCGGGTCCCGCCGCGGCCACCACCCAGTCCTCGCCGTGCACGGGCTCGTAGATCGGCCGGATCACGGCGGAGACCACGGCGCGCAGCCGCTGTTCCACCAGATTCAGCCAGATGTACGCCCGCCCGGCGCGCTGGGCCCGGGTGCGCACCTCGTTCCAGGCGTCCGCTCCCCAGTCCAGCTCGGCACCGATCTCCATGGGCTGTGCGAGGGAGACAGCCCCCGGCGGGGCATCGGTCGATTCCCCCTCGTGACCCGCGTCACCTGGGGGCAGCTCGAACCCTCCCGAGCTCACCCGCGCACCGCCTTCCGCTCCCCCATCAACGATCAAGGAAGGGTACTCCGGGAGCGGGAGCCGGTGCAGCCGGATGCACAGGCTCCTCACTCAACTCCCGTGATCCACAGGCTTGTTCCATGCGGCGAGATCGGGTGGAGTGAGATGGTTCATAGTGATTGTGCACCCCTTCGCACGCCGTACGCAGGGCCGAGGGGCCGCCGGGCGACCCGGACCCCCTGTCCGGGCGACACGGAGGTGCACCGGGTTGACCGGCCCGGCGCGATCATGCGACGGGACCCGGCCGCACCGGTCGACGTACTAGGTACAGGACCGTCTTTCGGGGAGTATCGGGGCGAAACCCCCCAGCACCCGGATCAGAAGTGGAAGAGTCCTATCTATGCAGGTCTGGCCGGGACACGCGTATCCTCTCGGCGCCACGTACGACGGCGCCGGAACCAACTTCGCGGTCTTCTCGGAGGCCGCCGACCGGATCGAGTTGTGCCTTCTGCACGACGACGGTTCAGAAACGGCGGTGGAGCTCCGCGAGACCGACGCCTTCGTCCGTCACGCCTATCTGCCCGGAGTGATGCCGGGCCAGCGCTACGGCTTCCGGGTGCACGGACCGTACGAACCGCAGCACGGGCAGCGCTGCAATTCGGCGAAGCTGCTCCTCGATCCGTACGCACGTGCGATCTCGGGGAAGATCCAGTGGGGCGAGGCGGTGTACGGCTACCCGTTCGGCAAGCCGGACGAGCGCAACGACCTCGACTCGGCGCCGCACACGATGAGCTCGGTGGTGGTCAATCCGTACTTCGACTGGGGTGACGACCGCCGCCCGCGCACCGACTACCACCGCACGGTGATCTACGAGGCCCATGTGAAGGGCCTGACGATGCTTCACCCGGGCCTGCCCGAGGAGCTGCGCGGCACCTACGCGGGCCTCGCGCACCCCGAGATCATCGCGCATCTGACAGAGCTGGGCGTCACCGCGATCGAGCTGATGCCGGTGCACCAGTTCGTCCAGGACCACCGGCTCGCCGACGCGGGCCTGGCCAACTACTGGGGCTACAACACCATCGGTTTCTTCGCCCCGCACAACGCCTACGCCTCCTGGGGCGACCGCGGTGAGCAGGTGCTGGAGTTCAAGCAGGCGGTGAAGGCGCTGCACCAGGCGGGCATCGAGGTGATCCTCGACGTGGTCTACAACCACACCGCCGAGGGCAACCACCTCGGTCCGACGCTCTCCTTCCGGGGCCTCGACAACGCCTCGTACTACCGGCTGGCCGACGACCAGAAGTACTACATGGACACCACCGGCACGGGGAACTCCCTGCTGATGCGGTCCCCGCACGTCCTCCAGCTGATCATGGACTCCCTGCGGTACTGGGTGACCGAGATGCATGTGGACGGTTTCCGTTTCGATCTGGCCGCGACACTCGCGCGCCAGTTCCACGAGGTGGACCGGCTGTCCTCCTTCTTCGACCTGGTGCAGCAGGACCCCGTGGTCAGCCAGGTGAAGCTGATCGCCGAGCCGTGGGACGTGGGCGAGGGCGGCTATCAGGTGGGGAACTTCCCGCCGCTGTGGACCGAGTGGAACGGCAAGTACCGGGACACCGTGCGGGATCTGTGGCGGGGCGAGCCCCGGACGCTCGCGGAGTTCGCCGGGCGCCTCACGGGCTCGTCCGACCTCTACCAGGACGACGGCAGACGCCCGCTGGCCTCCATCAACTTCACCACCTGCCACGACGGTTTCACGCTGCACGACCTGGTCTCGTACAACGACAAGCGCAACGACGCCAACGGCGAGGGAAACCGGGACGGCGAGAGCCACAACCGCTCGTGGAACTGCGGGGCGGAGGGCGAGACCGAGGACAAGGAGGTCCTGGAGCTGCGCAGCCGGCAGATGCGCAACTTCATCGCCACGCTGATGCTCTCCCAGGGCGTGCCCATGCTGAGCCACGGCGACGAGTTCGCCCGGACGCAGCGGGGCAACAACAACGGCTACTGCCAGGACAACGAGCTCTCCTGGGTCCACTGGCCCGACCCGGCCGCCGCCTCGCGCGCCGAGGACGGCGAGGAGGACGGCGGCTCCACGGACACCAGCCTGCTGGAGTTCACCCGGTCCATGGTCTGGCTGCGCCGCGACCACCCGGTGTTCCGCCGCCGACGCTTCTTCCACGGCCGTCCGGTGGAGGGCACGCACGACGAGCTGTCCGACATCGCCTGGTTCACCCCCAGGGGCGACGAGATGACCCAGCGGGACTGGCAGGCCGCACACGCCAAGGCCATGACGGTCTTCCTCAACGGCCACGCGATCTCCGAGCCGGGGCCGCGCGGTGAGCGGATCTCCGACGACTCCTTCCTCCTCATGTTCAACGCGAGCGCCGAGACACTGGACTTCGCCGTCCCCATGAACCACGGCAAGCAGTGGCAGGTGGTCGTGGACACGGCCATCCCGGACGGGGTGCCGCCGGGGGCAGGACCCAAGGTGTCGGCGGGCGAGCGGGTGACGCTCGTCGGGCGGAGCCTGACGGTCCTCAAGCGTCCGGCGTAGGCCCCCCGTGCGGGCCCTGGTGTAGGCCGATGGGGTGACCGGCGCCGGGCGGGCGCCGCCAGGCCGGTGCCCGGTGACGCGGAAGATGGGAGAGAGGCGGCCGGCTGGGTACGTACGAATCCATGACGCCCACCGCCACGTACCGGCTGCAGCTCCAACCGGACTTCCCGTTCGCCGCCGCCGCGGACGCCGTGCCGTACCTCGCCGAGCTCGGCGTCTCCCATCTGCATCTGTCTCCCGTCCTGGAGGCCGTGCCCGGCTCGGGGCACGGCTACGACGTCGTCGACCACAGCACGGTGCGGGCCGAGTTCGGCGGTGAGCAGGGGCTGCGGGCGCTGGCCGGCACGGCACGCGCCCATGGCCTCGGGCTGATCCTGGACATCGTGCCGAACCACATGGCCGCGGCGCCCCGGTACAACCTGCCGCTGTGGGAGGTGCTGCGCGAGGGCCCGGACTCCCCGTACGCCCGCTGGTTCGACATCGACTGGGCGGCGGGCGGCGGGAAGGTGCTGCTGCCCGTGCTGGCCGGGCGCTTCGGCCAGGAGATCGCCGGCATCGAGCCGGGCACGCGGGACGACGGCACGCCCGTGCTCCGCTACGGCGACCTGGAGTTCCCCCTGCGCGATGGCACGGCCGGCCTCCCGCTGCCTGAGCTGCTGGCCGCCCAGCACTACCGGCTCGCCTGGTGGCGGCTGGCCAGGACGGAGCTGAACTACCGGCGGTTCTTCACGATCTCCGAGCTGATCGGTGTCCGGGTGGAGCACCCCGAGGTCTTCGCCGCCACCCACGGCAAGATTCTCGAACTGGTCAGCGACGGGGTCGTCGACGGGCTGCGCATCGACCACCCGGACGGGCTGGCCGACCCCGCCGCGTATCTCGGGCGGCTCGGCGACGCCTCCGGCGGGCGGTGGACAGTGGTGGAGAAGATCCTCACCGGGTCCGAGGCCCTGCCGGCCGGCTGGGCGGTCGCGGGGACGACCGGGTACGACGCCCTGCACCGGATCGACGGGCTGTTCACCGACCCGATGGGCGCGGCCGACCTGCTCGGCCGCTACCGGGACTTCGCGGGGCCCCCGGGTGACCGCGGCGGCTACTGGACCGCGACCGTGCGCCGTGCGGCGTACCGGGTGGTCACCCATGAGCTGGCCGCCGAGACGGAGTGGCTGACCCGTCTCGCCGTCGAGGCGTGCGCGGGCGATCCCGCACTGCGCGACCACGCGCCGTGGGCGCTGCACACGGCGGTGCGCGAACTGCTGGTGCGGGTGCCGGTCTACCGGCCGTACGTGACCGCGGGCGGCCCGCTCACGGAGATCGCCGAGTCGACGCTGCCGGCCGAGGCGGTGCGGGACGCCAGGGCGGTGTTCGCGGTCTCCCAGGAGGCGGACGCCGTCGATGTGGTGCGGGATCTGGCACTGGGCAGGCTCGGCGACGGGCCTGAGCACACGGCGTTCTGCGCCAGGTTCGCGCAGACCGCGTCGGCGCTGCACGCCAAGTCGGTGGAGGACACGGCGTTCTACCGTTACGTCCCGCTGATCTCGGCGACCGAGGTGGGCGGCGACCCGGGCCGTCCCGCGGTGAGCCCGGAGGAGTTCCACGCCTTCTGCGCCCGGATCGCGCGGGACTGGCCGGCGACCGGCACGGTGCTGACCACGCACGACACCAAGCGCAGCGGGGACGTACGCGCCCGGATCGCGGTCCTCTCCGAGTGCCCCGAGCAGTGGTCAGCGCTGGTGGCGCGGCTGTCCAGGGCCGTGTCGGTGCCGGCCCCCGACCCCCAGCTGGCCTGGGGCGCCTGGCAGTCGGCGTACGGCTGCGCGGGCCTCGGCGCCGGTGAGATGGCGGGCCGGCTGGAGCCCGCCCTGCTGAAGTCGGTGCGCGAGGCGGGCCTGTTCACCAGCTGGACCGAGCCTGATCCCGCGTACGAGCGGGCGGTGACCGACTTCGTGGCGGCGGGCCCCGGCAGCGACGCGGGCGAGGCCAGGTCGATGATGACCAGGTTCGCTGACACGCTCGCCCCCTTCGCGCGGGCCAATGTGCTCGGTGCGGCGCTGGTGCATCTGACGATGCCCGGTGTACCCGATCTGTACCAGGGCACGGAGCGGGAGTACATCGCCCTGGTCGACCCGGACAACCGGCGGCCGTTCGACGTGCCCTCGGGAGACCGCGACGAGAAGGCCGCGCTGACCACGGCCGCGCTGCGCCTGCGCCGGGAGCGCCCGGAGGTCTTCGGCGAGTCGGGCACCTACGCCCCGCTGCCTGCACGGGGCCCCGGGGCCGCGCACTGTCTGGCGTTCTGCCGGTCAGGCGATGTGGTCACGGCGGTGACCCGGCTGTCGCTCCGGCTCGACGAGGAGGGCGGCTGGCGCGACACGGAGCTGACGCTGCCCGACGAGGGCCCGTGGAGCGATCTGCTGTCGGGGGGCCGGGAGTTCACAGGGCCCGCGGTCCCCGTGGCCCGGCTCTTCGCGGACCGGCCGGTGGCGCTGCTGGCGAGGGCCCCAGGACGCTGAGCTCAGGCCGGGGGCACGGGCAGGGACGCGGTGAGCCGGAAGGCCACCCGCCCGAAGCTCACCTGGTCGCCGTCGCTCACCGCGACCGCGCCGACGACCCGCTGGCCGTTGACGCACGTGCCGTTCGTCGAGCCCAGGTCACGCAGGATCCACCGGCTGCCGTGCGCGGTCAGTTCGGCGTGCAGCCGCGACACCGTCTCGTGGCTGAGCCGGAGTCCGTTGCCCGGGTCGCGGCCGATGCGCAGCGGGTGCGGTCCCGGCATCGGCAGCAGGAGCTTGGGCAGCCGCTCGGACTGCCACGCCCTGCGCAGCCTGGCCGGAAAGGCCGAGACCTCGCCCACCGCGCGGAACAGGCCGCGGGACCAGCGCCCGCCGCCCGGCTCCAGGTCCGAGGTGAGTGCCTTGAGGTCATCGGAGCGCCGGGCGGTGAGGGCCAGTTCCATGCGCCGGAGGAAGGTGTCGTGGGAGAGCTTTCCCTGTGCGGCGCCGTCTCTGAGCACACCGAGTACACGGTCGCGCTCGGCGTCCGAGAGCCGCGCGGGATGCGTGTAGGACTCGAAGGAGGACGTCACAGCACCGATTGTCGGGCCGAGAGGCCCGGGGTGTCCAGACGAGGCCTGTTTCCGGCCTCCCTGACCAGGGCGGCTGTGAACAAATACCGCGCGGGGGCCGTGCGGGCCTTGTTATCGTCGCGCGCCGCCCTCACCGGACGCGGCTTTCACACGCCCAGGAGACTTTGTGACCCCTGCACCACCGGAACTGACCATCCGTCCGCTCACCGGAGCGGATGAACTCGGTCTCTTCCAGCGCCTTTCCTATGTGCTCGACCACGAGCTCGCCGACGACCTCGCCACGGGCCGTCGCCGCCCCGAGTGGATGTGGGTGGCCCTGCGCGGCGACCGCGTCGTGGGCCGGCTCTCCTGGTGGACGGGCCAGGACGGCGGCGATCCCCGGCTCCTGGACTTCTTCGACCTGGACGACACCCTGCCGGAGCCGGAGCGCGGCACGATCGGCCTGGAGCTGGTGGAGAAGGCGACCGCCGCGGTCGTGCCCGCCGGGGCCGCACGGCCCGAGTACGGCCGGTACATCCCACCCGACTGGCACGATGACCCCGCGGCGCGCGATGTCGTGGAGGCCCGCATCCGGGTCATGGAGGCGAGCGGCGCCCGGATGCTCGTGGAGCGGCTGCGCCTTGAGTGGCGGGCGGGCACGCCGGTGCCCGAGGACGCGGGCCGGCTGGTGTTCCGTGGGGTCACCGGACGCGAGGACCTCGTGGCGCTGATGGCCCCGGTGATGGAGGGCACCCTGGACGCGCACGGCCAGGAGGACCTGGCGTCCGGGCTGAGTGCCCGTGAGGCCGCGGAGAAGCAGTACGACGAGGAGTTCGCCGGCCTCGCGACGCCGCAGGACTGGTGGCGGGTCGCCGAGCTGCCGAGTGGCGAGCCGGTGGGCTTCGTCATCCCGGCGCGCAACAACTACCACCCGATGATCGCCTACATCGGGGTGCTGCCGGCGCACCGGGGACACGGCTACATCGACGACATCCTGGCCGAGGGCACCCGGGTGCTCGCCGCGCAGGACGTGGATCGCATCAGGGCGGCGACCGACCTCGGCAACGTCCCGATGGCGAAGTCCTTCGAGCGCCTGGGCTACGTCAATTTCGAGCGGTCGTTCGACATGGTGTGGGACCAGCCGTAGAGCGCACGACACGCGTTCACCCGGAGGCGCGTTCACCCGGTGTGAGCGCGGACCCGGCCGTACCGCCCGTGCGCTGGGCGCGGATCACGTCGCGGTACCAGGCGTAGGACTCCTTGGGGGTGCGCTCCAGCGTCTCGTAGTCGATGTGGACCAGGCCGAACCTCTTGCTGGCGCCCTCGGTCCACTCGACGTTGTCGGTCAGTGACCAGGTGAAGTAGCCGCGTACGTCCACGCCCGCGTCGATCGCCGTGCGCAGCGCCTCCAGGTGCCCTTCCAGGAAGGCGATGCGGCGGCCGTCGGCGACGGGCTCGTCGACCGCGCAGCCGTTCTCCGTGATGTAGACGGGCGGCAGCCGGTCGCCGAAGCGGTCCAGCAGCCCGCCGAGCGTCTCGGCGAGCCCCTGCGGCACGACGGGCCAGCCGAAGTCGGTGGTGTCGTAGCCCTCGATCTCCCTGATGCCGAAGGGGAGCCCGGCCGGCATCGGGTAGCCCGAGAAGGAGCCGAGCGCTTCGGGCGTGGGGGCGCCGACGAGGGTCGGGTTGTAGTAGTTGACGCCGTACCAGTCCAGGGGTGTGGAGATGACCTTGAGGTCGTCCTCGACGGGCCCTGGCATCAGCGCGGCGAACCCCTCGTCGGGATAGCGGCCGGTGAGGACCGGGTCGGCGAACAGCCAGTTGGTCAGGGTGTCGTAGATCTCCGCGCCCGCGCGGTCCTCGTCGGAGTCCCCCGCCGTCCAGACGGGGGTGTGCGAGAGCGCGATGCCGATGTTCTCCGCGCCTGCCGCGCGCAGTGCCCGTACGGCCAGTCCATGTGCGAGCAGCTGGTGGTGGGCGGCCGGCAGGGCGTCGAAGAGGAGCGTGTGGCCGGGGGCGTGCTCGCCGAGGGCGTAGCCGAGCATCGTGACCTCGGCCGGTTCGTTGATGGTGATCCACATGGGGACCCGGTCGGCGAGGCGTTCGGCGACGATGCCCGCGTACTCGGCGAAGCGGTAGGCGGTGTCCCGGTTGAGCCAGCCGCCCTCCTCGTCCAGCGGGAGCGGGGTGTCCCAGTGGTAGAGCGTCGGGGCGGGGGTGATGCCGCGGGCACAGAGTTCGTCGACGAGCCGGTCGTAGAAGTCAAGGCCCGCGGGGTTGAGCGCGCCGCTGCCGCCGGGGACGACCCGGGGCCAGCTGATGGAGAAGCGGAAGGCGTCGGCGCCGAGTCCGGCGAGCAGGGCCACGTCCTCGCGGTAGCGCTCGTGGAAGCCGGTGCCGCGTGTGGTGTCGGTGCCGTCCTTGATCCGGCCGGGCTGTGCGGCGAAGGCGTCCCAGCCGGATAGCCCCTTGCCGTCGGTGTCGAAGGCCCCTTCCGTTTGGAAGGCGGAGGCTGAGGCTCCCCACAGGAAGCCGGGTGGGAAGGTCGGAACGGACATCGCGGCCTCCAGCAGCCGTAAGAGGGACCCGGGGTCTCTCGTTTGGATCAGGCCGGGCTCGCCGCGTATGAGCAGAACCCGGTAGGGCAATGATCAGGACCAGACCCTAATCGCCGGGTGCGGGCCCGCTCCAGTGTCCGGAGGCCGGAAGGGGACCTGGGAACCGGGTTCATGGACGAGGAGTGCTGAATGCAGTTCGAGGTGTGGGCCCCCGGGGCCGGGTCGGCGGTGCTGTGTACGGCGGGCGCCCGTCTGCCGATGGAGCGCGACCCGCTGCGCGCGGGCTGGTGGACCGCGGAGGCCGAGGCCGCGGACGGGGACCGTTACGGCTTCTCGCTCGACGACGGCCCCGTGCTGCCCGATCCGCGCTCCCGCCGCCAGCCGGACGGACCCGACGGCGAGAGCGCGGTCGTCGACCAGGACGCCTACGCCTGGCGCACCGTCTGGGCCGGGCGGGGGCTGCCGGGCGCCGTCCTGTACGAGCTGCACATCGGCACGTTCACCCCGGAGGGCACCTTCGCCGCCGCCGCCGGACGGCTCGGCCACCTCGTGGAGCTCGGTGTCACGCATGTGGAGCTGATGCCCGTCTGCCCGTTCCCGGGAACCCACGGCTGGGGGTACGAAGGAGTGTCCTTCTGGGCGGTGCACGAGCCGTACGGCGGCCCGGAGGGACTGAAGCACTTTGTCGACACGGCGCACGGTCTGGGGCTCGCGGTCGTCCTGGACGTGGTCCACAACCATCTGGGGCCATCGGGCAACCACCTCCCGGCCTTCGGCCCGTACTTCACGGACACGCACCACACCCCCTGGGGTTCGGCCGTCAATCTCGACGCGCCGGGCTCCGACGAGGTGCGCGCCTATCTGTTGGGCAGTGCGCTCGCCTGGCTGCGGGACTACCGCCTGGACGGACTGCGCCTGGACGCCGTCCACGCCCTGGCCGACGGCAGGGCGTTCACCTTCCTGGAGGAGCTGTCCACCGCCGTCGACGCCCTCGCGTCGGAGCTCGGCAGGCCGCTCGGGCTGATCGCGGAGTCCGATCTCTGCGACCCGGGGACGACCACTCCGCGCTCGGAGGGCGGCATCGGTCTTGGCGCCCAGTGGAACGACGACTTCCACCACGCCCTGCACACGGCGCTCACCGGCGAGGCCCAGGGCTACTACGCCGACTTCGCCGCGGCCCCGTTGGCCGCCCTCGCCAAGACGATGACCAGGGCGTTCTTCCACGACGGTACGTACTCCAGCTTCCGGGGCCGCACCCACGGGCGCCCCGTGGACACCGCCCGGACGCCCGCCCACCGTTTCGTCGGCTACGCCCAGACCCATGACCAGATCGGCAACCGCGCCCTCGGTGACCGGCTGGCTGCCGGGCTCTCCCCCGGGCTTCAGGCGTGCGTCGCGGCGCTCGTGCTCACCGGGCCGTTCACGCCGATGCTCTTCATGGGCGAGGAGTGGGGGGCCCGCACCCCGTGGCAGTTCTTCACCGACCACACCGACCCGGAGCTCGCCCGCGCCGTACGCGACGGCAGACGGCGGGAGTTCGCGGCGCACGGCTGGGCCGAGGAGGACGTGCCCGATCCGCAGGACCCGGACACCAGGGCCCGCTCCTGTCTCGACTGGAGCGAACCTGAGCGAGAGCCGCACGCCAGGCTGCTCGCCTGGTACCGCGAGCTGATCGCGCTGCGCCACGCCATGGCCGACCTCTCCGACCCGGATCTGGCGTCGGTGCGGACGGCGTACGACGAGGAGGCCCGCTGGATCGCCTGCCGGCGGGGCGATCTGCGGATCGTGGTGAACCTGTCCGGGGAACCGGCCGCCGTCCCGCTGGGAGCCGGCCGGCACCGTAAGGGCGGTGGAAGGGTCCTGGCCGCGTGGGAGCCGGTCACGGCGCCCGGCGCGGACGGCGTGCTCCGTCTGCCGCCCGAGTCGTGCGTCGTACTGGCCGACGACTGATCAGCGCCCGTGTCCGCGCGTCCTACTCGACGACCGCCAGCTCGCGCGCCGTGGTGTTCAGCCGCCTGCCGCCGCTCTCGGTGACCGTGACGATGTCCTCGATACGGACGCCGAAACGGCCCGGGAGATAGATGCCGGGCTCCACGGAGAAGCACATCCCGGGGACCAGCGGCTGCCCCTCGCCCTCGATCATGTAGGGCGGTTCATGGGTGGTGACGCCGATGCCGTGGCCCGTGCGGTGGATGAAGCGTTCGCCGTAGCCGAATTCGGTGATGACGGCGCGGGCCGCCCGGTCGATCTCCTGGCAGGCCGCACCCGGCCGCACGGCGCGGCAGCCGGCCTCCTGCGCCTCGCGTACGACGTCGTGGACCCGCTGCTCCTCGGCGGTGGGTTCGCCGACATGGACCGTACGGGAGGTGTCGGAGCCGTAGCCGTGCTTCAGGCCGCCGAAGTCCAGGACCACCATGTCGCCGTCCTCGATGGTGCGCTCACCCGCCTCATGGTGCGGGTTGGCGCCGTTGGGGCCGGATCCCACGACGGTGAAGTCGACCTGGGAGTGGCCGTGTTCGGTGAGGAGCGCGGCCAGGTCCGCTGCCACCTCGCGCTCCTGGCGGCCGGAGAAGCGCACCTTCAGGATCCGCTCGTACGTCGCGTCGGCCGCGGCCCCCGCCGCGGCGAGCCGCTCCAGCTCGGCCGCGTCCTTGACGGCGCGCAGCATGGGCAGGGCCTCGGTGAGCGAGGCGTAGGAGGTGTCGGGGAGGAGCTTGTGCAGGGCCAGCAGGTGCAGCGCCCAGGCGTTGTCGCTGATCCCGAACCGGCCCTTGGCGTCGAGCAGTCCCGCGGTCAGGGTGTAGGGGTTGGCGGCGTCGGTCCAGTCCCGCAGGGTCAGGGCTGCGGAACCCGGCGCGCGTTCCGCGTCGGCCGCCTCCAGGGCGGGGACGACGAGGACGGGGTCCTGGCCGGCCCGCAGGACGAGCAGGGTGAGGCGCTCGGTGTCGGCGGTCGGCCGGTATCCGGTGAGATGGACGAGGTCGGGGCCCGGCGCCACGAGGACACCGGCCAGGCCCGCGGCGTCGGCAGACTCGGCCGCGCGGATCATCCTGGCCCGGTAGTCATCGGCGGTGAAGGGCACGGGCTGGTCGGTGCTGGGCATGGGACAACCTCCTGGCGGGGCGACGCGGCACACAGCATCCTGCCCGTACGCCCGGCCGGACGCGAGCAGGATTACGGGCGCGCCGCCTCCGGCTCAGCGAAGCCGCACGACGAGGTCGGCGCGGTCGCGGTGAAGCTCGACCAGCCGGGCGTTGCGCTCGTCGGAGCCGGCGACCCAGCTCTCGGCGTGCGGGCGGGTCTTGCCGAAGCGCACATGCCGGTCCACGAGCCCGCGCACCCGCAGCCCCTGATCCACGTCCAGGAACCACACCTCGTCCAGCAGCGCGCGCACCGGCGCCCAGGGCCCCTCGTCCAGCAACAGGTAGTTGCCCTCGGTCACGACGAGCGGGATGTCCGGGGCGACGCGCACGGACCCGGCGACGGGCTCCTCCAGCGCCCGGTCGAAGGCGGGCGCGTACACCGGTTCCGGGCCTTCGGGGTGGCGCAGCCGCCGGAGCAGGGCCGCGTACCCGGCGGCGTCGAAGGTGTCGGGGGCGCCCTTGCGGCCGGCCCGCCCGAGACGTTCCAGCTCGGCCCCGGCCAGGTGGAAGCCGTCCATCGGGACGAGGACGGCGCGGCCTTCGAGCCGTTCGACGATCCGGGCGGCCAGCGTGGACTTCCCCGCACCGGGCGCCCCCGCGATGCCCAGGATCCGCCGCTCACCTCCGGCGGCGAGGCTGCGGGCGCGGTCCGTCAGCGCGGCGAGGTCGCTCATGTCCATGGCGGACATTGTCCCCGGAGACTGCGCGGAGCGCGTTAGCGTTACGTATAACCTCCGCATCCGTACATCGAGGACGAGGATCTCCATGCCCCACATCGCCCTGGTCACGCTGGTCGTCCGCGACTACGACGAGGCCCTCGCGTTCTACACCGGTGCCCTCGGGTTCGAGCTGGTGGAGGACACGGACCGGGGCGACGGCTCGCGTTGGGTGGTCGTGCGGCCGGTGGGCACCACGAGCACAGGGCTGCTGCTGGCACGCGCCAAGGAGGAGTCCCAGCTGACGAGCGTCGGGGCGCAGACGGGCGGCCGGGTCGGATTCTTCCTGCACACGGAGGACTTCGCCGGTGATCACCGGCGGATGCGCGCCGCAGGCGTCCGATTCCTCGAAGAGCCGAGGCACGAAACGTACGGCACGGTCGCGGTGTTCGAGGACCTCTACGGCAACCGGTGGGACCTGCTGCAACCCGCATGAGCACCGGCCCGGCGCGTCACACGGGTCCCGCCGCCGCGTGCAGCGCTTCCAGGACCGGCTTGATCAGGGGGTGTCCCTCGGCTCCCTGCCGCACAGCGGCGAAGACCCGTCGGGTCGGGGCCGCGCCCTCCACCGGGCGTACGACGACCCGGCCCAGCTCCGTGCCGCGCAGTGCCGAGCGGGGCACCAGGGCCACCCCGGCGCCGGCGCCCGCCAGGGCGACGACGGCGTGGAAGTCGTCCGAGGAGTGTTCGAGCAGGGGCTCGAAGCCGGCGTACTCGCACGCCAGGACCACCACGTCATGGCAGGGGTTGCCGGGGTAGGGGCCGATCCAGGTGTCCTTGGCGAGATCGGCGACGGCCACCTGGCCCTGGTCCGCGAGGTGGTGGCCGACCGGCAGCACCGCGTCGAAGGGCTCGGAGTACAGCGGCACCCGGGTCAGCCGCCGGTCGTCGTCACCGGGCGCGCCCCGGTATTCGACGGCGACCGCCACATCGGCCTGGCGGTCCAGCACCATCGGCACGCTCGCGTCGCCCTCGGCGTCCTGCACCCGGACCCGGATACCGGGGGCGGTGCGGGTGAGCTCGGCGATGGCGGGGGCGAGGACGAGCCCGATCCCGGTGGCGAACGCCGCGACCGTGACCGTCCCCGCGACACCCGCGCTGTAGTCGGCGAGCTCGGCCTCCGCCCGCTCCAGCTGGGCCAGGACCGCGTTGGCGTGGGTCAGCAGGATCTCCCCGGCCACCGTGAGCCTGGCGCCCCTCGCCCCGCGCTCGACGAGCCGGTGGCCGGTCTCCTGCTCCAGGGCGGCCAGCTGCTGGGAGACCGCGGAGGGCGTCAGGTACAGCGCGGCGGCCGCGGCGGTCACCGTGCGGTGGTCGGCCACCGCACGGAGGATACGCAGCCGTCGTGCATCGATCATGCGCCCCATTGTCCCAGATGGTGAGACGGTTCTACGCTTCCAGGGCGGCCCGTGCGTCGACGAACGCGTCCACGGCGCGGCCGACGTCCTCGGTGGAGTGGGCGGCGGAGAGCTGCACGCGGATGCGCGCCGCGCCCTGCGGGACGACGGGGTAGGAGAACCCGATCACGTACACCCCGCGTTCCAGGAGCAGTTCGGCCATCCGGGCCGCCTTGGCCGCGTCCCCGATCATCACGGGTGCGATGGCGTGGTCGCCGGGCAGGATGTCGAAGCCCTCATCGGTCATCCGGGAGCGGAAGAGCGCGGTGTTGGCGTCGAGCCGCTCGCGCAGGTCGCCGGCGGACTCCAGCAGGTCGATGACCTTGAGGGAGGCGGCGGCGATGACCGGGGCGAGCGAGTTGGAGAAGAGGTACGGGCGCGAGCGCTGGCGCAGCAGCGCGACGATCTCCGCGCGCGCGGCGACATAACCGCCGGACGCGCCGCCCAGCGCCTTGCCGAGCGTGCCGGTGATGATGTCGACGCGGTCCATGACCCCGTGCAGTTCGGGGGTTCCCCGGCCGCCGGGGCCGACGAAGCCGACGGCGTGCGAGTCGTCGACCATGACCATGGCGTCGTAGCGGTCGGCGAGGTCGCAGATCTCGGCCAGCGGGGCGACGTAGCCGTCCATGGAGAAGACGCCGTCGGTGACGACGAGCCGGCGGCGGGCGCCGGACGCCTCCTTGAGCTGCTGCTCCAGGTCGGCCATGTCGCGGTTGGCGTAGCGGTGGCGCTTCGCCTTCGAGAGGCGGATGCCGTCGATGATGGATGCGTGGTTGAGGGCGTCGGAGATCACCGCGTCCTCGGGGCCGAGGAGGGTCTCGAAGACCCCGCCGTTGGCGTCGAAGCAGGAGGAGTAGAGGACCGTGTCCTCCTGCCCGAGGAAGGCGGAGAGCCGCTGCTCCAGCTCCTTGTGGACCTCCTGGGTGCCGCAGATGAAGCGGACGGAGGCCATTCCGTAGCCCCAGCGGTCCAGGGCCTCGTGGGCGGCGGCGACGACCTCGGGGTGGTCGGCGAGACCCAGGTAGTTGTTGGCACAGAAGTTGAGCACCTCGCCGGCCCGGCCCCCGGAGGTGACGGCGACGGTGGCGGACTGCGGCGTGCCGATCACCCGCTCGGGCTTCTGGAGTCCGGCGTCGCGGATCTCGTCGAGGGCGAGGCGCAGGTCATCGCGTACGGAGTCGAACATGGGGGTGCCTCCCAGGTGGTTGCGGGTGCGGACTGCGGGTGCGGACTGCGTGCGTACGGGGAGCTTCAGACGGCCCAGTCGAGCAGGACCTTGCCGCCGAGACCGCTCGCGGCGTCGTCGAACGCGGCTTCGAAGTCGCGGTAGCCGTACCGGCCGGTGATCACCGGGGCGAGGTCGAGCCCGCCCTCCAGGAGCACGGACATGGCGTACCAGGTCTCGTACATCTCGCGGCCGTAGATGCCCTTGATCGTGAGCATCGAGGTGACGACCCGGGACCAGTCGACGGGGAATTCGGCGGACGGCAGTCCGAGCATCGCGATCCGGCCGCCGTGCGTCATGTTCGCGATCATGTCCCGCATGGCCTCGGGGCGTCCGGACATCTCCAGGCCGATGTCGAAGCCCTCCCGCAGCCCGAGCAGGCGCTGGCCGTCGGCGACGGTCGCTGCGCCGACGTTCAGCGCGAGGTTCACCCCGACCTTCCTGGCCAGGTCCAGGCGGGCCTCGCTGACATCGGTGATGACGACGTTGCGGGCGCCCGCGTGCCGGGCGACGGCGGCGGCCATGATGCCGATCGGGCCCGCGCCGGTGATCAGGACGTCCTCGCCGACCAGCGGGAAGGACAGCGCCGTGTGCACGGCGTTGCCGAACGGGTCGAAGATCGCTGCGACGTCGAGGTCGACCTTGTCCCGGTGCACCCAGACGTTCGACGCGGGCAGCGCCAGGTATTCGGCGAACGCCCCGTCGCGGCCGACCCCGAGGCCGAGGGTGGAGCGGCACAGATGCCGGCGTCCGGCGAGACAGTTGCGGCACTTCCCGCAGACCAGGTGGCCCTCACCGCTGACCAGGTCGCCGACCTTGATGTCGACGACGTCGGCGCCGATCCCGGCGACCTCGCCGACGAACTCGTGGCCCAGGACGAGCGGGGTGCGCACGGCCTGCTGTGCCCAGCCGTCGTAGTCGCGGATGTGCAGGTCGGTGCCGCAGATCCCGGTGCGCAGCACCTTGATCAGCACGTCCCCGGGGCCGGTCTCCGGCTCCGGCACGTCCATCAGCCACAGTCCCGGCTCGGCCTTGTGCTTCACGAGTGCCTTCACAGCTGCGGCTCCCTGTACCTGGTACCTGGCGGACATCCCGGCCGTGGGCATGCCGAAGGCGGCCCGTGGCCCGGGGTGTGTGGGGGTGACGGCGGACGGAGCGGGGCGGACGCGTGCGTCTGCCCACCGGTCCCGCCGGTGACGCCTCGCTCGCTGCCGTCACACAGACCCTGCCGCACACCGGTGCCGCAGGTCCATCGAGGATTTCTTAAGCGGCGCCGCAGCTGCGCTTCACGCCTCGGATGTCACCCCGCCGGGCACCCACCTGCGGGCTCACACCGTCTTGTACGGCCCCAGCCAGCGTGCCCGGCCGTCCTCGACCCGGTACAGGAACATCCCCGTCTCGGTCCGCACCTGGCGGGCGCCGTGGAACGACACCCGTCGGCTGATGCCCTGGTAGTCCAGCAGGAACAGCCGCTGGGCCACTCCACCCCGCTCGGCGTCCGTCGCGCTCGTCGTCCGGGCGGCGCGTGCGATCAGGCCGACCGCGTCGTACGCCTCGGCGGACCAGCGGCCGGGAGCGGCGTCGAACCGGGCGCGGTGCGCCGCGGTGAACGCCTTCGCTGCGGGGGCTGCCGCGGGATCGGTCCAGGCCTCGGAGAACACCCAGCCCTCCCCCGCATCCCCCGCGTCCCGGAGGAAGGCCGGGGTCAGGACGGACCCGGTGGACAGCGGTGTCCCGGTGAATCCGGCGTCCGCCAGCGCCCTGGCACAGCCGGCGCCCCGGGTGGGTGATCCGCCCGCGAAGACGACCGCGTCCGCGCGGGCGGAGACGGCCGACCGGGCGGCGGGGCCGAAGCCGTCGTCCGCCTTCACCGAGTGCACGGTGAGCGTGGCTCCGGGCAGGGTGGCGTCGCGGAACGCGTGCGTGATCAGCCAGCTGCTCTGCGGGGTGGCCCCGTCGTCGATGACGTGGATCCGCTTGGCAGGGCCGGCGTTGACCACGTAGTGGATCAGCCCGGCGGGCAGCACGCTGTCGGGTGGCCGGATCACGCAGCGGGTCGATGCGGTGCTCACACCGTCCGATGAGCGGGCCGCGACGACGACCGTGGCGAGGTTGCCGCGCTCGTAGCGCTCGACGACGTCCTCGCGCGTGCTGTCCGTGCTCGGGCCGACGACGGCCAGCACCTTCGGGCTCGTGGAGAGCCGGTCGGCGACCCGGAGCGCCCCTTCGGCCGTTCCCTCGTCGTCCTCGGTGCGCAGGGCCAGGGCGAACTCCGTGCCGGTGCGGGCGTTGTGGGCGGCGACGGCGAGCTGGGCGCCCCGCTGGTGGGCGAGCCCGAGGGCCCGGCCAGGTCCGCTGAGGTCGGCGTGCAGGCCGATGGTGTACGTGGGGCGGGGCCCTGTGCCCTGCGACCGCCCGTCGGCCGTGTCCCCGCGCCGGGCCGCCAGCCACGCGGCGGTGCCGCCACCGGTCAGCAGGACGGCGCCTGCGGCTCCGGCGGCGAGCACCCTGCGCCGGGAGATCCCCCCGGCGGGCACGGGGTCCAAGGCGGTGGTGGGGAGGGGCTCGGGGTCCGGCAGGACGAGTGCGGCGGAGGAGCGTTCGGCGATCAGCGCGGAAAGACCCGGCACCGACCAGGGGTCCGCCGTCCCGCTGCCGGTCAGCAGCTCCGCGGCCTGTTCGGCGGTGGGGCGGTGCGCCGGGTCCTTGGCCAGGCAGGCGGTGACCGTGCCCAGGAGCTGGTCCGGCAGGCCGGTCAGGTCCGGGTCCTCGTGAACGGTCCTGAAGAGCACGCCGGCCGCCGGGCCCTGGCCGAAGGGGAGGCGCCCGGTCGCCGCGTACGCGAGGACACAGCCGAGCGAGAAGACGTCGCCTGCCGCACCCGACTCCCCCGCCGACGCCTGCTCGGGGGCCAGATAGCCGGGGGTGCCGATCACCGCGCCGGTCGCGGTGAGGGCGGTGGCTCCGTCGTGGCGTGCGATGCCGAAGTCGATGAGCCGTGGCCCGTCGAGCGCCAGCAGCACATTGCCCGGTTTGACGTCGCGGTGGGCCAGGCCCGCCCCGTGCACCGCGGCCAGCGCCTCCGCCAGCCTGGCGCCGAGCGCCCGTACGGTGCCGGCCGGCAACGGCCCCTGCGTGTCGACCGTTTCGGCCAGCGAGGGACCCGGCACGAACGCGGTGGCCAGCCAGGGCTCGCGGGCCTCGGTGTCCGCGCCGGTCACCGGGACCACCCATGGCCCGGTGACCCGCCGGGCCGCCTCCGCCTCGCGTCGGAAGCGGGCCCGGAATCCGGGGTCGTCGGCGTGTTCGGCGCGGATCACCTTCACGGCGGCCAGAGCACCGCCGGGCGAACGCGCCAGGTACACGACTCCCATGCCGCCGGCCCCGAGCCTGACCAGGGTGCGGTACTCGCCGATGGCGCGGGGGTCCTCCGAGGTGAGCGGTCGCATCTCAGGTCCCTCTCTTCGGCGCAGGGCCGACGAAGCGGTAGCGGCCCTTCTCGACCCGGTACAGATACGCGTCGTTGCCCACGAGGAGCTGGTCCTCGTCGAAGACGTAGGTCCGCGAGACCCCCTGGTACACCGAGTGTCTGTGCAACGACCGACGGTGTCTCACTCGTGCCTGCCCCCCACTTTGCTCTCGACGCCGCTCGATCATAGAAGCAGGAGGTCGCGACGGACGGGGATCCGGCGGACTGTTGCGCCTGTGCGACAAGCGGCACACGCGTGTGACGGAACGGCGCCGTGCGCTCAGGGCCGGGGCCAGGGCCTGCCGTCGAGGTTCTCGATGTCGCTGTTGAAGCGCTTGAGGTACTGGGCGAAGCGGTTGACCTCGTCGGGCGACCAGTCGGCCATGACCCGCTCGAGGCCGCTGATGTTGTCCGCACGCTCCTCGTCGAGGTCGCGTTCACCCGCATCGGTGATGCGGAACTTACGCGCGATACCCCCGTCGGGGTCCGGGATGCGTTCGACCAGGCCGGCCCGCAGCATGGCGGCGGTCTGCCGGTTCAGGGTGGAGGCGTCGAGACCGAAGGCCTCCCCGAGCTGCCCGATGGACATCGGGCCCTCCATACGGATCCGGCTCAGCAGCGTGTAGGCGCTGCGGTCGAGACGCCCGCCGCCCCTGGCGCGGAGCACGCTCGGCTGGAGGTGCCGCCCGAGCAGCATCGTCTCGAACTCGACCAGGTGCGTCGGCTTGTCCACGGTCCTTCTCTCGACCGCCTGCGCGGTACCTCGGGGCTCTGCACCGCACATATACCACCCGCCCGCCGGCCCTGGGTCTCCCGTCGTGGGTCAGGGCAGCGGCACGAACGCTCTGATGGCCTCGGTCAGCGGCCGGGGCCGGTCCTCGGGGATGAGGGTGAAGCTGTCGGCGATCTCCACGAGTTCACCCCGCGGCAGCATCTCGGCCAGTTGCCGGCCGTGGGCGAGCGGCATGACCTTGTCCTCGGCCGCCCAGACGACCAGTGCGGGGCGGTCGAAGGTGCGCAACGCCTCGGCCCACGCCAGGAGTTCGTCCTTCGGTGGCACCCCGAGCACGTACGCCCGCAGGTCCCGGCGGATCGCCGCGGAGGTCCACAGGGGCCGGAACCAGTCGTCCATCACCTCGTGCGGAACCGGCCGCTTACTCATCCACCCCCAGGTCAGGGGCAGTCTGCGCATCGGCTTCAGCTTCAGCAGGGCGAAGGCGAGCCGCAGCCCGCCGGGGATCCGCGCCGCGATCGCGAGGTTGCGGCCGGGCAGACCGGGCGGATAGTTGTCGAACGCCTCGCAGGAGGTGATCGCCAGCCTGCCGATCCGCTGGTCCCTGCCTTCCGCGACGAGGGCCTGCGCGCCGCCCCAGTCGTTCAGTACCAGCGTGACGTCGTGGAGGTCCAGCTTCTCCAGGAACTCCGCCACCAGATGGGCGACTCCGGGAACCGTCAGATCGGCGTCCGGGCGCATCGGCCTGCGGTGGGCGCCCAGCGGCAGCGTGGGCACGACACATCTGAAGTCGGGACGCAGCCCGGCGACGACATGGCGCCACAGCGAGCCGTTCATGGCCACACCGTGGAGCAGCACCACCACGGGGCCGTCCCCACCCGTGTCCTCGTACTCCACCACTCCCGCGGACAGCGTCACCTCGGTCACGTCGGTCATGGAGCCAACCTACGGGCTTGCCCCCCGGGCGCGGGTCCAACGGGGCGTCAGGGCTTGATAGCGTCGCCCGCACGACTGCGGAAAGCTCCCCGCCGGGGTCGTCGCTCCGCCGGGCCGGGCCGCACCGACAGGGCGGCGAGCGGCGGTGTGTGTGACGGGGACGCACGTGGCAGGGACGATGAGGGCCTTAAGCATGAGCCTCCCGCAGTTGCACTACACCTCCGTCGTGTCCGGGGACGGGGTGCCCGCCGGCCGGTTCACCGCCGTGGACCCCGGGATACCCGGGCCGGTGCGCGCGGAGGCCGCACCGCTCCTGGCGTACGAAGCTCCGGCGGACGCCCCCGGCCCCCTCCCCGACGCGCGGCTCCGCGCGCTGCCTGTCGCGTTCGGCTTCGCCCTGCTCTCCGACGGCAGCCATCTGCTCAGCCGTACGGTGGCCACGGGCACGAGCGGGTTCCACGCCCACGCCGTCCATCTCACGCCCGGTGCGCCGATACCCGGCCAGGTGCTCCCCATCACCGCGTGGGGGGCCGCGGGATGGCTCTCCCTGACGCCGGACCGCAGGCTGCCCGACCCGCTGACGTCCCTGGTCATCGCGGACGGCCCCTCACGGGGGCTCACCAGGGAGGGGCTCGGCGACTTCGCCGTGGCCCGCAGCCCGTGGCTGGCCGCCGTGCTCGGCGATCTGCGCCGCGCGAGCGAGGACCCGTCCGCGCCACCGGTCGTGCTCGTGGAGCGGCACAGCGCGGACGTGGCCCGGTGGGTGGCGCTGGCCACCGCCGTGCTCCCCCGGGAGCACGCCGAGCGGCTGACGTTCACGACGTACACCCGGCATCCCGGGCGCGCCACGCACCGGGTCATCGGCGTCCTTCCCGAGGACGCGCCCGACATCCGCGACCCTCGCTTCCGGGTGCACACCGCCTCCGGTCCGCGCCCCGCCCCCGCGGTGGACGACGCATGGGCGGCGACGGCCGCCCGGATCTGGCGCAGCCGGGCCCCCGAGCTGTTCCGCCGGGCGGCCGAGTTGCCGGGCGAGCCCTTCGCGGCCGGGCCGCTCGCCGTCACGGCGCTGGGTGCCGGCATCGTGCTCGGGTCGGACGAGCGGGCGGCTGCGGCCGACTGGGCGGCCGAGCGGCCCTACGCGCTGGACGAGTCGCGGACCCGGCAGCTGACCGGGGCGCTGACCGCGCCCGCCGACGACCGTACGGCCGCGGAGTGTGCCGCGGCGCTCAGGCTGCTGACCGCGCTGGACGGCCGCTGCCCCGCGTCGGTCACCGCGCCGCTGGCCGCGCTGCTGGTGACGGAGGCGGTACGGGGCGGGGACGTGACCCTGGAGCCGCCCGCGCGTACGGCGTTCGACGAGCCCGCCGGGGAGCGCGCCCTGGCCGCGCTGGTCGATGAGCTCGGCGACGAGCTGCTGGCCGAGCTGTCGTCCGCGGTGCCCGCGGGTGTGGCGCGGACCGTGCAGCTGCTGCGGATCGCCCGGCTGCTCGGCCTCGACCTCGCGGAGCTGATGCCCGACGTGGTGGGCCGGCTGGCGCAAGCGCTGCTCGACGACCCCGGGGAGGGCGGGTACCGGACACTGCTGGATCTGCTGGACGAGCAGTTCGACGTCCGTACGGCGCTCCTGGGCGAGCTGGACCGGCTCGCCCCCGACCGCCCCGCGGACATGGAGCGGCTGCTGGCCCTGGTCCCCCTGCCGTTCACCGGGACGCAGGCGCTGCCGCATCTGCGGATGTGCGCCGAGGCACCCGGGGCGAAGGCGCGGGGCACGGAGCGGGTGGGGGTCCTGCACACGGTGCTGCGCGCGGCGGGCATGTCCCCCTTCGCCGAGCCGCTGGTGCTGCGGACCGCCGTGGGCCTGGTGTGGGGCGAGGACATCCCGACGGCGGGCGAGGCCCGCTCGCTGCTGGACGAGACCACGTCCGACGCCCACCGGACG
Organism: Streptomyces sp. NPDC048565; assembly: GCF_040650935.1. NCBI lineage: Bacteria > Bacillati > Actinomycetota > Actinomycetes > Kitasatosporales > Streptomycetaceae > Streptomyces > Streptomyces sp. NPDC048565. The sequence goes on from NZ_JBEZIH010000025.1 coordinate 60,369, forward strand.
GCCGGCACCTGGACCCGTCTGGTCGACGCCGCGCTCGCCGCGCCCTCCGGTGACGAGGACGCCTCCGAGCTCGCCCACGACCTGCTGCTCGGCTTCCCGCAGGAGACCGGCGCGCGGGTACGCGCCTGCCTGATGCTGCTGGACTTCGCGCGCGACATGCGCGCGGGAGACGGCGAACCGGGCTGGGCGGACCGCGCCCGCACCCTGCGCAGCCGCGCCGAACCAGCGGAGGCCCCGGCCCTGGAGCACGCGTTCGGCGCCCTGGCCGACCGGCTGCTGGCCCCGGGCCGGCCCGGGGACGAGCTGTACGCGTTCGTGCACAGCGGGGACGAGGGCCTGATCGCGGCGTACGGCAGGGCGGCCCGCGGCGACGCGGTCCTGGCTCTGCTGCGGGCGGACCCCGCGTACGTGGCGGACTGCTTCACCGTGTGGAACGCCCATCCGCACGCGGGCGACGACTGGACCCGCACCAGGACCGCCCTGCTGGACGAGGTGCTGCGCCCCGTGGTGCGCGCCCTGTCCGCGGAGGAGCTCGCCGCGGTGGAAGCGGCCGTGGAGCGCGAGGGAAGCAGCCGGACCCTGGACGCCTTCCGCACCTGGAACCGTCCGTCCCGCTCCCTGGGCCGGCTCGGCAGACGCATCGCGGGGCGGGTACGCAGGGCGTGACGCGGTCGCTGAACGCTCCGCGTGGCGGGTACCGTGGGACGTTCTGATCTCGTGTGCCTCCTGTCGGGCTGCGTGACACCCAGGAGGAAACAGCATGACGACGAACCGTGGACGCAAGGACGTCATCCGGGACCGGATGGCCGCGACCGGCGAGTCGTACAACGTCGCCGCGCGGAACCTGAAGGCGATGAAGGACATGGGTGCGACCGGTGAGGCCCGGCTCCTCCAGCGGTGGCTGCCCGCGGAGTCGCTGGACGTGCCGTGCCCGTGCGGCGGTACGTGTGAGCCGGGTGAGACGTGCGAGCGCTGCCACGCCAGGCACCGGCATGTGAAGCGCTACCCGGGCAGCCTCACCGAGGTGGAGGTCTGGGCGGACCGCTACGAGTGCATGGGCTGCTCGGCGTCCTACACCCTCACCGTCCGGCTGGCGGGACGCCCCTGGGGCGTGGCCGAGACGGTGGTGCAGGGCGGTGCGGCCGAGGAGGTCGTGCGGGCCCGGGTGTTCCCCGGGGTGGCGCACCCGCTGCTGAAGGCCGAGGCGGCCGCCGAGTCCGAGGAGGACTGACGGCGGCCGGCCCGGCCCGGGTTCTCAGCTCTCGTCGGGCGCCAGCGTCAGCGAGATCGAGTTGATGCAGTACCGCTGGTCCGTGGGCGTGGGGTAGCCCTCGCCCTCGAAGACATGGCCCAGGTGCGAGCCGCAGCGGGCGCAGCGCACCTCGGTGCGGGTCATGCCGAGGCTGCTGTCCTGGAGCAGTTCGACCGCGTCGGTGTCCTTCGGGTCGAAGAAGGACGGCCAGCCGCAGTGCGACTCGAATTTGGTGTCGGAGCGGAACAGCTCCGCACCGCAGGCACGGCAGGAATAGACGCCCGCCGTGGTGGTGTCGGTGTACTCACCCACGAAGGCGGGCTCGGTGCCGGCCTTGCGCAGCACCGCGTACTCGGCGGACGTCAGCTCCGCCCGCCATTGCTCGTCCGGCTTCTCGACGTCGTACGACACGGTGGCTCCTCAGCTCGACAGGTGGTCCAGGATCTGCGGGCCGAGGTCGGTGACATCGCCCGCTCCCATGGTGAGAACCAGATCGCCGGGCTTCGCCATTCCCGCGACGGCGGCGGGGATCGACGCCTTGTCGTGGACGGCGGTGACATCGGCGCCGGCGGCCTTCGCCGCGTCGATGATCAGCGCGCTCGTGACGCCCGGGACCGGGTCCTCCCTGGCCGGGTAGATGTCCAGGACCAGCGAGGCGTCGGCGAGGGCGAGGGCCTGGCCCATCTCCGTGCCGAGCTCCTGGGTGCGGGAGAAGAGGTGGGGCTGGAAGACCACCAGGATCCGGGAGTCGGCCGCCGCGCCGCGCATGGCCTCCAGGTCGGCGGTCATCTCCGTGGGGTGGTGGGCGTACGAGTCGATGACCTGCACTCCGGCCGCCTCGCCCTTGAGCTGGAGGCGGCGCTTGACCCCGGTGTACTTGCCCAGCGCGGAGGCCAGGTTGTGCGCGGGGATGCCGAGGGCGACACCGGCGGCGAGCGCGGCGACCGCGTTGTGCGCGTAGTGCCGGCCGGGTACGGAGACCGCGAAGGTGAGGTACTTGCCGTTGAGGACGACCGTGACCTCGCTGGTCAGGCCGCGCGGGGTGACCTTGTGCACACGGACGTCCGCGCCCTCGGACTCGCCGTAGGTGACGACGGTGAGCGAGGAGAGCTCGCGGACCCGCCGGGTCAGCTCGACGGCGCCGGGCTGGTCGGCGGCGATGACGAGGGTGCCGCCCGGGACGACCTTGCCGACGAAGGTCTCGAAGGACTCGTAGATCTCGTCCATCGACGCGTAGTTCGCGTGGTGGTCCAGCTCGACGTTGAGGACGATCGCGACCTCGGGGGCGTACTTCTGGAAGCTGCGGTCGCTCTCGTCGGCCTCGGCGACGAAGATGTCGCCGTGGCCGTGCGTGGCGTTCGTGCCGGGGCCCTCCAGATCGCCGCCGATCGCGTACGAGGGGTCGAGGGCGAGCTCGGACAGGGCGACGGCGAGCATCGACGTGGTGGTGGTCTTGCCGTGGGTGCCCGCGACCGCGAGGGCGCGCACGCCCTCCATCAGGGAGGCGAGCGCGTCGGAGCGGTGGACGACGGGGATGTCCAGCTCGGCGGCGCGGACCAGCTCGGGGTTGTCGGCGCGGATGGCGCTGGAGACGACCACCGACGTCGCGTCGTCGGCCAGGTGCCCGGCGGCGTGCCCGATGTGGACGGTCACCCCCAGCGTGCGCAGGGCCTCGGCGGTGGCGGACTCCTTGGCGTCGCTGCCCGCCACCTTCGCCCCGCGCTGGGCCAGGATCTTCGCGATGCCCGACATTCCGGCGCCGCCGATGCCGATGAAGTGCGGCCGTTCAAGGGCGGCAGGAATACCGGGTGCCATACGTGTCTCTCCCGAGGTGTGACGTGTGTTGGGTCTGGGCCCGCCCCAGTGGGTCAGGGTCCGCCCCAGCCTATTCGCTGTGCGCGAAGAGCTTGAGCACCGGTACGCCGACCTTGTGACGGGCCCGGGACGCCCAGTCGCGGTGGAAGAACTCCTCGACGTAGTGCGGCGCCGTCAGCACGATGACCTCGTCGGCCCCGGAGTCGTCGACCACGGTCTTCAGCTTGTCCAGGGGGTGGTCCTCGATCACCTGTCCGATGGCCTCCGAACCCGCCTCGCGCAGCTCCCTGAGCGAATACTCCAGCGCCATCTCGGCGGGCTCCCTGGCCTCCTTGCCCTCCGGCTGCTCGCCTTCGCGGACGGCGTCGCGCAGCTCGCCGATCGCCACGTCGTCGATCGCGCGCAGCAGCACATCGGCCTGGTCACTGCGGGGCTGCATCAGCACGACGAACGAGATCCGCTCATCACCGTGGAGGGTCGTGACGAATTCCACGTCCTCGGGAGTGAGGGGCTTCTCGACCATCAAAACGCTTGTGAACACGACAGGCGCCCTTCCGCTTCATCTCGTCGGCCGCAGGGACGACCGCTGTTGCTGAAACCATCCTTCCCCGCAGTCGCACGGGGTTGCAGGACCTAGTCTGCCCATCCGGGGCTAACCGGAACGGGTTATTCCGATAAGTGTCAGATCTTCCCGTACCGACTGAAGAGGAATCCTGCCTCCTCCAGGAGCGAGATGAGGGAGAAACGTTCCGGCACGGTGATGGCGGGGCCTCCGGCGATGCGCTGAGCGGCTCCGGCGGTGAGCAGCGGGGACAGGGTCAGGCAGAGCTCGTCCAGCACCCCGGCCGCCACGAACTGGCCGAGGAGTCGCGGCCCGCCCTCCGTGAGGAGCCTGCCGAAGCCCCGCCGGCCCAGCTCCATGACCGCGCGCGCCGGGTCGACGGCGGCGCCGTCCCCGGCGAACAGCACCTCGGCCCCCGCGTCCCTGGCCGCCGCGACCCGGTCCGTGGGTGCCGTCGCCCCGGTGACCACGAGGGTCGGGACCAGCGGCGAAGCGAAGAGCGGGAGCGAGAAGTCCAGGTCAAGACCCGCGCTGACGACCGCGACGGCCGGGGCGGGCCGCTGCCCCGCCGCGGCGCGCCGGGCGGCGAACGCGTCGCGGACCCGCGCGGGCCGGTAGCCCTCCTGACGTACTGTCCCGGCGCCGACGACGACGGCGTCGGCCAGGGCCCGCAGGGTGCCGAAGATCCGCATGTCGGTGGGGCTCGAGATGCCCTGGGAGCGGCCGTCGTGCTGAGCCGCGCCGTCCAGGGTGGAGACCATGTTGGCCCGGAGCCAGGGGCCATCGCCGTGCGGATAGGCGTAGGCGTCGGCCAGCTCGTCGAGCGTCCACTCACGGTCGGCGGCGGAAACGGCCGGGGTTGTCAGGTCCGTCACAGGGAGCAGGCGTCGCATGCGCAGCAGTCTGGCACGGCCTCTAACATGGAGAGTTGTGTCGTCCTCCACAGCCGTGCCGGGGCAGAGCCCCATAGCCGAAACGGCCCCGCAGTCCCTGTGCGCCCTCGAACCGCGCGTCCCCGCCGACCGGCTGGTCGCGGAGATGGTGCCACCGCCGCGCTTCGACTCGGTGCGCTTCGATACGTACGTGCCCGACCCGAACCAGCCGAGCCAGACCGAGGCGGTCGAGGTCCTCAGCTCCTTCGCCGCGGGGCTCGGCGGGGCGCATGCCATGGGGTCGGGCCGATCAGGTGGAGCGCGAAGCGCATCGCCTGTGGGGTGGTGGCGGGCGACGGGTGGGCGGTTCGGTAAGAAGCCTGCCGCGGCACCCAGCGGGCCCCGTGGCGTCTATCTCGACGGCGGCTACGGCGTCGGCAAGACGCACCTGCTGGCCTCCCTCTGGCACGCCACCCCCGCCGCGCCCTCGCTCAAGGCCTTCGGCACCTTCGTCGAGCTGACGAACCTCGTCGGCGCGCTGGGCTTCCAGCAGACCGTGCAGACCCTGAGCGGGCACCAGCTGCTCTGCATCGACGAATTCGAGCTGGACGACCCGGGCGACACCGTCCTGGTCTCGTCCCTGCTCAGCAGGCTCGTCGAGGCGGGCGTCGCACTGGCCGCCACCTCGAACACGCTGCCGGGCAAGCTCGGCGAGGGCCGTTTCGCGGCGGCCGACTTCCTCCGCGAGATCCAGGGGCTCTCCGCGCACTTCAGGCCGCTGCGCATCGACGGCGATGACTACCGCCACCGAGGCCTGCCCGAGGCCCCGCCGCCGTACACCGACGACCAGGTCACCAGGGCCGCGTACGCGAACCCGGGCGCCTCCCTCGACGATTTCCCGGCCCTGCTCGACCACCTCGCCCGAATCCATCCGAGCCGGTACGGCGCACTGACGGACGGGATCACCGCGGTCTGCCTCACCGATGTGCAGCCGGTGCCCGACCAGTCGACGGCACTGCGCCTGGTGGTGCTCGCGGACCGGCTGTACGACCGTGAGGTCCCGGTGCTCGCCTCCGGTCTCCCCTTCGACCAACTGTTCAGCGAAGAGATGTTGAACGGCGGGTACCGGAAGAAGTACTTCCGGGCGATCTCACGGCTGACTGCACTGGCGCGTGACGCAAAGGGACTGGTGGAGCAGTAGGTTCGGGGGGTGAAGGGCGTACGAGTGCCTCAAGGGCGCTGTGTACGCCCGTCCGACCGCGCACACCGTTTCGAAGGGATCCAGCATGGCTACCACGCGTCAGGCGCACACGGTCTGGGAAGGCAACCTGCTCGAGGGCAATGGCGTTGTCACCCTCGACTCCTCAGGGATCGGGGCGTACCCGGTGTCCTGGCCGTCCCGCGCGGAGAAGGCGAACGGCAAGACCAGCCCCGAGGAGCTCATCGCGGCCGCGCACTCCAGCTGCTTCTCGATGGCTCTGTCCAACGGCCTGGCCACGGCGGGCACCCCGCCCACCCGGCTGAACACGCAGGCCGAGGTCACCTTCCAGCCGGGCACCGGCATCACCGGCATCCACCTCACGGTGGAGGGCGAGGTTCCGGGCCTGGACGAGGCGGGCTTCGCGAAGGCCGCCGAGGACGCCAAGGCGAACTGCCCGGTCAGCCAGGCGCTCACGGGCACCACCATCACGCTCACCGCGTCCCTGGCCTGACCGAGCGCATGTGTCTCCGGGGCCATCACCCGCCCCGGGGACACATGCGGGACACATGAGGCACCGTGGCCCGCATGGTTCACGTGTGCCACGGCGCGTGCTACACACATGCGGGTCACTTCACCTGTCCGCCAACAGGGAGTTGCCTCATGTCATCCGCACCTCGACGACTCGCAACACGACGACAGGTCCTGGCCGGCAGTGCCGCGACCGCCGCATCGGTCGCCTTCACCGGGGCCTTCACCGAACTCTTCTCCGGCGCAGCCGAGGCCAGGGGCCACAGCGGCTACGGCCCTCTCCTGCCGGACCCCGACGGTCTGCTCGATCTGCCGAAGGGCTTCCGCTACCGGGTGCTCTCCCGGGAGGGCGACCCGCTCCGCTCGGGCGAGGGCCGGGTGCCCAGCAATCACGACGGCATGGCCGCCTTCGCCGGCCGCGGTGGCCGGGTCCGCCTCGTGCGCAACCACGAGAACCGGGAGGACGCGGAGATCGCCGTCCCCACGATCGAGGGCCTCACCTACGACCCCATGGGCAGGGGCGGCTGCACCGCACTGGAGATCGACGGCCGGGGCGAGGTGCACGGCGAGCGCGTCGCCATCGCGGGTACGGCCGTCAACTGCGCGGGCGGCCCCACCCCCTGGAAGACCTGGCTGACCTGCGAGGAGACCGAGGACAAGGCCGGCACCAACGGCTACACGAAGGACCACGGCTTCATCTTCGAGGTGGACGGCGCGGATCCGCACCGCACCGGCGCCGTACCGCTGACCGCGATGGGGCGCTTCCAGCACGAGGCCATCGCGATCGACCCGCACAACGGCATCGTGTACGAGACGGAGGACGCGTTCGACAGGCCCTTCGGGCTCTTCTACCGCTTCCTCCCCGACAGGCCGCTCGGCGGTACGGGCTCCCTGCGGGCCGGCGGCACGCTGGAGGCCATGCGGGTACCCGGCGTCCCCGACCTCTCCGTGATCCAGGAGACGGGTGCGAGCTTCGACCGGATCGAGTGGGTCCCCGTACCCGATCCGCAGGCCGCGCAGACGCCGATCAGGCTCCAGGACTTCGGGCCCAAGGGCATCACGCACGCCCAGAAGCTGGAGGGCTGTTACTGGGGCGGGTCCTCGGTGTACTTCGTCTCCAGCTTCGCGCACAGCTCCGAGGGGTCGGCCGCCGACCACTTCGGCCAGGTGTGGCGGTACGAACCGGAGCGACGCCGGCTCACCCTGGTGATCGTCTTCGGCCCGGACACCGACATCCAGCTGCCGGGCGAGTCTCCCGACAACATCTGCCTCGCCGCCGGGGGCGGCCTGATGGTCTGTGAGGACGGCGGCGGCGCGCAGCACGTGCTCGGGGTGACGCGGCGCGGCGAGGTCTACGCGATGGCCCGAGGGCGGCAGAACATCGGCACGGACGAGGAGCCGGAGTGGGGTGAGTTCGCGGGTGTGACGTTCTCACCGGACGGCGGGACGATGTTCGTGAACTGCTACACACCGGGGACGACGTTCGCGGTTACGGGCCCCTGGCGCTGACCGTGGCCCTGAGGCCATGGGCAGACGGGTGATCCGGCGGGGCGCCGGAGCGGCGTGAGGACCACCGGGTCGGCCAACGGCTAGCGTCCCTCAGTGATCAAATCCGTTCGTACGACAATCGCTCTGACTGTATTGGGTGGGGTGCTCGCCGGCTGCGGAAGCTCCGGCACCGCCCCCGCCGCACTTCCGACAGCCTCTCCGCGGCCGGCGACAGGATCCCCGTCCCCCTCGCCGGCCGCGGAGAGCGAACCGCCCGCCCTGGCCCCCGGACCCGGTGGTCTCACACCGGTCTTCGAACGGCGGGCGGACAACGCCGGGGCCGGCGGGGCCGGCGGGGCCGGCGGGTCGGATGGGGCGGCGGCAGGCAAGGTCGTGGCGCTCACCTTCGACGCGGACATGACGGCGGATCAGGGGCCGCGTGCCGCGGACGGCGAGCACTTCGACAATCCCGGCCTGATCGCGTCGCTCCGCCGGCTGAAGGTCCCTTCGACGGTCTTCATGACCGGCAGCTGGGCGCAGGAGTATCCCGACCAGGCCCGCTCGATCGGCACCGATCCCCTGTTCGAGATCGCCAACCACTCGTTCAGCCACTACGCCTTCTCCTCGCCCTGCTACGGGCTGCCGACCGTCGAGAAGCCGGACATGCGGGGCGAGGTGGAGCGGACCTTCGCCGCGATCCGCGGGACGGGCGCGCGCAACGTCGTGCCGTACTTCCGCTTCCCCGGCGGCTGTTACGACGACGCCTCGCTCAAGGCCCTGGCCCCGACCGGGGTGACCGCGGTCCAGTGGGACGTGGTCAGCGGTGACGCCTTCGCCACGGACACGGACGCGGTGGCCGAGCAGGTTCTGGACGAGGTGAAGCCGGGGTCGCTGGTGGTCATGCACTGCACCCGCAGCGCGGCGCCCGTCACCGACGACGCCGTACGCCGGATCGTCCCGGAGCTACGGAAGCGCGGCTACCGCTTCGTCAAGGTCTCCGAGCTGATGCGGGGCTGAGAGCTGAGCCGCTCGGCCGACGCCCGCGCCGTCAGCCGGAGCAGGCGGTGCGCTCCGCCTCCTGCCAGGCACAGACCGGGCAGAGCGTGCTGCCCTTCGTCGACTCCGGGTACTCGGTCGGCTTCCGGCACAGCACACACTCGGCGTAGGGCGGGCCGGCGTCCAGGGGTGCACGGTCCGGCGAGGGCGTCTCGCAGTACGCATCGTCCATACGTACGAGCGTACTCACTTCGTCCATACGTACGAGCGTACTCACTCACGCAGCGCGGCGATCCTGGAGGTGAGCGCGGCCACCGCCACGGCGACCACGACGGCCCCTGCCAGGGGCAGCAGCGGCATCCGCACCGTGCCGGTCAGCGAACCCGAGACCAGGCTCGAAACCGCCGCCCGCGCGGGCGAGCCCTCGGTGACCAGGGCGAGGAGCGCGCCGAGCATCGTCGCGATGAGCGACCAGCCGTGGCGGTGCAGGACCGGCCGTGCGCAGAGCGCCCCGACGGCGGCCCCCAGCAGCGCGCAGCACCCTGCCGCGAGCAGACCGGCGAGCACGGCCGGCAGCAGCGGTACGGCGACGGAGTGGTCGTTACTGGCCGGCTCACTCATCAGCACCACGATCACCGTGCCGACGCCGCCGAGGGCCAGCGCGCAGCCCAGGCCGGTGAGCAGCGTGGCGCGGTGGGCGCGCGACGGTCCGACGGCGGAGGCGGTGACGGCGCGTGCGGCGGGCGGCTCCTGGGTGACGCAGAGCCGTACGAACCAGGCGGCCACGGGGACCAGTACGGCGGCGGCGTAACCGAGCGAGTCCAGCAGCGGCTGTCCCGCCTGCAGGCCGATGCCGAGGACGGCCGCGTAGAGGAGGAGGGGCGCGAGCCAGCGCTGGGAGCGCCCGAGCAGCGCCGCCTGGCAACGCATCACGGCGACCGCGCCACGGACCGGTGAGCGGGGCGGGCGGGGCGGATCGGGCCGGCGGGGCCGGGGCATCCGGTCCACGGCCGGCGCAGCGCCGGGCACGGCACCCGGCGCGGCGGTGGGGGCGGCTACCGGCACGGCTTCCTGCGCGGGGGCCGGGGCCTGGGCCTCAGCCACGGCCGGGATCGGGGCCGGCGCCTGGGCCCGCGACGGGAGTTGCCTGAGCGCGGTGATGTGCCAGGGCGGGGTGGCCGTGAGGAGCGCCCGCAGTATCGGGTCCGAGTCCGCCGCGGTGGTCGTGAGCCGGATCGCGGCCGGGTTCCCCGCGTCCCGCTCCACCGTGGGCGCGCCGGGCAGAGCCGGCGGGAGGGCGGCGGACGGCTCGCCCGTCGCCTCGATCCTGACCTGCGGGCCGGTGTCGCCGGGCGGAAGCGCCGGGACGAGGGTGCGGCCCTCCAGCCGGTACGTGAGGCCGGCCTGCCCGGCGAGCCGCTTCGGGTCGTGGTCGACGAACACCACCGTGGCGCCGTCGGCGACCCGCTCGGCGACGGCCAGGTCCAGTGCGTCGCGGGCCGCGGTGTCCAGTCCCGTCCAGGCCTCGTCCAGGACGAGGAGGTCCGGCTGGGCAAGGAGCGCCTGGGCGACGGCGACCTTCTGGCAGGTGCCCTTGGAGAGCTCCGCGAGGGGTGTACGGGCGTGTCCGGCCGCCCCGAAGCGTGTCAGCCAGTCCTCGGCCCGTGCGGCGGCTTCCGCGCTCGGGAGCCCATGGACACGGCCCATGTGGACGAGGTAACCGGCGGCCGTGAACGGCAGCGCCGCGGGGAAGCGTTCGGGCACGTACGCCGTGCGCGGCCGGCCCGTGACGCGCCCCTCGGCCGGCACGTCGACACCGGCGAGCAGCCGCAGCAGAGTCGACTTGCCGACACCGTTGGCGCCCTCGATCCGGACCAGGGCCCGCGCGGGCAGGTCCAGGTCGAGCCCGCGCAGCACCCAGGGGCCACGCAGGCCGTACCGGCGGCCCACTCCTCGCAGCATCAGTTGGCCGACGACTTCTCCGGCTTGAGCTCACTGGGCCTTACGATCACGAATCCCTCGCCCTGGAGCATCAGCTGGACCGCCTCGCCCGATCCGCCGCGCACCATCGAGCCGAAGCTCTGCGAGCGGTGCAGCGAGGTGGACAGCTGGGCGCTCCAGCCGACGACCGCGTCCGTGTCGACGTACACGGGCTGCTGTGCGGTGACGGGGATCACGATGGGGTGGCCCTCACAGATCAGGCCGAGCTTGCCGAATCCGCTGAAGACGCTGTTGAAGAGCCCGCCGCCGGTCATCCCGGCACCCTTCACGGTCTTGATCTCGTAGGAGAGGCTCGCGTCGAAGCAGAGGACGTTACGGCCGTTGACGGTCAGGACGTCACCCTGCTCCATCTCGACGATGAAGCAGTTGGCCGCCTCGTGGGCGAACCATGCCTCGCCCTGGCCGGTGACCGCCATCAGCGGCAGCCCTTCGCCCGTCACGGCGCGCTTGAGCAAGCCGCCGATGCCCTGGCCCTTGCGCTCGAACTGCAGACTGCCCCGGAAGGCGATCATCGAGCCCTGCCGTGCGTGCATCTCGCCGTTGACGGCGTACTTGATGGACTTGGCGTTCTGCAGGGTCATGCCGGGGACCGTGGCCTGCCGGGCCGTGTGCTCGTCGGCAAAGAGATCGCTCTTCATAGCGCGTATCCTCACCCGGAGCCCTCCCTTCCGCCAAGAACCGGTGGTCACGGTGGCCTGGCAGACTGGGTGCGTGAGCAGCGACAGCATTCCCGAGACCTTTCCCGCAGCGCCGGACGCCCCCACCGAGAGCCCGTTCCGTACGGAGCCGACGGCCCGTGACGAAGCCCCGCAGTTCGTCCTGCCGCTGGTGGTGCACCTGGAGAAGACGGCACCCCCGGCGCGCAACGACGCCCTGGTGACCGCCGCCCGCGCGGTGCTCACGCTGCTCTCGGACCCCCGCTCGCTCGGCGGCGAGGACGGCGGCGTCGAGGACGTCGAGGGAGAGGACGGCGCCGAGGGCGAGTGGGCGCGGGCCGTGCGCGACTGGCAGGACGCCCGCATCCGCAAGGTGGTGCGGCGGGCGCGCGGCGCGGAGTGGCGCAAGGCGTCCGCGCTGCCCGGGATCACGGTCACGGGCGAGCACGCCGAGGTCCGGGTGTTCCCGCCGGTGCCCCTGGACGGCTGGCCCAAGGAGCTGGCCAAGCTCCAGGTGTCGGGCACGGACCTGGACGACCCCGAGGCCCCGGCGGCGCCCGACCTGGCCGGCCCGGTGCTGTGGATGAATCCGGACGTCACCATGTCGGCGGGCAAGGCGATGGCGCAGGCCGGGCACGGTGCGCAGCTCGCCTGGTGGGAGCTGTCGGACACGGAGCGCACGGCCTGGCGTGAGGCCGGGTTCCCGCTCTCCGTCGCCACACCGGGCGCCGCCCGCTGGCGCGAACTCACCGCGAGCGGACTGCCGGTGGTGCGGGACGCCGGATTCACCGAGGTCGCCCCCGGCTCCTGCACGGTCGTCGCCGACCACCCGGCACTGCGCCGCTGAGTCAGGTCGTCACGCCCGGCGCCGGACGTACAGCCGGTCGCCCTTCGGGCCGGTCCATTCCACCCTCACGACACCGGGCACGGCCGCGTCGGCCAGGCGTGCCGGGTTGGACCAGTGGCCGAAGTTCGGGTTGCGGAAGAACGTCGCCCACAGAGCGCCGTCGGAGTCCTCGAAGAAGTTGTTGTGGCCCGCGCCGACGCCGACGGTCCAGCGCTCGGAGTACGGTCCATCGAAGCTGTCCGAGACGGCGGCGATCGCGTCGTACTGGTACTGCACCCGGCCGGTCCCCGCCTCGTCGTAGCCCTGGCGCGCGGTGCCGTCGGCTTCGATCGACGTCCGGTCCCAGGCGGCGTGGAGGAGGAAGTACTTCCCGCCGTACTTGAAGACGTACGCGCCTTCGAGGTACGGCTCGGGCGTGTACGGCGACTGCCGGAACAGGGGGAGGTCCGTCGTCGTGACGATGTCCTCCATGTCGTCGCGGAACTTCGCGTACAGGTTGTTGTGCAGCACGAGCCAGGCGTCGTCACCCTCGGAGTAGAGGCTGCCGTCGATGTGGTGGTAGGCGCCGGGCTCGATGAAGGCCGGTCCCCCGATGAACGAGTCGCCGAACGGCTTCTCCAGGTTGCCCTCGACGAGCCGGTACGGGCCCTCGACCCCGCCCTCGCTCACCAGCATGAAGGAGCCGACCTTCTGGGAGTGGTCCCCCATGCAGGCGACGATGTACCACTTCCCCTTGAAGCGGTGCAGCTCCGGCGCCCACGCCTGGCCGCGCTTGCCGAACTCCTCGTCGTGCCAGTACTCCTGCCACGGGGCGACGACCGTGCGCCCGGCCCGGTTCTCGTCGACGAACTCGGGCGACCACACCTTGCCCTTCTCCGCGTCCGGCCGGATCCCGGTCGTGTCGGCCAGCTTCCAGGGCCCCTCGATGTCGCGGGCCACCCACACGAAGATGCCGTCGTTCCACGGGCCGGCCGCTTCGAGGCCCGGTACGCGGGTGGTGCCCGTGGCGACGTAGAGCGGACGGCCGTCGACGACGAAGCAGTTGACGTAGGTGTCTCTCATCCACACCACTCCGCGCTCCTTGTCGCGGGGTCTCAGCTCCAGCGGGAGGACGAAGGAGTTGTCCTCACGGGGCCACAGGTCCGGCCGGATGTCCGCGAGACCGTAGGGCTCCTGGGCGGGCCAGTTCTCCGGGTGGCGCTTCGCCGTGGTCCGGTCGGGGCGGCCTGCCGCCGGGGCGGCGGAGGCGCGCGCGGCCGGCGCGGCGGCCACGGGCAGTGCGGCGGCCGCGCCCACTCCGGCGGCTCGGGTCAGCAGGGACCGCCGGCCGAGATGCGGCCTGTTCTCGGTGCTGGTCATGGGGCACGTTCTCCTTCGTCCGGGTCACCCGGCATGTCATGGACCGCCTACGGCACAGCCCTTGGGGCACGGCGATCAGGATGCGAACGGCTGTTGATCTCCGTCAACGGAGCCTGGAATTAATCCGGCGTGTCCGGCAGGTCGGCATATCCGTGCTGCTCCGCGTTTCCGCAGGTCACCGGAGTTCCGTTGAGTCCGAAAGGTGCATCACGATCAGATAACGGCGCCTGTACGGGCCGCCCGGGAACCTCAAATTCAGCTCTGAACGTCCCCCCTTCCGGGTTCACCGGCACGCGGCGGGGCCATGACCCCTGCACGGAACGGGGAGGGGACACCATGAAGCTGGGAATCGGCATCGGATGGCGGCCGGAGATCGCGGACGCCGTCGAGGCGCTGCCGGGGATCGACTGGGTCGAGGCGGTCGCGGAGAACCTCTGCGCGGATCATCTCCCCGAGTCCCTGGGGCGCCTGCGGGAGCGCGGGGTCACGGTCGTCCCGCACGGGGTGTCGCTGGGCCTGGGCGGAGCCGACCGCCCGGATCCCGGCCGCCTGGCCGGTCTCGCCGCGCGGGCCGAGCTGCTGGGGACACCGCTGGTGACCGAGCACATCGCCTTCGTACGCGCCGGAGGGCCGCTGACCGCTTCGCCGGTGCTGGAGGCGGGCCATCTGCTGCCGGTTCCCAGGACCTGGGACGCGCTGGAGACGCTGTGCGAGAACGTACGCGTCGCACAGGACTCGCTGCCCGTCCCGCTGGCCCTGGAGAACATCGCCGCGCTGATCTCCTGGCCCGACGAGGAGCTGACCGAGGGGCAGTTCCTCACGGAGCTGGTCGAGCGCACGGGCGTACGGCTGCTGATCGACGTCGCGAATCTGCACACCAACCATGTGAACCTCGGTGAGGACCCCGCGACGGCACTCGACGAACTGCCGGTGGAGGCCATCGCGTACGTCCATGTGGCGGGCGGCGTCGAGAAGGACGGCGTCTGGCACGACACGCACGCCCACCCCGTGACGCGTCCCGTCCTGGACGTGCTGGGCGAGCTCCGCTCCCGCGTCGACCCGCCGGGGGTCCTGTTGGAGCGCGACGACGCCTTCCCGCCGGCCGGAGAGCTGGCCGGTGAACTGTCCGCGATCCGCTCCACCCTGGCCTCGGTGACCGTGACCACGACTCCGCGCCAGGACCGGCCGCTGCCGGCCAGGCCGCCCGAGCAGGCCCGCAGCGTGGCCGGCCGACGCGACAGGACCGCCGTGGCACAGACCGCGCTGCTCTCCTCGCTCGTGGCGGGTACGCCCGCCCCTGACGGCTTCGACCCCCGGCGTCTCGGGGTGCAGCGCCGGGCCCTGGCAGCGAAGCGTGCCGAGGTCGTCGCCAAGCTCGCGCCCGAGCTGCCGGGGATCCTCGGCGACGGCTACCGCGCGGCGTTCCTCACGTACGCCAGGAACCGGCCGCTGCCCGCGGGGCACCACCGTGACGCCCTCGACTTCGCCGAACAATTGCTCATCGAGGGCCGCCCCGCCGAGGACGCCGCCCGGCGGAGGCTGACCCGCTGGTGGCAGGACCGCACGGCGCCCCGCCCGCCCGGCCGGGGCGCCCGTCTGGCCCGTGCCGCCCGTACGACCCTGCTGGGAAGGTGATCCCGTTGAACATCCTTGCTCTCCTGCTGACCCTCGCCGTGGCGGTCTCCTCGACGCTGCTGGTCGTCGCGACCGTCGGGGCCGGGCGTCGCGGTGTCTCCGGCACCGGCCAGGTGCACGACCTCGCCGAGGCGGCGTTCCTGAACGGCGGGCCCGCCAGGGTCGTGGACACCGCGTTCACCGCCCTGCACACGGATGGGCGGCTGACGGTCGGCGGCCCCGGGATCATCGCCGTGCGCCGGGGGGCCACGGCCCGTGACGCGGTGGAGCGCGCGGTGCTCCAGGAGTCGCAAGCGGCCCCGAGCGGAGCCCTGCACATCCTGCGGGAGGCGGTGATGCGCCACCCGGCGGTGCAGGAGATCGGCGACGGACTCGCGGCCCGTGGGCTGCTGGTCGCCCCGGAGGGGAGCCGGACGCGGTACCGGTGGGCAGGCATCCAGGCGGCCGCCTGTGTCGTGGGGGTCCCGGTCGCCGTCCTCGTGACGATCATCCAGTACAGCCTGTACGCGGACTACGCAGACGCTCCCTACCCGTTCGTCGTCAAGGTGCTGCCGGCGCTCGCGGTCGGCGGCCTGGTCGGCTTCCTCTCCGCCGCGTCGGCCAAGCGGCGGATCACCGAAGCGGGGCGCGGGGCGCTGAACGGTTTCCGGACCCGGAACGCAGGGGTGCCCGACCCGGCGCTCCTGGTGGCGGTCCACGGGCTGCGCGGGCTGCCCGACCCGGAACTCCGGGCGCAGTTGGCGGCGGCCGCACGGCAAGGGCCCGCCGGCCGCCGCCCGTCGGGCTCCACATCCGTCGCCACGTCCACCGCGGCCGCGGGCCCCGCGGTGTGGTGCGCCGGGGCGAGTCCTGGCGGCGGGAGCTGCGGCAGTTCCAGCGGCGGGGGCCACTCCGGCTCGGGGGCGAGCTGCGGAAGCGGCGGGTCCGGCTGTGGCGGAGGGTCGAGCTGCGGCAGCGCATCGAGTTGCGGGAGCGGCTCCAGCTGCGGCGGCGGGTCCAGTTGCGGCGGCAGCTCATGAGGGAGGGAGCGCGGCAGGAAGAGGGCCGGAGGCAGCGGGCTCGTACGGGTCGGCAACCGTACGGATTCAGCCACCGATGACCGGCTGTGACCGACATCGGTCCATATCGTGAACAAGGCATAGCGCTTCTCTGCCTGCTTCGCATAGAAATCGGCCATGCTCTGGGTCCTGCTTCTTGTGGTCGCGTGGGGCGCGGCCGCCGCATCCTGCATCCGCCTGTGCCTCGTCACCGCGGGTGCTGCGCAGCGACCGGCCGGTGCCGCGCGGGCACCGGCCACCCCCGAACTCAATCTGTACGAGACGGCGTTCCTCGCGGGCGGACCGCAGCGGGTGGCCGATCTGGCGCTGGTCTCCATGCATCTGCGGCGCCGGCTGCTGCTCGCCCGCACGGGCTGGGCGACCGTCGTCGACCCGGAAGGGCGGGACGAGGTCGAGCGCACGGTGATCCGCGCGATCGGCCCGGAAGGGCAGTCCCGGATAGCTCCGATACGGGCCGCGGCGGCGGCCACCGACGCCGTACGCGCCCTAGCCGACCGCCTCGTCGCGGCGGGGCTCGCCGTGCCGCACGGGACCAGGACGGTCCTGGAGTCGGCGGTGCGGGCCGTGCGCGGCGCGGGAGTGCTGGTGGTGGTCCTCGCGGTCACCGCGATGCTGATGCCCGGTCAGGGGACGGGCTACGGCGGCCCGGTGGCCGTCTGGTTCGGGCTGCCGCTCGTGCTGACGCTGGGCTGCCTGGCCATCGCCCGGGTGGAGAACCATCCGTACAGCCAGTGGGCCTCCCCCTCAGGTCAGCGCTGGCTGGATTCGCTGCCGGCCCCGGCGCGCGGCGCGGACCGCGACCTGCTGGCCGCGGTGGCGGTGCGGGGCGTGGGAGCCCTGGAGGACCCGGACCTGAGGGCGGCGCTGTCGAGCGGACCGCGCAGCGACGTCTGACGCGCGCGTGGTACGGGACGGAACAGCGCCTCCGACGCGCGCTTACGGGATCCGCGGTACGGGACAGAACAGCACCGGGGCCGCCTCCGTGCGGAGGCAGCCCCGGTGCTGTGTCCGGACCCGGTGTCGCTGGAACGACGGGCGGCGTCACACGCGCCGTTGCCCGCCAACTGATCTTCCGGGTCGGGATGACCGGAAACGCTGGCTATGCGAGTCCGGCCACCAAGTCTGCGACGGACTTCCTGCGTCCGGTGTAGAACGGCACCTCTTCCCGCACGTGGAGCCGCGCCTCGGAGGCCCGCAGATGACGCATGAGGTCGACGATGCGGTACAGCTCGTCGGCCTCGAAGGCCAGGACCCACTCGTAGTCGCCGAGCGAGAACGAGGGCACGGTGTTGGCACGCACATCGGGGAAGCCGCGGGCCATCTTGCCGTGGTCCGCGAGCATACGGCGGCGGTCCTCGTCCGGGAGCAGGTACCAGTCGTAGCTGCGCACGAAGGGGTACACGCTGACGTAGCCGCGCGGCTCCTCGTCGGCCATGAAGGCCGGCACGTGCGACTTGTTGAACTCGGCGGGGCGGTGCAGCGCCATGTTCGACCAGACCGGCTCCAGAGCGCGGCCCAGCTTCGTGCGCCGGAAGAGGTTGTACGCCTCCTGGAGCGCCTCGGAGGTCTCGGCGTGCCACCAGATCATCAGATCGGCGTCGGCCCGGAGCCCGGACACGTCATAGGTGCCACGGACCGTGGTGTCCTTGGCCTCGAGCTGGTCGAACAGCTCCTGGACCTCGTCGGCGTAACCGGCGCGGTCCTCGGGAAGGACGTCCTTCAGCTTGAAGACGGACCACAGGGTGTAGCGAATGACCTCGTTGAGGTCCTTGGCCTTCTTGCCTGCGTTCGGAAGCTTCTCTGGCGCACTCATACGGCTATTGTCCCGCCTCGCTCCCCGTGCCCCGAACCCGGGTCGGCGTGTTGTCGATCTCCCCTCCGGCAGCGCCCGTGAGGTCCCGGGCGATCTCGTCGGCGGCGCGGTGCGCGCTCGCCACGCAGGCCGGGATCCCGACGCCGTCGTACGCCGCTCCGCACACCCGCAGACCCGGCAGTTTGGCGACCTCGTCGCGGATGCGGGCGACCCGGGTGAGATGACCGACGGGGTACTGGGGCAGCCCGCCGATCCACCGGGTGACCTCGGTGTCCACGGGCCGTGCCGTCAGTCCCGCGGCGGAGGCGAGGTCGCCCAGGGACGCGGCGACGAGCTCGGAGTCCTCGCGGTGCAGGTGCTCCTCCTCGCCGTAGCGGCCGACGGAGGTGCGCAGCACGAAGAGGTCGGGGGCCGCGTCGGCGACCCACTGCCACTTGTTGCTGGAGAAGGTGGACGCCTTGATGGTGCGGCCGTCGACGGGCGGTACGAGGAAGCCCGAACGCCCCCTGAGCGCGTCGTTGCCCTCGGTGTCGGAGCGCCTGAAGGCCATGGTGACCAGGGCCATCGAGGCGTACTCGACGGCGGCGAGCTCGACCGAGGCGGCGGGGCACTCGGCGGCGAGCAGGGTGGACGCGGACCAGGCGGGGGCGGCCAGGACGACGGCGTCGGCGGCGATCACCCTGCTGTCGGTGCGCACGTCCCAGCCCTCGCCGGTCCTGGTGAGGCCGAGCACCGGGGTCTCGGTGAGGATCTCGGCGCCGCCCGCCCGTACGGCGTCGGCCACGGCGCCCGGCAGGGTGCCGATGCCGCCCTCGATGCCCTGGAAGACCGGTCCGGTCTGCTGCCGGGCGGCGGCCCGCTCCTGGATGCGGAGTACGCCGTCGAGGAGCGGGCCGCCCTCCTTCACCGCGTCGAAGAGCTGGGGCACGGCGGCGCGCATCGAGATCCGGTAGGCGTCGCCCGCGTAGACCCCGCCGAGCAGTGGCTCCACGAGCCGGTCGACGACCTCACGGCCGAGCCGGTCGGCGACGTAACTGCCGACCGCGACGTCGTCGCCGACGGCCGTCGGGGTGAGGTCGCGCTCCTCGGCGATCCTGGCCAGACCCTCCGGCGAGAGCACGCCGCTGAGCGCCGCCGGGTCGCCGGGGACGCCCATCACATGTCCCTTGGGCATGGGGCGCAGGGCGTCACGGGTCCAGATCGACGCGGTGGCGGTCGCGGGCGGCTGGAGCCGGTCGCCGATACCGGCCGCGGTGGCCAGCTCCACCGCTTCGGGCCGGCGCGCGAGCATCGACTCGGCGCCGAGGTCGACCCGGGTGCCCGCGATCTCACCGGTCATCAGCTTGCCGCCGAGCCGCTCGGTCGCCTCCAGGAGGGTGACCCTGATGCCGGAGGCCAGCAGCCGGTGGGCGGCGGCCAGTCCGGCGATGCCGCCGCCGATGACGACGGCGTGGCCCGTACGTGTGGTGTCACGCTGAAGAGAACGCTGCATGGGTCCACTCTCTCAAACCCGTCCCGAGTCCCGAACGTGACCGCTTCGAAACCGCTGACAGGAAACCCGCGGACCGGCCCCCCGCGTCGAACAGGCACCAGCAACCACAGCCCCGGGGGGACGCGACATGACTGTCGACCGGCACACGGACAGCCATCCACCGATCAGCCGCCGTTCGCGCGCGCTCGCCGCCTCCGCTCTGCTCGTGGCGCTCCTGGCCACCGCAGCGTGCGCCGGCTCCGGGTCCGACAGCGGTGCCCGGGACCGGGGGGCCGTGTCCGACGGCAAGGCCGCGGCCCCCGCCGCGACCGGTGCCGGCGGCGAGTCCGCCACGCGGCCCACGGACGGGTCCTCGTCGGCGTCGAAGGCGGACTCCACGGTCGCGGTCCACGTCATCCGCACGGCGACGCTCTCCGTCGAGGTGAAGAGCGTCCCTGACGCGGTCGAGGCGGCCCGGGGGGCCGCGGAGGACGCCGGTGGACTCGTGGCGGACGAGAGCACACGGCGCGTCGACGACACCCACGACGGGTCACGACTCGTCCTGCGGGTGCCCCAGGCCGGCTACGAGGAGGTGCTGAGCGGTCTGGCCGGGTCGGGGAAGCTGCTGTCCCGCACCTCGAACGCGAAGGACGTCACCGGGGAGGTCGTCGACGTCGAGAGCCGGATCGCCACCCAGCGCGCGAGTGTCGCGCGGGTCAGGGACCTGATGGACAAGGCCGGGGAACTCTCCGACGTGGTGACGCTGGAGGGTGAACTGAGCAGCCGGCAGGCCGACCTGGAGTCTCTGCTCGCGCAGCAGGCCTCCCTGAAGGACCGCACGACGCTGGCGACCATCACGCTCGAACTCAGCGAACCGGACGCGAAGGCCGAGGAGTCGGACGAGGAGGACCCCGGGTTCGTCGACGCGCTGAGCGGCGGCTGGGGCGCGTTCGTGACGACGCTGCGGTGGATCGGGGTGGCGATCGGAGCCATGGCGCCGTTCCTGGCCACGGCGGCCGTCGTGGTGCTCCTGTGGCGGCTGCTGCGCCGCCGGCTGCCCCGGCGGCCCCGTACGGCGCCCCGGCAGGCCACGGAGACCGCAGAAGCCGCAGAAGCCGCGGAGGCCGCCGGGACCCCGTAGCCCCCGCAGGCCCCGTAGCGTGGGCCCCTGACCCTGTATACGGCGGCGAAGGGACCTGGCAATGGCGGCGGAGCGACTGGTGGTCGTCGGAGGCGACGCGGCGGGCATGTCCGCCGCGTCGCAGGCCCGCAGGCTCAAGGGGCCGGAAGCGATGAGCATCGTCGCCTTCGAGCGGGGCGACTTCACGTCGTACTCCGCCTGCGGCATCCCGTACTGGGTGAGCGGCGACGTGGAGGGGCCCGACGCGCTCATCGCCCGTACGCCCGAGGAGCACCGGGCCCGCGCGATCGATCTGCGCACCCGCACCGAGGTGACCGAGATCGACGTCGCCGGGCACCGGGTGCGGGCGCTGGACCGCGACAGCGGCGAGACGTACTGGACGGGCTACGACAAGCTGGTCATCGCCACCGGGGCGCGTCCGGTGCGCCCCGAGCTGCCCGGGATCGACGCTCCCGGCGTCCACGGTGTGCAGACCCTGGGCGACGGCCAGGCACTCCTGGAGTCGCTGGACCGGGCTCCGGGGCGCCGGGCGGTCGTCGTCGGCGCGGGTTACATCGGTGTCGAGATGGCCGAGGCGATGCTGAAGCGCGGCTTCGATGTGACGGTGCTCAACCGCGGTACGCAGCCCATGGCGACGCTCGACCCGGACATGGGGCAGCTGGTGCACAAGGCGATGGACGGCCTGGGCATCACCACGGTCAACGGCGCCGCGGTCACCCGGATCGACACCGGCCCCGACGGCCGGGTCACGGCGGTCGCCACCGAGGGCGGCACCTATCCCGCGGACGTCGTCGTGCTCGGCATCGGCGTCGAGCCCGAGACGGCCCTGGCCCGCGAGGCCGGTCTGCCGCTGGGGCCGCACCGCGGCCTTCTGACGGACCAGTCGATGCGGGTCGTGGGGCACGAGGACATCTGGGCGGGCGGCGACTGCGTCGAGGTCCTGGACCTCGTGGCCGGCCGCACCCGGCACATCGCGCTCGGCACGCACGCCAACAAGCACGGCCAGATCATCGGGTCCAACGTCGGGGGCGGCTACGGCACGTTCCCCGGTGTGGTCGGTACGGCGGTGAGCAAGGTCTGCGACCTGGAGATCGCCAGGACCGGGCTGCGGGAGAAGGACGCCCGCGCGGTGGGCCTGCGCTACGTCACCGCGACGATCGAGTCGACCGGCCGGGCGGGCTACTACCCGGGGGCGCAGCCGATGACGGTGAAGATGCTCGCCGAGTTCCGCACGGGCCGGCTCCTGGGGGTACAGATCGTCGGCCACGAGGGTGCGGCGAAGCGCGTGGACGTCGCCGCGGTGGCACTCACCGCCCGGATGACGGTGGAGGCCATGACGGCCCTGGACCTCGGCTACGCCCCGCCGTTCTCCCCCGTATGGGACCCGGTCCTGGTCGCCGCCCGCAAGGCCGTGACGGCGGTGCGGGCGGCGGGCGGCTGACTAACCGGCCGTCTGCTGGTGGACGTACTCCACCAGACGCGTCAGGGCGTCCGCGTCGGTGTTCGGCATGACGCCGTGGCCGAGGTTGAAGATGTGGCCGTCCAGACCGGCGGCGGCGTCGAGCACCTCGCGGGTCTTGGCCTCCACCGCCTCGGTCGGCGCGAACAGCACCGCCGGGTCGAGGTTGCCCTGGAGCGCCTTGCCGGGTCCGACCCGGCGGGCGCCCTCGTCCATCGGGACGCGCCAGTCCACCCCGACGACGTCCGCGCCTGCCTCGCCCATCAGGCCGAGCAGCTCGCCGGTGCCGACGCCGAAGTGGATGCGCGGCACGCCGTACGACGCGACGGCGTCGAAGACCTTCGCGGAGGCCGGCATCACCGAGCGGCGGTAGTCGGCCGGGGCCAGGGCGCCGACCCAGGAGTCGAAGAGCTGCACCGCGGAGGCGCCGGCCTCGATCTGGACCTTGAGGAAGGCGCCGGTGATCTCCGCGAGCCGGTCGAGCAGGTCGGCCCAGAGCTCGGGGTCGCCGTACATCATGGCCTTGGTGCGCTCGTGGTTGCGGGACGGGCCGCCCTCCACGAGGTAGCTCGCCAGGGTGAACGGCGCACCGGCGAATCCGATCAGCGGCGTGGCGCCGAGCTCGGCGGTGAGCATCCCGATGGCCGCGGTGACGTACGGGACGTCATCGGGCGTGAGGTCGCGCAGCCGGGCCAGATCGGCTCGGGTGCGGATCGGCTCCGCGACCACAGGGCCGATGCCGGGCTTGATGTCGAGGTCGATGCCGATGGCCTTGAGGGGTACGACGATGTCGCTGTAGTAGACCGCGGCGTCGACCTTGTGGCGGCGTACGGGCTGCATCGTGATCTCGGTGACGAGCTCCGGCATCGTGCAGGAGTCGAGCATCGCGATGCCCTCGCGGACCTTCAGGTACTCGGGCAGCGAGCGCCCGGCCTGGCGCATGAACCAGACCGGGGTGTGGGGCACCGGCTCACGGCGGCAGGCCTTGAGGAACGCCGAATCATGGGTGGCGGATGTGGTCCGCAGGCCCGCGGACGGGCCCTCCCCTGATCGGGCGGAGCTGGAGTCTGGGGGAAGGTCGTTGGCACTCACGCACAGAATCTTCGCATGGAGCGGGAACGAGCCGGACGTCGCATGGGTGTCCCTCCCTGCACGGCGCTCCGGTTCCGCCTACTCTTCCCCGCATGGCTCCGGCTCAGGGACAATTTTCCGATCAATCCGATGGCACTGACAGCGAGGAGGGCGCGGACGGCGACACTGTCCCGCTCGTGTTCCGGTCGGCGGTCGAAGCGTTGCGTTCCGCGCGCCTGCGCCCCGAACTGGAGGTCGAGCCCACACGGCCGCCGCAGCGGCTCGCCCCGCACGCGTACGCCCTGGAGGCCGCCGTCGTGGAGGGCGAGGAGGACCTCGCCGACGGGCGTCTGGTCCTCCTGCACGATCCATCAGGACACGACACCTGGCAGGGCACGTTCCGCTTGGTGACGCTCGTACGGGCGGAACTGGAACCGGAGATGGCGGCCGACCCGCTGCTGCCCGAGGTGTGCTGGTCCTGGCTCACGGGGGCACTGGACGCCCGGGGGCTCTCGTACGGGGAGGCCGGCGGGACGGTGACGCGCGCAGGTTCGCACTACTTCGGCTCGCTGTCCGCACGCCGGCCTGCGACGCAGATCGAGATCCGGGCCTCCTGGACGCCGCGTGAGGGGCGGGGCGGGGTGCCGGACACGGCGGGGCACCTGGTCGCCTGGGGCGATCTGCTCTGTCAGCTCGCCGGTCTGCCGCCGTCGGGCACGGCGGACACGGCCGTGGTGACGCTGCCCCAGCGGCGCGGGCCACAGGTCTCATAACGCTGCGTCATCTTCGGGAGAGCCGGTCGCACAGGGACCGGCTCTCTTTTCGTACAATCGATCGCGCGTCCTATTTGCCCGAATTGTTACTCACTAAATCGTGATCTTCCTCTAAAGGAGGACGCACCTGCTGCCGAAGAGGTCAATGACCCTTCAAGCATGGTTCGCCCCGGCTTCACCCCCCGAGCCGGCCCGTCCCGCCACTCCCCCAGGAGGCCTGGTGTCCGTTCTCCTCGAGCAGCCCGCAAGCCTGGTCGCCTACCGCCCGAACAAGCCGACGGCCATGGTCGTCGTGGCCGACCCGCGCGTCCGTTCCACCGTCACCCGCCATCTGTGGGCCCTCGGAGTTCGTGACGTCATCGAGGCGTCGTCCATCGCGGAGGCCCGCCCCCGCGTCGGCAACCCGCGCGACATCTGCGTTGCCGACGTCCACCTGCCCGACGGTTCCGGGCTGACCCTGCTGTCCGAGACCCGAGCCGCCGGCTGGCCGAACGGCCTCGCCCTCTCCGCCGCCGATGACATCGGCGCGGTGCGCAACGCCCTCGCGGGCGGCGTGAAGGGCTATGTCGTCACCGGCACCCGTACCAACATCGGCCACCCCACCCGTCCCGGCGTCGCCCCGATCGGCGCCAATGCCGCCCGTATGCACCGCAGGCCTCCCGGCTCCCCGAGCCACCCGGGCGGCTACCGCGAACTCTCCGGCCGCGAGGTGGAGGTGCTCCGCCTGGTCGCCGAAGGCCAGTCCAACAAGGCCATCGGCGTCTCGATGGGCCTCTCCGCCCTCACGGTCAAGAGTCACCTCGCCCGTATCGCCCGCAAGCTCGGCACCGGAGACCGCGCCGGAATGGTCGCCGTGGCCCTGCGAACAGGCATCATCCACTGACCGCGGCACCCCGCAGGCACCTGCGTGGATGCGTAACCGGCCGGTTTACGTGCATCGTCGCCCGTCGACGGAACGTTCCGTCGACGGGCGACGCACATACACAGATACCCTTGGCATGTGACCGACGCCCAAGAGACCGCAGCAGACACTTCACTGCGAACCACCGGGGGCGCCCCCCCGGACGACGTCGCCCCGGCGCCGATCCCCTTGCTCGAACCACGCGAGGGCATCCCCCCGGTGGTGGCGACCGACGACACGCTGGCCCAGGTGGTCGCGGACTTCGCCGCGGGCACCGGCCCCGTGGCCGTCGACGCCGAGCGCGCCTCGGGCTACCGCTACGGGCAGCGCGCCTACCTCGTGCAGCTGCGCCGCGAGGGTGCCGGGAGCGCACTGATCGACCCGGTCGGCTGCCCCGACCTGTCCACGCTCGGCCAGGCCCTCACCGGAGCCGAGTGGATCCTGCACGCCGCCACCCAGGACCTCCCCTGCCTGCGCGACATAGGCATGACCCCGACCTCGCTCTTCGACACGGAGCTCGCCGGACGGCTCGCGGGATTCCCGCGCGTCGGCCTGGGCGCCATAGTGGAGAACGTCCTCGGCTACGCCCTGGAGAAGGGCCACTCCGCGGTGGACTGGTCCACCCGCCCCCTGCCCGACCCCTGGCTGCGCTACGCCGCGCTGGATGTCGAGCTGCTGGTGGACCTGCGCAACGCCCTGGAGGAGGAGCTGGACCGGCAGGGCAAGCTGGAGTGGGCGCTGGAGGAGTTCGCCGCCATCGCATCGGCGCCGCCCGCTCCCCCGCGCAAGGACCCGTGGCGCCGTACCTCCGGCATGCACAAGGTGCGCCGCCGCCGTCAGATCGCGGTCGTACGGGAGCTGTGGACCGCCCGTGACCAGGTGGCGCAGCGCCGTGACATCTCCCCAGGCAAGGTCCTGGGCGACGCCGCGATCGTCGAGGCCGCCCTGGCGCTCCCGGCGAACGTGACCGCGCTGACCGCCCTGCCGGGCTTCGGCCACCGCATGGGGCGCCGTCAGCTGGAGCAGTGGCAGGCGGCCGTCGACCGGGCCAAGGCGCTGCCCGAGTCGGATCTGCCGCAGCCGGGACAGCAGCCGGCGGGTCCGCCGCCGCCCCGCTCGTGGGCGGACAAGGACCCGGCCGCCGCGGCCCGTCTCTCGGCGGCCCGTACGGCCGTGTCGGAGCTCGCCGAGCGGCTGCACATGCCGCAGGAGAATCTGATCACCCCGGACACCGTGCGCCGGGTCTGCTGGGAGCCGCCCAAGGTCCTGACCCCCGGTGCGGTCGAGACCGCGCTGGCCGGACACGGTGCGCGCCGCTGGCAGATCGAACAGGTGGGCCCGCTGCTGCTGCGAGCCCTGGACACCAGCGCCTGACCCGCCCGTATGCGTCTGTGCCCTCTGCCGGCCTCCGGCAGGGGGCACACACGCGTGTCGGGACCCCGTGGAGGACGTCGTCCAGGAGGATCGAATTCACGCCAGTTCCCCGGCCGTCCCGGGCCACCCGCCGTGCCCCCTGTCCGTGTGACGTTCGCCGCTCCGGCGACGGGGGGTGGGCAGGCCAGTTACCCGCAAGTAGCATGAGGGTCGTGGCGCGCCGATGCGTGCGCCCGCAGCAGTGCCATCCCGCACCCTGGAGGAGAGCCACCGTGCCTCGTACCATCCGGGACGTCGTCTTCGTCGACGGCGTCCGCACCCCGTTCGGCAAAGCGGGCCCGAAGGGCATCTACCACGAGACCCGCGCCGACGATCTCGTCGTGAAGGCCATCCGGGAGCTGCTGCGCCGCAACCCGGACCTGGACCCCGCGACGATCGACGAGGTCGCCATCGCCGCGACCACTCAGATCGGCGACCAGGGCCTCACCCTCGGCCGCACCGCGGGAATCCTGGCCGGTCTGCCGCAGTCCGTGCCCGGTTACTCCATCGACCGCATGTGCGCGGGCGCCCTGACCGCCGTCACCTCGACGGCAGGCTCCATCGCCTTCGGCGCGTACGACATCGTCATCGCCGGTGGCGTCGAGCACATGGGACGCCACCCGATGGGCGAGGGCGTGGACCCCAACCCGCGTCTCGTGTCGGAGAAGCTGGTCGACGAGTCGGCCATGTTCATGGGCATGACCGCGGAGAACCTGCACGACAGGTACCCCACGATCACCAAGCAGCGCGCCGACGAGTACGCGGTCCGCTCGCAGGAGAAGGCCGCCAAGGCGTACGCCAACGGCAAGATCCAGCAGGACCTGGTGCCGGTCTCCGTGCGCCGCACCAACGCCGAGGCCGGGGAGACGGGCTGGGGCCTGGTCACCGCCGACGAGCCGATGCGCCCGGGCACCACGCTGGAGTCCCTCGCCGGTCTGAAGACCCCGTTCCGCGCCCATGGCCGCGTCACGGCCGGTAACGCCGCGGGTCTCAACGACGGCGCCACCGCCTCGCTGCTCGCCTCCGAGGAGACCGCCCGCGAGCTGGGCCTCCCGGTCAAGATGCGCCTCGTGTCGTACGCCTTCGCGGGTGTCGAGCCCGAGGTCATGGGCTACGGCCCGATCCCGGCGACGGAGAAGGCACTGGCCAAGGCCGGTCTCTCCATCGACGACATCGGTCTCTTCGAGATCAACGAGGCCTTCGCCGTGCAGGTGCTCGCCTTCCTGGAGCACTACGGCATCGCCGACGACGACCAGCGTGTCAACCAGTACGGCGGCGCGATCGCCTACGGCCACCCGCTCGCCTCCTCCGGCGTCCGCCTGATGACTCAGCTGGCCCGCCAGTTCGAGGAGCAGCCGGAGGTCCGCTACGGCCTGACGACCATGTGCGTCGGCTTCGGCATGGGCGCGACGGTCGTCTGGGAGAACCCGAACTTCAACGGAGGCCAGGCATGAGCTCCACCACTGAGCTTCTGAAGGGTGCGGCCGAGCTGTTCCCCGGCGAGGTAGTCACCCAGGCGCACGTACGCCATCTCGACCTTCCCGGCGGTGCGGGCCGTTTCGCCCTCATCACGCTGGACAACGGCTTCGACCACACCAAGCCGACCACCGTCGGCCCGCAGTCGCTGGCGAATCTGAACGCCGCCGTCGACCAGGTCGAGAAGGAGGCGGCCGAGGGCGCGATCGTCGGTGTCGGTGTCACCGGCAAGCCGTTCATCTTCGCGGTGGGCGCCGACCTCAAGGGCGTCGAGCTCCTCAAGAACCACAAGGACGCGCTGGCCATCGGCAAGGGCGGCCATGACGTCTTCCGCCGGCTCTCCGGCCTCGCGGTCCCGACGTTCGCGTACTACAACGGCGCGGCGATGGGCGGCGGCGTCGAGATCGGGCTGCACTGCTCGTACCGCACCGTCTCCAGTGCGCTGCCGGCGTTCTCGCTGCCCGAGGTCTTCCTCGGTCTGGTCCCGGGCTGGGGCGGCTGCGTGCTGCTTCCCAACCTGATCGGCGCCGACCGCGCCGTCTCGGTGATCATCGAGAACTCGCTGAACCAGAACCGTCAGCTCAAGGGCAAGCAGGTCTTCGAGCTCGGGATCGCCGACGCCATCTTCGAGGGCGCGGACTTCCTGGAGCAGTCGCTGATCTGGACCGCGTCCGTCCTCAAGGGCGAGATCGCGGTGGAGCGCCCCGAGCTCGACCGCGGTGACGCCTGGGACCAGGCCGTCGCCCGCGGCAAGGCCATCGCCGACTCCAAGGTGCACGGGGCGGCCCCGGCCGCGTACCGCGCGCTGGAGATCATCGCCGCCGCGAAGAGCGGTGACCTGGGCGCCGGCTTCGACTCCGAGGACCAGGCACTCGCGGACCTGATCATGGGCGGTGAACTCCGCTCCGGGATCTACTCCTTCAACCTGGTCCAGAAGCGCGCCAAGCGCCCGGCCGGTGCCCCGGACAAGTCCCTGGCCCGCCCGGTCACCAAGGTCGGCGTGGTGGGCGCGGGCCTGATGGCCTCGCAGCTCGCCCTGCTCTTCCTGCGCCGCCTGGAGGTCCCGGTCGTCCTCACGGACATCGACCAGGAGCGCGTCGACAAGGGTGTGGACTACGTCCGGGCCGAGATCGAGAAGCTGCTCGGCAAGGGCCGCATCAACCAGGACAAGGCCAACCGCCTGAAGGCCCTGGTCTCCGGTGTGCTGGACAAGGCGGAGGGCTTCTCCGACGCCGACTTCATCATCGAGGCCGTCTTCGAGGAGATCGGCGTCAAGCAGCAGGTGTTCGCCGAGGTCGAGGCGGTCGCCCCGGCGCACGCGATCCTCGCCACCAACACCTCGTCCCTCTCGGTCACCGAGATGGCGTCGAAGCTGAAGAACCCCGAGCGGGTCGTCGGCTTCCACTTCTTCAACCCGGTCGCGGTCCTCCCGCTCCTGGAGATCGTCCGCGGCGAGCAGACCGACGACGCCTCGCTGGCCACGGCCTTCGGCGTGGCGCGCAAGCTGAAGAAGACCGCTGTGCTGGTGAAGGACGCCCCGGCGTTCGTCGTCAACCGCATCCTCACCCGCTTCATGGGCGAGATCCAGAACATCATCGACGAGGGCACCCCGGTCGAGACGGCGGAGAAGGCCATCGAGCCGCTCGGCCTGCCGATGTCCCCGCTGGTTCTCCTGGAGCTGGTCGGCCCGGCCATCGGCCTGCACGTCTCGGAGACCTTGAACCGCGCCTTCCCGGACCGCTTCACGGTCTCCGAGAACCTCGCGGCGGTCGTCAAGGCCGGCAAGCGCGGCTTCTACGTCTACGACTCCGGCGCGCCCGTCCTCGACCCCGAGGTCGCCGCTCTCCTCAAGCAGGGCGACAGCGTCCTGACCGAGGACCAGGTCCGCGACCGCGTCCTGGACGCGGTGGCCCAGGAGATCGGCCTGATGCTGGCCGAGGGCGTCGTCGCCGAGGCCCAGGACATCGACCTGTGCCTGATCACCGGCGCCGGCTGGCCCTTCCACCTGGGCGGCATCACGCCGTACCTGGACCGCGAGGGCGTCTCCGAGCGGGTGAACGGCAAGCCGTTCCTCGCGCAGGGCGTGGCGAGCGTCCCGGCCTGAGCCGAGGCCTCACCCTTCCGCGCAGGACCCGCGTGAGCGGCTGAGCGGGCCGTACGGATCACCGTACGGCCCGCTCTCGCGTGTGCTGACGACCTGATCCGCTCTCTGTCGTGCACCAGGTCGTCAGAGCCCGGAGGCCTCCTCAGACCCGGGACCAGGCCTTCAGGGCCATCCCCTGCTGGTCCGTGCGCTGCCTGGTCACGCTCAGCCCGCCCTCGCGGCCGATCGCGGCGACGACCAGCCGGCCCGCGCGGTCCCGGGCGAGCGCGGGCGCGCCTTCGCAGGGCTCACGGGTGTCGGTCCACCAGG
This sequence comes from Streptomyces sp. NPDC048565, assembly GCF_040650935.1. Lineage (NCBI taxonomy): Bacteria > Bacillati > Actinomycetota > Actinomycetes > Kitasatosporales > Streptomycetaceae > Streptomyces > Streptomyces sp. NPDC048565. Next base: position 90,570 of record NZ_JBEZIH010000025.1, read on the forward strand.
CACCGGCGGACTCCAGCTCCGTCGGATAGGCGCTCACCGCGAGGGTGCCGCTCCCGTCGGCCTGGGCGAGCACGGTGCAGTCGTGGCCGTCCACATCGCAGCGGGACAGGGCGACGGGGCCACGGCCCGAGCGGCCGTCCAGCGCAGCGAGGCCGTCGGGCGCGGTGTCCTCGCCGCCGGATTCGGTCAGCCGGTGGGCGACGACCTCACCCGTGGCGTCGTCGCGCCAGAAGTGGGTGACCCTGTCCTCGTAGGAGCCGATGCCCGACACCGACTCCGGGCGGGCGGTGTACGCCAGGTCGGGAGCGCGCTCCAGCGGGACGCCCGGCTTCGCCTGACGCCACACGTACACACCGTCGTCGGCCGGCATGAGGAGCTCGACACGTCCTGACCCGGTGACGACCGGGGAGAGCCCCTCGCGCACGCCCTCGCAGGGCAGGGCCGTCCACTTGCTCCAGGTGCCGTGCTGACTGCGCCGGCGGGTGAACACCCCGCCGGTCGCGCTGCGGACGAAGACGTGGACCTTGCCGCTCCCGTCGACGACGGCCACCGGCGCGCCGATGGACGCCGCGGGAGCCGCGTCCCTGCCCTGCGGGTTGCCGATCGAGTGCCAGCCGGTCAGCGGGCGGCCCGCCTGGTACTGGCTCGCGTAGACGATCTCGACGGGTGACTCGGGGCCCCCGCCCTTGCGGCGCATCGCGAACAGGTCGATGTAGCCGCGGGGGCCGCGTGCGACGGAGAGGTACGGGAGTATCCGCCCGTCGGCGAGGAGGAGTTCGGGCGGGGTCCATGCGTAGGGACGTGTCGCGGACTCCGTCCAGCGCACGATGCCCCCGCCTCTTCCGGCGGCGTACGCGCTGAGGCGGCCCTCGCCGTCCGGCACGAGCCAACCGGTCCTGCGCGGTGCGGCGGCAGCGGTGCCGGGCGGTGCGGGAGCCGGCCCGTCCGCGGGCCGGGAGGAGGTCCCTTCGGCAGGGTGCCCGGCGCGCCTGAGTCCTGAACGCAAACCCATGGTGCTCCCCGCCCGTTCTACCGCGTGCGCTTGACCGGTTCTGCTTTCACAGCGTCAGCTGGCGTCCCGATCATACTCGACAGAGATCAATTGTGACCTGCGCCCACCTGCCGCCCTACTGTGAGGAGGTGTTCGCCATACGGCTGTGGCGGCGTCCGTACGTGAAGTAGATGATCACGCCGATCAGCATCCAGACCCCGAACCGCAGCCATGTCTCGACCGGCAGATTCAGCATCAGCCAGACCGAGGCCGCGACCGACACGATCGGGAGCAACGGCACCCAGGGGGTACGGAAGGCGCGGTGGAGGTCCGGGCGGGTGCGGCGCAGCACGATGACGCCGAGGGCCACCACCACGAAGGCGAAGAGCGTCCCGATGTTCACCAGGGTCGCCAGCTCGTCGATGCTCGTGAAGCCGGCCACGATCGCGATGATCACGCCGAGCAGGATGGTGGGGCGGTACGGGGTCCCGAAGCGCGGGTGCGTCACCGAGAAGAACCTGGGCAGCAGCCCGTCGCGGCTCATCGCGAAGAACACCCGGGTCTGGCCGAGCAGCAGGATCATGCAGACCGTGGTGAGTCCGACCGCGGCACCGAAGCTGATGACGCCCGCGTAGAAGGGGTGTCCGACGGCCTTGAACGCGTCGGCGAGCGGCGCGCTGACGGAGAGTTCGGTGTAGTGCTGCATGCCCGTGACGACGATCGACACGGCGACGTAGAGCACGGTGCAGATGATGAGCGAGGCGAGGATGCCGCGCGGCATGTCACGCTGCGGCACCCTGGTCTCCTCGGCCGCGGTGGCCACGACGTCGAAGCCGATGAAGGCGAAGAAGACGATGGACGCCGCGGTGAAGATCCCCATGATGCCGAAGTTCGTCGGTGCGTAGCCGAAGATCAGCTGGACCAGCGGCGCGTCCAGGCCGGATCCCGAGGTCTGCTTCTGCGCCTCGGGGATGAAGGGCGAGTAGTTGGCGGACTTGATGAAGAACAGGCCCGCGATGATCACGACGCCCACGACCGCCACCTTGATGGCGACGACGATCGTGGTCACACGGGCGGAGAGCTTCATCCCCAGGACCAGGATCACCGTGAGGACCAGCACCAGGGCGAAGGACAGGATGTCGAAGCCGAAGCCGCTCGCCGCATCCGTGCCGGAGAGCGCGTCGGGCAGCGACCAGCCGATGTTGTCCAGGAGCGAGCGGACGTAGCCGGACCAGCCGACCCCCACGACCGCGGTGCCCAGCGCGAACTCCAGCACCAGGTCCCAGCCGATGATCCAGGCGACCAACTCGCCCAGGGAGGCGTAGGAGAAGGTGTACGCCGATCCCGCGACCGGGACGGTGGAGGCGAATTCGGCGTAGCAGAGGGCCGCGAGCGCGCAGACGATGCCCGCCACGACGAAGGCGAGCGCCGTGGCGGGGCCCGCCGTCTCCTTGGCGACCTTGCCCGTGAGGACGAAGATGCCGGTGCCGATGACGACCCCCACTCCGAAGACCGTGAGGTCCAGCGCGGAGAGGGACTTCTTGAGCGCGTGCTCCGGTTCCTCGGTGTCCTGGATGGACTGCTCGACCGTCTTGGTCCGGAACAGCCCCTTTCCGCTGGGGGGCGTGTCCTGCTGCGTGCTCACCGGCGTACCTCCACGCACTCGTCGTGCACGCCATGATTCGGAACCGGGGGCCCCACCATGTCGGTGAAGGCGCGGTACGGCCCGATTTCACGCGAATGGGCCGGTCGGACCACCCGAGTGGGGTGGGCGACCGGCCCAGTGGGGCGCGGAGCGGATCAGTCGCGGACGGGCTCCACCGCGGGGCTCTCGTACCGGCCGTCGAGCTTGGCGACCAGGCCGGTGACCTGGCGGGCGACGTCCGGGGCGGTCAGCCCGATCTCCGCCATGACCTCGCCGCGCGAGGCGTGGTCGAGGAACACCGGCGGGATACCGAAGTCGCGCAGCGGTACGTCGACGTCCGCGTCGCGCAGGGCCTGGGCGATGGCGGAGCCGACACCGCCGGCCCTGCTGTTGTCCTCCACCGTGACGACGACCCGGTGCTCGGCGGCGAGCGGGGCCAGCGCCTCGTCGACGGGCTTGACCCAGCGGGGGTCGACCACGGTCGTGGAGATGCCCTGGGCGTCGAGCAGAGCGGCGATCTCCAGGCACATCGGGGCGAGGGCGCCGACGGAGACCAGGAGGACATCCGGCGTGTCCGTGCCCGCCACGCGCAGGACGTCCATGCCTCCCGCCTTGCCCACCGCGTCGACCGCGGGGCCGACCGCGCCCTTGGAGAAGCGGACGACGGTGGGTGCGTCGTCCACGTCGACGGCCTCGCGCAGCTGGGCGCGGACCTGGTCGGCGTCGCGCGGGGCGGCGATGCGCAGGGTCGGCACGCACTGGAGGATCGACATGTCCCACATGCCGTTGTGGGACGCGCCGTCCGTGCCCGTGACACCGGCCCTGTCCAGGACGAAGGTCACCCCGCACCCGTGCAGGGCGACGTCCATCAGGACCTGGTCGAAGGCACGGTTCAGGAAGGTCGCGTAGACCGCGAAGACCGGGTGCAGTCCGCCGGTGGCCAGGCCCGCCGCGGAGACCGCGCCGTGCTGCTCGGCGATCCCGACGTCGTAGATCCGGTCGGGGAAGGCCTCCTCGAACTTGCCGAGGCCGACGGGCTGGAGCATGGCCGCCGTGATGGCGACGACGTCCTCACGCTCGTGGCCGAGCTTGACCATCTCCTCGCCGAAGACCGAGGTCCAGTCGAGACCGGAGGTGGAGATGGGCAGTCCGGTGTCCGGGTGGATCTTGCCGACCGCGTGGAAGCGGTCCGCCTCGTCCTGGAGGGCGGGCGTGTAGCCGCGCCCCTTCTCGGTGATGCAGTGCACGATGACGGGACCGCCGAAGCGCTTGGCCCGCTGGAGCGCGGACTCCAGGGCCTCGATGTCATGGCCGTCGATCGGCCCGACGTACTTCAGGCCGAGGTCCTCGAACATGCCCTGCGGGGCGATGAAGTCCTTGAGGCCCTTCTTGGCGCCGTGCAGGGTCTCGTACAGCGGCCTGCCGACGACCGGGGTGCGCTCCAGGAGGTCCTTGCCGCGGGCCAGGAACCGCTCGTACCCGTCGGTGGTGCGCAGGGTGGCGAGGTGGTTCGCGAGACCGCCGATGGTGGGTGCGTAGGAGCGCTCGTTGTCGTTGACGACGATGACGAGGGGGCGGTCCTTGGCGGCGGCGATGTTGTTCAGCGCCTCCCAGGCCATGCCGCCCGTGAGCGCGCCGTCACCGATGACGGCGGCGACGTGGTCGTCCTTGCCCAGGACCTCGTTGGCCTTGGCGAGGCCGTCGGCCCAGCCGAGCACCGTCGAGGCGTGGGAGTTCTCGATGACGTCGTGCTCGGACTCGGCACGGGACGGGTATCCGGAGAGTCCGCCCTTGCTCTTGAGCTTCGAGAAGTCCTGCCGGCCGGTGAGCAGCTTGTGCACATAGCTCTGGTGGCCGGTGTCGAAGAGGACCTTGTCCTTCGGGGACTCGAAGACCCGGTGCAGGGCGATGGTCAGCTCGACCACACCCAGGTTCGGGCCGAGGTGGCCGCCGGTCTTGGAGACCTCCTCGACGAGGAAGGTACGGATCTCCCCGGCGAGCTGGTCGAGCTGCTCGAGGCCTAGCCGGTCCAGGTCGCGCGGTCCCCTGATGCGGGTCAGCAGGTCCACCCGTGCCTCCTTGCGTGTGAGCTGGTCGAGCGTGGCGATCCGATGAGTCTAATGTTCCGCCGGCGGCCCCGGTCATCGGGCGGCGCAATCCGTCGCGGCGCGCCGGGTGGGGCCGCACACGCAGGTGCCCGGCATCACGGAGGATGCCGGGCACATGTGCGCAGGTACGACGGTCAGGCGCGACCCGCGGTCTTCTGCGTCTTGCGGGTGACGGAGTCGATGACGACCGTGGCGAGAAGCACAGCGCCGGTCACCATGTACTGGACCGGCGTCTTGATGCCTTCCAGCGACAGGCCGTACTGGATCGAGACGATCACCATCACGCCGAGCAGGGCGTTCCAGGTGCGGCCCCGGCCTCCGAAGAGGCTGGTGCCACCGATGACTGCCGCCGCGATCACGTTCATCAGGAGGTCACCGGTGCCGGAGCCCTGGTTGACGGCCGCGATCTTGGAGGCCCAGAAGAGGCCGCCGATCGCCGCGAAGGTGCCGGCTATGGAGAACACCGAGATACGGATCGCGGTGACGTTGATACCGGCGCGGCGGGACGCCTCGACGCTGCCGCCGAGCGCGAAGATCTTCCGGCCGTAGGTCGTACGGCGCAGGAGGAAGTCCGTGCCGATGAGGACGACGAGGAAGAGCACCAGAGCCAGCGGGAGACCGCGGTACTGGTTGAACATGACCGCCGCGGCGAAGGCGAACACCGCGAGCACGACGGTGCGCACCACGATGTCGGTGAGCGGCCGGGAGGGGACGCCCGCTGCCTCGCGGCGGCGGCTGTCCAGGAACGCCGAGAAGAAGAAGGCGATCACCAGGACGGCGGCCAGACCGTAGGCGGCGGCGACGTCCGTGAAGTAGTACGTGGTCAGCTTGCCGACCACACCGTCGCTGTCGAGGTTGATCGTGCCGGTGTCACCGAGGAGCTGGAGCATGAGCCCCAGCCAGAACAGCAGGCCTGCGAGGGTCACCGCGAAGGCGGGGGCGCCGATCCTGGCGAAGAAGAACCCGTGCAGCGCGCCGATGACCGCGCCGCTCACGATCGCGAGCACGAGGGCGAGCCACTCGTTCAGCCCGTGGGTCACGCTCAGTACGGCCACGACGGCACCGGAGACACCACTGACCGAGCCGACCGACAGGTCGATCTCGCCGAGCATCAGCACGAAGATGATGCCGACGGCCATCATGCCGGTGGCCACCATCGCGACGGCGATGTCACTGATGTTCTTCGCGGAGAGGAACTCGGAGTTCAGGCTCTGGAAGACCACACAGATGATGATCAGGCCGATGACCACGGGGATCGAGCCGAGGTCACCACCGCGCATCTTGCGCTTGAACTCGCTGAGGTATCCGCCGAAGCCCTGCTCGCGCACGAGCAGCCGGGGGTCGACCGCGGTGTCCGCGCCCTCGGCGGCCTCCGGGTTGACCACAGCCGTGGACGTCTTGTCGGTCGTCACTTCTTGACCTCCGCGTTACGAGCCGCACGACGGGTCACGGCGTTCTCCGTGGCGCCCGTGATGGCGGAGATGATCTCTTCCTGCGAGGTGGTCTTCACGTCGAAGATCCCGTTGTTCCGGCCCAGCCGGAGCACGGCGACCTTGTCGGCGACGGCCTTCACATCGGCCATGTTGTGGCTGATGAGGATGACCGCGTGACCGCGCTCGCGCAGCCGCTCGACGAGGTCGAGTACCTGCGCGGTCTGCTCGACGCCGAGGGCGGCGGTGGGCTCGTCGAGGATGACGAGCTTGGGCTCACCGAGCATGGAGCGGGCGATGGCCACGGTCTGGCGCTGTCCGCCGGAGAGCGAGGCGATCGGGATCCGGACGCTGGGGATGCGGATCGACAGCGTGGACAGGAGCTCGCGCGAGCGGCGCTCCATCTCGACCTCGTCGAGGATCCCGAACCTGCGGATCTCCCGGCCGAGGTAGAGGTTGCCGACGACGTCGATGTTGTCGCAGAGCGCGAGGTCCTGGTAGACGGTCGCGATGCCCAGGGTCTGGGCGTCGTTCGGCTTGTTGATCTGGACCGACCGACCGTCCCACTCGATGACCCCGTCATCGATGGGGTGCACACCGGCGATCGTCTTGACCAGCGTTGATTTACCGGCACCGTTGTCGCCCACCAGGGCGACCACTTCACCGGCGTGGACCTCAAGCTCTACATCGGTGAGCGCCTGGACGGCACCGAATCGCTTGGAGACCCCTCGCAACGCCAACACGGGCGTAGCGGACACGTGAACCATCTCCTTCGCCGCCTGACCCGGCGGGGATACCGCTCCTGGGGGGAGGGGCGGTGGTCGAGCAGAAGAATTGAGAACTGCGGAGTGTTCCGTCCGGCGCCCAGCCCGGTAGCGGGACAGTTGGTGGGCGGGGCGCCGGACAGGCTTCCGGGCCGCGCGGAGCCGGCCGGGGGCCGGCCGCGCGGCGGGTGCTAGTTCTTCAGGTCGATCGAGTCGCAGGCCTTCTTGTACTTGGCCGTGCAGATCTCGTCGATCGTCCAGATCCCATCCTTGATGATGGTCTCCTTGATGTTGTCCTTGGTCAGCGAGACGACCGGCACGAGGACGGTCGGAACGTCCTTCGCGCTGGAGTTGTCGACCTTGGACGTGGCGATCTTGTCGAGCTTCTCGCCCTTGGCCAGCGCCACCGCCATCTCCGCGGCGATGATGCCCTCCTGCGGGTACGACTTGTAGACGCTCATGTACTGCTCACCGGTGACGATGTGCTGCACACCTGCGAGTTCGGCGTCCTGGCCGGTCACCGGCGGGAGCTTGCTGATGCCCGCGGACTTGAGCGCCTGGATGGAACCACCCGCCAGACCGTCGTTGGCCGCGTAGACGCCGTCGATCTTGTCCTTGCCGAGGGACGTGATCGCGCCCTCCATGTTGGCGTTGGCGTTCTCGGCCTTCCACTCCTTGGTGTCGTACTCCTTGCCGTACGTCACCTTGCCGTCGAGCACCGACTTGGCGCCCTTCTTGAAGAGCGCGGCGTTCGGGTCGGTGATCGCGCCGTGCATCATCACGACGGTGGGCTTGGTCTTGCCGTCCAGGGCCTTCAGCAGGGCCTTGCCCTGCACGCGGCCGACCTCTTCGTTGTCGAAGGAGGTGTAGGCGTCGATCGGACCCTCGGCGAGGCGGTCGAAGGCGACGACGGGGATGCCCTCGTCCTTGGCCTTCTTGACGCTGTTCTCGATGGCCTTGGAGTCGACCGCGTCGATGATCAGCGCGTCGACCTTGTTCGTGATCATCGTGTCGACCTGCTGCGCCTGCAGTGTGGCGTCCTGGCGGGCGTTGGAGTAGACGACCTCCGCCTTGCCGCCCGTGAGCTCGCTGACCTTCTTCTCGATGATCGGCTTGTCGAACTTCTCGTAACGGGCCGTGCCGTTCTCGGGAAGGAGCAGACCGATCTTGAGGTCGTCGCCCTTCTTGCCGGAGTCGGAACTGGTCTTGTCGCCGGACTCCTTCGCGCTCCCGCAAGCGGCGAGAGAGACAGCCATGGTGGTGGCGGCAACGGCAACGGCGGCACGACGCATACGCGTGTTCATTTCGAACCTCCCTGACGAGGCCGCGACGTTGCGGCCGAGGTGGCTGGAAGTCAACTCGGCCGCGACGCCAGCGTCAAGGAGTAAATCCTTAACGAGATGACAACGGTGCCATTCGTTATCTAAGTGAAGGCAGGAGTCGCGGAAGGGAGGGTGCTCTCCAAAAGGGTTGAATCCCCCATCTCGCTGAGCACGAGGGCCAGCGCGCCCAGCACCTCGGCCCGTCCGCCGAGCGCCCCGGGGAGCACGGAGAGCTGTCGCGCGGCGCTGGGGATGGAATAGCGCGAGACCGAGTCCCTGATGGGCGCAAGCACCAACTCTCCCGCCTCCGCGAGTGATCCGCCGAGCACCACCCGGCTCGGGTTGAGCAGGTTGCACAGGTTGGCCACGCCGCTGCCGATGTGCCGCCCGACGTCCCCGATGACCCTGCGGCAGCCCGGATCGCCCTCACGGGCCAGCTGGACCATCCGCTCCATGGTGAGATCGGCCCCGTGACTGGGCTTCAGCAGCGGCAGGACGTACCGGGCGGCGGTGAAGGTCTCCAGGCAGCCGCGGTTGCCGCAACGGCACACAGGGCCCGCCTCGTCGAGGGTGATGTGGCCGATCTCGCCGGCCGTGCCTCCCGGGCCGCGGTAGATGTGCCCGTCGATCACCAGACCCGCGCCGACACCGCTGGCCACCTTGATGTACGCCAGGTCCCTGACACCCCTGCCGCTGCCCCAGACGAGCTCACCGAGCGCGCCGAGGTTGGCGTCGTTGTCCACGTACACCGGGACGCCGAGGCGCCCGGCGAGCTCCTGGCTGGGGTTGATGCCCGTCCAGCCCGGCAGGATCGAGGTGGAGCCCAGGGTGCCGGATTCGACGTCGATGGGGCCCGGCACACCGAGACCGACGCCGATCACCTTCCCCGGGCTGATCCCGGTGGTCTCGACGAGGCGGTTGACCAGCTGTTCCGCCCGGCCGAAGCCCTCCGCCGACGAGGCGTCCACATCGAGCGGCTCGGATTCCTCCGCGAGCACCTGGTGGGCCAGGTTGCCGATGGCCACCCGAAGGTGCGTATGCCCGAAATCCACCCCTATGACAATGCCGGCGTCCCCGCTCAGGGAGACGCTCCTGGCACGGCGCCCGCCCGCCGAGGTGGGGGTCACCTCGACCGTGCCGCCCTCTTTGAGTTCACGAACGATGTTGGAGACGGTGGCTGCGGAGAGACCGGTGCTCCTGGCGATCTCGGCCTGGGTCAGGGACCCGGCCATCCTTACGGCACGTACGACCCGCTCAAGGTTGGCCCGATGCAGAGATGTCTGCGACCCCGGAGTCTCCATCGACTCACTCACTCCTGCCGTTTTCTCTAACATGTGAACCCTAAGCTGAGCGTTTTGGGGTGCCCCCCGTCAAGACCTTGAGCAGTGGCAGCCTCCGATGAGCATCGAGCCTCCACATCCGAACGGCACCGAAAGCGTCGCAAAGCACACGAAACCGCCCCCCGGTCGATGACCGAGGGGCGGTTCGCCACCCAGAGGCTCTGCTTCATATCGATGACGGGTGCCCTCCCGCTGACGACAAGTCCTGTCGGCGAGGGCGCCCGCCCCCCCTACTTGAGCGCCCCCGCGGTCAGTCCGGCGACGACCTGGCGCTGGAAGACGACGTAGGCGGCGAGTACCGGCAGCATCGCCATCACCAGACCCGCGAAGAGCCCCGACCAGTCCCCCTTGTACCCCTGGCTGGTGGCCAGTTCGACGAGGCCCTGGGAGAGCACCTTGCCGTCCGGATCGGTGTTCAGCACCGTCGGCAGCATGTACTGGTTCCACTGCCCGAGGAAGTTGAAGATGCCGACGCTGATCAGGCCGGGCTTCGCCATCGGCAGCATCACCTGGAAGAACGTCCGGGTGTGCGAGGCGCCGTCGAGTATCGCCGCTTCCGCGATCGAGGTCGGCAGCGTCCGGAAGAACGAGGTGAGGAAGAAGACGGTGAACGGCAGCGAGTACGCGATGTAGACGAGGATCAGCCCGTGCACCGAGTTCAGCAGGCCCATGTTGTTCATGACGAAGAACAGCGGGACCAGCGCCAGGATGATCGGGAAGCTCATCCCGCCGATGAAGAGGAAGTAGATGAAGCGGTTGCCCGGGAAGTCGAACCGCGCCAGCACGTACGCCGCCATCGACCCCAGCAGCAGGGTGCCGATGAGTGAACCGCCCACCACCAGGATGGTGTTGAGGAAGTAGTCACTCATGTGGGCCTGGTTCCAGGCCCGTGACCAGTTCTCGAAGTGCAGCTTGTCCGGCAGCGCCCAGGGCGTCGACAGGATCGAGTCGTCCGTCTTGAAGGACGCCATCACCGCCCAGAGCAGCGGCATGACGACGAGCACCGCCCAGATGACCAGCACACCGTGCGAGAAGACGTTGAGGACCTTGCCCTCGCTGCTCTTCGCCGGTTCCGCGGCCTGCGGGGCCTTCTTCGTCACCGGCGAGCGCGGGGCCGGGACGGCGGGAGGAGTCTCAGTGACCTTCACGTGTGCTCACCTCGTGCAACTGTCGAGCCGGCCACCGGGACCGAACTGTTCCGCGCGCCACCGGTCGTCCGGTCGCCGTACTCCGCAACGAACCGCATCAGAACTCCAGCCGCTCGCGCCGGCCCAGTTTCATCACGATGCCCGCGAAGAGCATGGTGACGATGAGCAGCCCGACGCCGATCGTGGTGGCGTAGCCGGCCTGGGCGTCCCTGAAGGCCGTCTGGTAGACGTACAGCGGCAGGACGGTGGTGGAGTAGTCGGGCCCGCCCGGGCCCACCGTCATGACCTGTACGGCGGTGAACGCCTCCACCCCGAGCGCCAGGATGCCCATGTAGACCCAGCCGGACTGCACGGTGTCCCAGAGCAGCGGCAGCGTGATCTTGAAGAACGTCGTGACGCGGCTGGCGCCGTCGAGCAGCGCCGCCTCGTAGAAGTCCTTCGGGATCGACGCCATACCGGCGGAGAAGAGAACGACGAAGAATCCGACCGTCGACCAGATCAGGACGACCATGATGCAGTACAGCGCCAGATCGGGGTCGCCCAGCCAGTCCGGCTGAAGGCTCTTGAAGCCGACGGCCTTCAGCGTCGCGTTCAGCATTCCGGACGTCGGGTTGAACGCGAACTGGAACAGCAGGGCCACGATCACGATCGACAGGACCTGCGGGAAGAAATAGGCGATCTTGTAGAACGAGGAGCCCCGCACGCCGGCGACCGCGGCGTTCTTACGCCGTCGGCCGCCGACATTGAGCATGAAGGCGAAGAAGAGCGCGAGGCCCAGCGTCACCAGCGGCAGCAGCAGCGCCAGCAGCACACTGTGCTGCAGCGACTTCCAGAAGATGTCGTCCTTGAGCATCCGGCTGTAGTTGTCGAAGCCGACGATCTTGAAGTCCGAGCTCAGTCCGGTCCAGTCCGTGAACGAGTAGTAGATGGACTGGGCGAAGGGCCAGATGACGAAGATGGCGTACAACGCCAGTGGGGCTACCAGGAACCCCACGATGAACCGGTACTTGCCGTGCTGCATCGTTTACCGACCCCGATTTCCGAGCGGGTGCCGCCGCTGGTGACGGTTGCTCACGCGTGCTTGTAGTGCTTGATGGACTGGTCCTTGGCCGCCGCGTCGGCGAAGGCCTGGATCTTCTTGATGGTCTCCGCCGGGGTCGCGCGGCCGGCCATCATCTCGCCGATGCCGGCGATTCCGATCTGCTCCTTCTGCAGCTTCACGTACCAGTCCTGCATCCGCGGGTTGACCACGTTGTCGCCGGCCTTCGCCAGGACGTCGACGCCGGACTGGAGCGCCGTGGACAGCTCCAGGCCGTCGGTGCCTCCGTTGAAGGCGCTGAGGGACTTCACCGACTTGGTGAAGTTCTTGGAGGACTCCTCGCTGAGCATGATGCGCAGCTGCTCCATGCCTCCGTCGGTGTTCTTCGCCTTCGCCGGCACGATGAAGGGCTCACCACCGGACGCCCAGAGGGTGCCGAAGGGCATCTTGTCGGAGGAGTCGAGGCTGGACGGCGCGCCGACCATCATCTTGAAGTCGTCCGGCGTGGTGGGAGCGGCCTCGTTCTCCACCCATGAGCCGTTCGGGATGAAGAGCGCCTTGCCCTTGGTCCACTCGGTCTGCGACTGGATGTGGGTCAGACCGGGCGTGCCCTTGAGGACGTAGCCCTTCTGGAAGAGCTCGTAGTACGCCTCGAAGGCGGCCTTGACGGCCGGGTCCTTCCAGGCGTTGGGCTCCAGGTTGTCGATCTTGTCGAGGACCTCGCGGCCACCGATCTTGCCGATGAAGGGGTAGAGCGAGAACGGCAGGTAGTACGGGTACTTGCCCGGGTACGTCCAGCCGGCGATGCCCTTCTTCTTCGCCTTCGCGCAGAGCGCGAGCATGTCGTCCCAGTTCTCCGGGTACGTCGCGTCGAGCTTCTCCAGGTTGGTCTGGGAGTACCAGACGCCGTAGACCGTGTACGCGTAGTACATGATCCAGACCGGGTCGCCGTCGAACTGGCCCATCTCCAGGACACCGGGGCGCAGCGTGTCGCGGACCTTCTTCGCCGGGTCGTCGTAGGACGGGGCGTCCATCAGCGGCGTCAGGTCGGCGAGCTGCTTCTTGCCGACGAGGACACCCATGTCCATCTGCTCGGCGCCGGAGTTGTCGATCAGGTCCGGCGGAGTGCCCCCGTTGAAGCGGGGCTGCAGGATCGACTGGATCTTCTCGGTCGCGGAGTGCTTGACCTTGGGTGCCTTGGGAAAGGCCTCGTTGTACTTCTTCTCGGCGTCGATGGCGTACTGCTCGCCGAAGCCACCGTTGAAGATGACGACCTCAAGGGCTGCCGTCTCATTGACACCGAGCGGGTTCTTCTCGCTCTTGGTGCCCTTTTCGGCCTTCTGGTCACTTCCGCTGTCGCTGCTCGCGCAGGCCGACAGGAAGCTCATCGTCGGGACGGCGATCAGGCCGAGTGCGGCAGAACGCTTGATCACATCGCGACGGCCAAGGCCCTCATTCGTGCGGCCGGAGGTGGATCCCATGCTCAAGTCCTCGCCTTCTCCAGGACTCAGGCGGTGTACCGGTCACCCGTAATGAATTCGCCTCAGGCGAAGGGCCCCGCCACCGCGGTCAGTTGCGCTTGGGTCGTGCAGATTGCCGGATTGCCAGGTGCAGTGGGGGAGTTTCGGGGAAACGCACGGCGGGCCACCTCTCGCGCCCACAGCTGTTCCACCTCCCCCGTGTCCGCGTGCCGTTGTGAAGCGGCTGTGCAGACGCCGACAGGTATAGTCCACTTGCCGCCAACTGAGCAAGATCGAATGCATGGTTGAGCGGCAGTCTTTCCCGAGTTGAGACCTCACGGACACCTCAGCACCGCGCGCCTGCGCGCGCGAGCACCTTTTTCCGCAATAGGGTCGAATCACCAGGGGCGGGCCCACGCAACACCCTTGACACATCCGGCCACTTGGCTCCCTACTGGAACACGTATCCCATGATGACAACGTTGTCCAAGCATGTCCCCGGGAGGAACGGCTTCGTATGCAGCCCCTACGTGGTCCCCAGCACCGCTCGCGCCCCAGACACAGTCAATTCGCCGCGCTCCTCGCGGCCTCTCTGACCCTGGCCCTGGCAGCCCCCACCGCGGCCCTCGCCCAGCCGTCCGCGGCCGACCGGAAGCCGTCCGGCGACGCATCGTTCAGTTCCTCCTTCGAGGACGACGAAAAGCAGCCGGACTGGCGTAATACCGTCGAAGAGGACGCCGACGGAAAGAAGAGGGCATCGGGTGTCAACGGCGGGTTCGCCGACGGAATACCGGGCAATATCACCGATCAGGTCACGGATCTGCGCGCCAGCGACGAGAATGCCGACGGCGGCGAGGTCAAGGAAAACCTGATCGACGGGGAGCCCGGCACCAAGTGGCTCACCTTCGATTCCACGGGCTGGGTGGAGTTCGACCTCGCCGATCCCGCCAAGGTCGTGACGTACGCCCTCACTTCGGCCGATGACCACAAGGAGCGGGACCCCAAGGACTGGACCCTGAAGGGATCGGCCGACGGCAAGACCTGGAAGGACCTGGACACCCGCACCGGCCAGACGTTCTCCGAGCGGCTCCAGACCAAGTCGTACGACTTCACGACGGACACCGCCTACCAGCACTTCCGGCTGGAGATCACCAAGAACAACGGCGCTGACGACGCGGTCCAGCTCGGCGACGTGCAGTTCTCGGACGGGGACACCTCCGCCCCCACCCCCGACGAGATGCGCACCCAGCCCGACCGGGGTCCCTCGGGCTCCCCCACCGCCAAGCAGGGCGCCGGGTTCACCGGAAAGAAGGCCCTGCGCTACGCGGGTACGCACAAGGCGGACGGCCACGCCTACTCGTACAACAAGGTCTTCGACGTCAACACGGCGATCACCAAGGACACGCAGCTCTCCTACCTGGTCTACCCGCAGATGGGCGAGACGGACCTGGACTACCCCGCGACGCACGTGGCGGTGGACCTGGCCTTCACCGACGGCACGTATCTGAGCGAGCTGAAGGCAACCGACACCAACGGCGGTGCGCTCACCCCGCAGGGCCAGGCCGACGCCAAGCGGCTGTACGTGAACCAGTGGAACAAGGTCGACGCGCGGATCGGCACGGTCGCGGCCGGCAAGACCGTCGACCGGATCCTGGTGGCGTACGACTCCCCCAAGGGCCCCTCGAAGTTCCAGGGCTGGGTGGACGACATCTCGATCGCCCCGAAGGCCCCGGAGAAGCGCAAGGCGCACCTCTCGGACTACGCGTCGACCGTGCGTGGCACCAACTCCAGCGGTGACTTCTCGCGCGGCAACAACTTCCCCGCGACCGCCGTCCCGAACGGCTTCAACTTCTGGACGCCGGTGACCAACGCCGGTTCCACGAGCTGGCTGTACGACTACGCCAAGGGCAACAACGAGGACAATCTGCCCACGCTCCAGGCGTTCGGCGCCAGCCATGAGCCGAGTCCCTGGATGGGTGACCGGCAGACCTTCCAGATGATGCCGTCGGCGGCCTCCGGCACCCCGGACGCCGCGCGCACGAAGCGGGCGCTGCCCTTCCGCCACGAGAACGAGACGGCGACCCCGCACTACTACGGGGTGACCTTCGAGAACGGCCTCAAGGCCGAGATGGCGCCCACCGACCACGCGGCGCGCATGCGGTTCACCTATCCCGGTGACGACGCGAGCCTCGTCTTCGACAACGTCTCCAACGACGGTGGTCTCACCCTCGACCCGAAGACGGGTTCCTTCAGCGGGTTCTCCGATGTGAAGAGCGGCGGCTCCACCGGCGCCACCCGGCTCTTCGTGTACGGCTCCTTCGACGCTCCGGTCACCGACAGCGGCAAGCTGAAGGGCGGCGGCGGGGACGACGTCACCGGCTTCTTCCGCTTCGACGCGGGCAAGGACCGTACGGTCAACCTGCGTCTGGCCACCTCGCTGATCAGCGTCGACCAGGCGAAGCAGAACCTCGCCATGGAGCTGCCGGCGAAGAAGTCCTTCGACACGGTGCGCAAGAACGCACAGAAGGCCTGGGACAAGATCCTCGGCAAGGTCGAGGTCGAGGGCGCGAACGCCGACCAGCTGACCACGCTCTACTCCAGCCTGTACCGGCTCTACCTGTACCCGAACTCGGGCTTCGAGCAGGTCGGCGGGAAGAGCACCTACGCGAGCCCCTTCTCCGAGAAGGCCGGTGACGACACCCCGACCCACACCGGAGCGAAGCTCGTCAAGGGTGAGGTCTACGTCAACAACGGCTTCTGGGACACCTACCGGACGACCTGGCCCGCGTACTCCTTCCTCACCCCGAAGCAGGCCGGCAAGATGGTCGACGGCTTCGTCCAGCAGTACAAGGACGGCGGCTGGGTCTCCCGCTGGTCCTCCCCCGGCTACTCCGACCTGATGACCGGGACCAGCTCCGACGTGGCCTTCGCCGACGCCTACGTCAAGGGTGTCGACTTCGACGCCGAGGCGGCCTACGACGCGGCGGTCAAGAACGCCACGGTGACTCCGCCGTCCCCGGGTGTCGGCCGCAAGGGCATGGACACCTCGGTCTTCACGGGCTACGCGAACACCGAGACGCACGAGGGCCTCTCCTGGTCGCTGGAGGGCTACCTCAACGACTACGGCATCGCGCAGATGGGCAAGGCCCTCTACAAGAAGACGAAGAAGCAGCGCTACAAGGAGGAGTCGGAGTACTTCCTCAACCGCGCGCAGAACTACGTCAAGCTCTTCGACGGCAAGGCGGACTTCTTCCAGGGCAAGAAGCCGAACGGTGACTGGCGGCTCCCCGCCGACGAGTACGACCCCCGCGTCTGGGGTTACGACTACACCGAGACCAACGGCTGGGGTTACGCCTTCACCGCCCCGCAGGACAGCCGGGGCCTGGCCAACCTCTACGGCGGGCGGGACGGTCTGGCGAAGAAGCTGGACACGTACTTCACGACCCCGGAGACGGCCGGACCCGAGTTCACCGGCTCGTACGGCGGCGTGATCCACGAGATGACCGAGGCGCGCGACGTACGGATGGGCCAGTACGGCCACAGCAACCAGGTCGCGCACCACGCCGCCTACATGTACGACGCGGCCTCGCAGCCCTGGAAGACCCAGGAGAAGGTCCGCGAGGTCCTCGGGCGGCTGTACACGGGCAGCGAGATCGGGCAGGGCTACCACGGCGACGAGGACAACGGCGAGCAGTCGGGCTGGTTCCTCTTCTCCTCGCTCGGCTTCTACCCGCTGGTCATGGGCAGCGGTGAGTACGCGATCGGCTCGCCGCTCTTCACGAAGACGACCGTGCACCTGGAGAACGGCCACGACCTCGTCGTCAAGGCCCCGAAGAACAGCACCAGGAACATCTACGTCCAGGGCCTGAAGGTCAACGGCAAGAAGTGGACCTCCACCTCGCTGCCGCACGACCTGCTCGCCAAGGGCGGCGTCCTGGAGTTCGACATGGGCTCCAAGCCCTCGTCGTGGGGCACGGGCAAGGACGCGGCCCCGGTCTCCATCACCAAGGACGACAAGGTGCCCACGCCGAAGGCCGATGTACTCAAGGGCGACGGCGCGCTGTACGACAACTCCTCCGAGACCTCGGCCTCGGTCGAGTCGGTGGACCTGCCGGCCGCCGAGGGCACGAAGGCGGTCCAGTACACGCTGACCTCGGCCACGGCGAAGAAGGCCCCGACGGGCTGGGTGCTCCAGGGGGCGTCGGACGGCACCTCCTGGAAGGACCTCGACAAGCGGTCCGGCCAGACCTTCGCCTGGGACAAGCAGACCCGGGCGTTCTCGGTGCCTTCACCGAAGGCGTACACGAAGTACCGGCTGGTGACCACGGAGGCGGCGACGCTGGCGGAGATCGAGCTGATCTCCTGAGTCTTCACCTTCCGTACGCATGAGGACGGGCCGCCCGCACACCGGGCGGCCCGTCCGCGTTATCGGCGACCCGTCTCAGGACTGCTGGTCCGCCTTGTCCCGCAGCGCCTGCTCCACCGCCGCACGCACCCGCGCCTCCTCCTGCTGTGCGCGCCTGGCGCGCCCCCGCCGGACGAGGACGAACGCCGCCGCTCCCCCGCCGAGTACGAGGACCACGATCAGCAGGAGTGTCCAGGGAACGGCCCAGCCGTGGCCGGTGGTCCTGACGGGGGCGAGGGCGGTGGTGGAGCCGGCGGCGTCGGTGATGAGCGGGGTGACGGCGACGGTGGCGGTGAGCCGGAAGGCCGGGGTGACGTCGTGGACGGGGACCTTCACCTTCCAGTGCTCGCCGGGCAGCAGTTCCGGCGGCGCGTCGATGGTTCCGGCATCGGTGCTCAGCGTCCCGAAGGGACCGGTGAGGGTGACCTTCTGCTTCGCGGAGAGCAGCGCGTTGCCGGTGTTGTGGAGGTCGTAGGTCACCATGGCGTCGCCCTGGGCGAACGGATTGGCGGAGCCCCGGTAGTCGACGTGCACGTCCTCGACGGCGAGTTCGGGCCGCAGGGCGCCGCTGACACGCAGCTTGATCCGGATGCCGAGGCGCCGGTCGACGGCGATGCCCTCGGCGTCGTCGGACTGCTTGAGCGACGTCAGGATGCCGCCGACGTAGTCGCCGGGGGTCGCGTCGTGCGGGACCTTGACCGTGAAGGGGATCTCGGCGCTCCTGCCCGCGGCTATCCGGACGCTCTCCCTGTCGGCCTGGACCCAGGATCCGACGGAGCTGGACTTCTTTCCCTCGGTGAGGAGGTCGAGCTGGCCCTTCTCCGTCGTGAAGCCGTCGGCGGCGTAGACGGCGAGGCTCAGCGGTTCGGTGCCGTGATTGGCCACGACCAGGGCATCCTCGGCCTCACCGCCGGGGTTGACGGCGTAGCTGAAGCTCGACCGGTCCTCCCCGTAGTCGTTCGCGGCCGTCCGGACCGTCCAGGTGACGTCGCCCTCGGCCGCCCGGGCCTGCGGGGCGGCGAACGTGCCGGACACCAGGGCCGTGAGGAGGACGAGAAGTGCGGTGCGGACGAGGACGGCGATGGTGGTGCGGCGAGGTGGTGCCACTGCGTGCATGGGGTCTCTCTCGGAATGGCGGCGTGGCAGGCCGCGGCGAACCGGAGCCTGCCACGCCGGTGGTGCGGGGAGGGTCAGCTGCTCAGCGCGGTGATCGTGAGGGTGGCGCGGTAGCCGCCCTTCTGGACGGAGTCCGGGATCTTCAGATCCAGGTCGGCGCCCAGCTTGGCGGTGCCGCGGTCATGGCCCTGCGGCGCGGAGCCGAGGCCCCGGGAGAGGGACAGGCCGTCACCCTTGCCGTCGTAGCCGGAGGGGACCGCCGCACCGGCCTTGGCGCCGGCGCCCTGGTCGAGGATGTACGGCGACCAGCCGAGGTAGGAGCCCGCGAACGTCTTCCCGGCGTCCTTGAACTCGCTCACACCGGCCGAGACCGCCCACGGGGAGAGGGTGCGGCGGGTGTCCGACACGAGGATCGGGTTGATCTTGCCGGAGGCGGTGAAGTGGTCACCGTTCGCCTCCTTGGCGGTGCCGAGGTCCACCAGGCCGTTGTAGCCGTCGATGGTCCAGCCGAACTCGCCCGGGGCCGGCTTGGGCACGTTGACCTGGAGGGACTGGCCGTCACCGTTGTACGGGTGGACGCTCACCTTGTCGACGACCGAGCCGACGGGCTGGCCGGCGGTGGTGTTCTTGCACCAGTCGCCCTTGGAGACCTGGGAGTTGGGGGCGTCGCAGCTGCCGCTGCGGATGTTCTCCACGACCAGCTTCTCGTCCCGGACCTGGACCTTGACGTAGCTGCGGACGTGCTCCTGGTTCTGGACCGAGTTGTACCAGTAGCTGTCCGGGTTCAGCGGGTCGGCGCCGTTGCCCGCGCCGCTTGTGCCGCTGTTGTCGGGCGGGGTGATGTCGTAGTACTTCGAGCCCGAGGCCGAGTTGGCCGTGACGTAGAGGACGCCGCCGGGACCGGGGTAGACATCGGCCTGGCCGGGCTGCTCCTCGGGGTCGGCCTTCGCACCGTTCTTGATGAGGTAGCTGCGGGAATAGCTGTGGTCGTGGCCCTGGAGGACCATGTCGACGCCCAGCTCGGAGAAGGTCGTCGGGAAGTCGACCCGGCGGGCCTTGTTGTCCTTGTCCTTGGCGTGCGAGGCCGGGGAGTAGATGGAGTGGTGGTAGACGAGCACCTTCCACTTGGCCTCGGAGCCGTGCTGGTTGATGACGTCCGTGACGTACCGGGTGTGCGCCTCGTCGCCTCCGCCGCCCTGGGAGGTGTCGTAGCTGTTGCTGTTGAGGTCGATGAACAGCACATCCTTGTAGATGTACCAGTAGTTGCCGCCCGAGGTGTCGGACGCCGGGTCGCCGTTGGCGTAGAGCGCGTCCGAGTTGTCGGTGTTCGGCGTCGAGAAGTGCTGCTCGTACGCCTTGCCGCCGACGTCGTGGTTGCCGATGGTGGCCGCCCACGGGTACTGGCGCAGCTGGTCGGGCGCCAGGAAGGAGTCCCACTGGGACTCGTTGTTGGCGCTCTCGACCTGGTCGCCGCCGGAGACCAGGATCTCGGCCTTCGGGTTGGCCTTGGTGGCCACGTCCAGGGTGTCCTGCCAGCCGGCCTGGTCCTGCGCCAGGTCCCCGGAGGAGCCTATCTGCGGGTCGCCGAGGAACAGGAAGTCGTACTCGCCCTCGAAGTCCTGGGTCGCGAAGGCGTACGCCTTGGACCAGTTGCCCTCGGCACCGACGCGGTAGGAGTAGGCGGTGTTCTCCTTGAGGCCGGTGAGGGTGGCGTGGTGGTTGTAACCGTCGGATCCGGCCGTGTTCTTCGCGCCCAGGGCGTCGAAGGTGGCGGAGCCGGCGGGGAATTCGCCCCCGTCGAGCTGCGCGGTGGGCGCGAGCTGGACCTTCTGGGCGCTGCCGTCCGACGCGTACCAGTTGACGGTGCGCTGGGTCTCGTTCGCTCCGACGCCCAGGACGATGCCGGTGAGGGTGGAGGATTCCGCCGCGGCGGCGGTCGTGGCCTGCCCGCCCGCGAAGGCCACGGTCAGACCGAGGAGCGCGGCGGTGGTGCCGGTGGCCACACGGTGCCGCACAGGCCTTCTTCGGGCCTGCTGGGAGGAGTGCGTTCTCATGAAGTATCGATTCTTTTGTGTTCAAACGGTGGGCAAGAAGTGCACACTCGAAGGAGGGAACCAAACTCTCGGCACCCGGTGAACGGCGTGCGAATGCGGTCGGGGCTGCGGCTGAACATCGCCGCCCGCCTGCCGCCCGCCTGCGGTTCTACGACTCGGTGACGCGCTGGACGAACCAGGCAAGACCCATGGCGGCCACCGCCGCCGACAGGGCTCCGGTGACCCACCGGGCGGCCCGGGGTGAGCGCCGCCCGAGCAGCAGGAGAATCGGGAACAGTACGGCGATGAAGGCGAGTTGGACGGCCTCGATGCCGACGTTGAAGACCAGCAGGGACCACAGCAGGGTCCAGGACCACGCGGCATCGATACCCAGGGCGCCGGCGAAGCCGAGGCCGTGCACGAGGCCGAAGCAGAACACGACGCCGAGGCGGATCCACCCGGCACGGTCCAGGGCGAACCGGCTCCCGCCGGGCGCCCGGAGCTCCGCGACATGGTCGCCGCCCCCTCGGAAGCGCCACAGGTGCCAGCCCGCGACCACGGCGATGGACAGCGCGATGACGGGCTCCACCAGCGCCGCGGGGACGTCGACGAGACCCAGGGCGGCCAGCAGGAACGTCACCGAGTGGGCGAGGGTGAATCCGGTGGCGGCCAGGACGACTTCACGGGGCCGCCGGGATCCGGCGATGAGGGCGAGCAGGAACAGGATGTGGTCGGTGCCCGTCAGCAGGTGCTCGGCGCCGAGGCGGAAGAACTCCCAGAAGCGCTCGGGCCAGGACTGGCTGATCGAGAAGGCCGGGTGGCCGCTGTCGAGTGCGGCGCTGCCGGTACGGCCGTCGACGTCGTAGGTGACGATCGTCTTGGTCCCCTTGACGTAGCCCTCCTGGTCGGGGAAGAGGGCGCTGCGGATCTCGTGGTCGCCGGTGCCGTGTTCGGCGCAGGTCCAGTCGAGCGTGATCTGCGCGTAGGGCACGCCCTCCTCGGTGCCCATCCGGGTCCCACCGACGGGGGCGGGCTCGCAGTCGGGGCCGCCGGTGGTGACCGAGAACCGCTGGGTGACGTACTCGACGACGGTGGCGCGGTGGGCGTCGAGGGCCGCGGCCCGGGCGCGGGCGTCCCCGTTCTCGAACGCCTCGGTTCCGGCGCGGAAGAGGGGGTCGTCGGAGCCGGCGTCGGCGGCCGAGACGACGAGCAGGTCGTACTCCAGCTTCAGTTCGGTCCGCAGCGGCCCGTCACCGTCGGCGGTGACGTGCGCGTACACGGTGGAGGTGAAGCCATGGGCGGCTGCGGGTCCGACGAGGCCGAGCAAGAGAAGAACCGCCGTGGCGAGGACGAGCAGCAGACGGCGGACACGGTGCGACATGAGTCTCCTTGGGGTTGCCCGTGCACCGTGCTGGTTGTGGATGAACCACCGACGACTGGTCAGCGAACCATGAGAAAACAAACGTTCGAAAGCCGTCGGAACGATGGAGATCGTGTGGAACGGACGAGCAGGATGTGGGAAAAGCCGCCCCGCACCCGCCGCGCCCCGCTCCCCCGCCGGGCCGCCGCCACGCCCCCTCCCGGAGGACGATCGTCGTGCACCGCCCGCCCCTGGCCGCCGTACTGGTGACGGCCGCCGCCCTGCTCACCGGATGCGCTTCGGGCGACGACGACTGGTCGCGGCTGCGCCCGAGCCCCTCCGCCATCGGCGCGCTGGGTGCGGGATTCATCGGCCCGGACACGTCACCCGCACCGGAGTCGACGGTCACGCCGAGCCCGGGTTCCTGGTCCGAGGTACGGCCCGCGGCCGGCACCCGGGTCGTCCTGCTCGGCGCGGGCAGCGACCGCCCGACGAAGACCCTGGTGAAGGCGGTGAAGGCCTGGGCGGACGAGGCGGACGTGGACCTGCGGACCGAGACGGCGTCCGACGAAACCGACCTGCTGCCCGCCGTCATCCGAGCCGTCGACCTGCACCCGGACCTCGTCATCAGCGCGGGCAACGACCTCATCGACCCGCTGACGACGGTCAGCCCCAGCCATCTCGCCCAGGACTTCCTGGTCGTCGGGGCGGAGCTCGCCGAACCCACCGAGAACGTGACGGCGGTCGACTGGTCGGGGGCCTCGTACCGCGGGGAGGGGCTCGGCATGTCGTCGACGTACGACCCCGCCTCGTTCACCGAGGCCCGCTGCGCCGCCGCCGTCCGGGCGGGCACCGCGGCGGTGCTGACGGGGCACACGGGGATCGTGGTGTGGCTGGACGACTGAGGTCTCCTGCCGCCGCTCGACCCGACGTTTCGCTGACCGCTATCGGCTAGTCAGGGTACTTTTGCTCGCTTTTACGGTGTCCCTACAGACACTTTCCGTGATCCATGGCATCTCTTAGGCGATCAGGTGATCAGTACGACAATCATCTCGGCTTGAAGGAGCCCCAGCATGCGCATTTCCGCTTCCGTCCGCTCCCGCAGTGCCCGCACGGGCATCACGATGGCCGCCGCGGCTGCCTTCGCCGGCGTCACCCTGGCCGCCGCCCCCGCCGCCTACGCCCTGCCCGGGGACAGCGGTGACATCGACGTCGCGTCGGTCGGCTGGCACTCGCGTGGCGACCGCGACGGCGTCGAGGTCTGCAAGTTCGTGCTCAAGGCCAACAACTTCGAGTCCTTCCCCTCCGTCCCCTGGACGATCACCGCGCAGCCGCCGACCGTCCCTCCGGGCGACACGCTGCTGGGCACCCTTCCGCTCGTGAACGGCAAGGCCACCAGCCAGGAGTACCTGCTCCCCGAGGGCACGTACCAGCTGGTGTGGACGGTCCCGGCGGGCCCGAAGCAGAAGAGCTTCGAGGTCAACTGTGACCCTAGGCCCGGCCAGGGCGGCAGCCACGGTGACGGCAACGACCAGAGCTCGTCGGGTGCCGAGAAGTCGTGGGAGAAGCCGTCCGGCGCGGTGCCCGCCGGCGGTGGCGGCGTCCCGGACATGGAGAGCGTCAGCTCCGAGAGCGACTCGAACATCGGGGCATCGGCCGCGCTGGTCGCCGGCGCCGCCGGACTCGCGGGGCTGATCGTGGTGCGCCGATCCGCACGCCGCCGTGCCCGCAACGAGGCATAACCCGCGCGGCCGACGGCGACGACGAGGGCCGACTCGTGCGTGCCGGCTCACGATGACCCTGAGCGTGACCTTCTCGCTGGTGACCGGCATCGTGTGGGCGAGTTCCGACTCGCCCGAGGACGCCTCGTCGGTCACCGCCGCCCGCGGCAGCGACGCCGCGGGCGGCGGGGCCCCGCCGTTCCGCAGGGCACCGCACAAGCCGCAGGAGAAGGTACCCGCCTCGCACGCACCACTGGTCCACTCCCGGCCGGTGAAGGTCGCCATCCCCGCGATCTACATCGAGGCCCCGGTCGTGGGCCTCGCCCTCGACAAGAAGGGCCGACTCGGCGCCCCACCGCTGAACAAGCCCAAGCAGGTGGGGTGGTTCCAGAAGGGCCCCTCCCCCGGCGAGGCGGGAACCTCGCTGCTCGTCGGCCACCGCGACACCGCGACGGGGCCCGCGATCTTCCTCAATCTCAACGCCCTGCGACGCGGAGACACGGTGACGGTCACCCGGGCGGACAGGAAGACCGCGGTCTTCACCGTCGACGAGATGAAGACCTACACGAAGGACAAGTTCCCCGACGACAAGGTGTACGGGGCGACGGGCCGGCCCGAACTCCGGCTGCTGACCTGCGGAGGGCGCTTCGACAAGAAGGCCGGCTACTCGGCCAACGTGGTCGTCTTCGCCCACCTCACCTCACTCAAGAAGAAGGCGGCCTGACACCGCCACGGGCTCCGGCTGGTACCTCGGGGGCAGAGGTACCAGCCGTCCGTGCTTCTCCGGCGGACACCTTCGCCGGACTCCCGCCTCCCACTACCCGCCGACCCGCAGGCCGTCGAGAAGAACAGTCAGTACGGAGCGGTGACCGCGCGCGGGATCAGGCTCAACTCCCAGCACACATCCCTGCACCGCCACGGCCCCCGTCAATTGCAGCACGTCCTGCCAGGCGAGATCCCGGCGAAGGCACCCGTCATCCTGGGCGCGCTCGATGACCTTGTGGACAAGACCCAGGAGCTCGTGGCGCCGCTCGGCGATGACAGGCCCGCCGTGCTGGTCCAGGGAACCGGACAGCCCTGTGTTCTGCACGGTGCGCATGGCCAGGCCGGTGAACAGCATCGAGAAGCCTTCCCAGGCGTCGTCGGAGCGCAGAGCCCGGTGTGCGGTGTCGATCAGTTCGGTGAGGATGTCGCCCAGCACGGCTGCCATGAGCTGGTCACGTTCGGGGTAGCGCCGATAGACGGTGCCCACACCGACGCCGGCCTGCCGCGCGATCTCGTGATAGCTCACGTCCAGCCCGTGGGATGCGACGGCGCGGCGCGCTGCCTCCAGAACACGCGCGGCATTGCGCTGTGCGTCGACGCGCAGGGGCATCACCGCTGCCTCCTGGGTCGCTACAGGTTGCTCTGCATTCATCCCCCCACCCTAGCCAAAAATGGACAACGCCTGTCCGCTTCCCTACGCTGAAGAGAAACGGACAGACCTTGTCCGCTTGGGAGCGTTTCGGAGGTGCGGAGCATGGCCACCCGCGTATGGCTGATCACCGGAGCATCCGGCGGTCTGGGCTGGGCACTGGTCAGTGAGGTTCTGGGCGCAGGCGAGCGAGTGATCGCGGCGTCGCGCAACGACAGTCCGCTGCGGCCACTGGCCACGGCCCACCCGGGACGCCTGCTCACCGTGAGCGCGGACATCACCGACGCCGACGCACTCCGGCAGGCTGTCGACGGCGCGACAGGGCAGTTCGGCCGCCTCGACGTAGTCGTCAACAACGCCGGGTACGCGCTGGCGGGCCCGTTTGAGGAACTGGACGACACGGATCTGCGCGCCCAGTTCGAAGTGAACTTCTTCGCCACCGTCAACGTCCTGCGTGCCGCCCTGCCGTACCTGCGTGAGGCGAAAGCGGGCCGGGTGCTGCAGATCAGCTCGTTGGCGGGGCAGATCGGTGCCCCCGGGATGAGTGCCTACACGGCAAGCAAGCACGCCCTCGAAGGTCTGAGCGTCTCACTGGCCGCCGAACTTTCGCCCCTGGGTATCCGGACGACCATCGTGGAACCCGGAGCGGCCCGCACCGGCTTCCGCGCCGACTGGGCGAGTCGGCTGCCCACCGGCGGAGCCATCCCCGACTACCGTCCGGCGCACGAAGCGCTGGCACGATCCGCAGGTGCGGGAGGCCAGATCGGCGACCCCGCCCGCATGGCCAAGGCACTTGTGGCCCTCGCCGACATGCAACGCCCCCCGCTGCGATTGCCTCTGGGCAGCGACGCCCTCGCCGGCATCGAGAAGAGCCGCGGCGACCAGCTTGAAGAGCTACGCCAGTTCGCGCTCCTGAGCGCGTCCACCGACCACCCTGATGGATTCTGATATGCGCGAGCACCACACCACAGCTCCCCTCGCCGTCGTCACCGGCGGCAGCGAGGGCCTTGGACTCGCCATCGCCGACGCCCTCGCCGCCGACGGAGCGAACCTGATCCTCGTCGCCCGCAACCGCGACAAGCTCCAGGCCGCCGCCGAGGAACTGGGCCGGCACGGCACCACGGTGCACACCGTGTCCGCGGACCTCTCCGCTCCGGACGCCCCCGCACAGGTCGCCGCGCAGGTCGGACACCTTTCCGACCGGGTCGACACTCTCGTCAACAACGTCGGCATCGCGCACTTCGCCTTACTGCGGGACACCACCATCGAGGCCATGAACTCGATGTGGCACCTCAACGTCCAAGTGCCGCTGCTGCTGAGCCAGCACATGCTTCCCGCCCTCCTGAACGGCCACGGAAGCATCATCAACATCAGCAGCTACTGGGCCCACAAGATGGCCGCCGGCCGTCATTCAGCCGCCTACTCCGCCACCCGCGGAGCGCTCAACTCCATGACCCGGGCGCTGGCCAACGAACTCGGCCCCCAAGGAATCCGCGTCAACGCGATCGCCCCTGGGGCCGTCCACACACCCACCTACGAACGCTCCTACCTCTCACCCATGACCACGGAGCAGCGCACCGCACACGACCAGCAGATCGAGGACTCCTACCCCCTGGGACGCCTGGGGACCACCCAGGACATCGCCACCGCGGCCGCCTACCTCGCCTCGGCCCGGTGGACGACCGGCACCGTCCTCGCCGTCGACGGCGGCCTCACCGTCCGCTGAAACCCCGTACGGGTGACAACAACAGATGCGTCGCATACGGGGGCGGGGTAACCGTTACGTTGCCGGCATGCCGCTCCCGAAGGACCTCGACCCGTACGCCAATCCCCGCGCCTTCTACGGCGCCGAGCTGCGCCGCCTGCGCGAGGCGGCGGGGCTGTCGCAGAACGAGCTGGGTGAGCGGGTGTTCTGCTCCGGTGCGTACATCGGCATGTTCGAGGCGGCTGAGCGGCGGCCGCAGGTGGAGATCTCGCGCGGGCTGGACGAGTTGCTGGGCAGCGGCGAACACCTCCAGCGGCTGTGCCGGCTGGCGCGGACGTCGAAGGTGGCGGGGTACTTCGCGGACGCGGCGGAGCTCCAGTTGCAGGCCTCGTTCATCGGAAGCTTCTCCTCGATGCTCGTGCACGGCCTCGTGCAGACCGAGTCCTACGCGCGAGCACTCACCCGGTCCGCTCACCCGTTCGCCGACCAAGACCTCATCGAGGGGCACGTCCGCACCAGGATGGAGCGGACGTCGCTCCTCGACTCGTCCTCTGCGCCCGTGCTCTGGCTGGTGGTTCACGAAGCCGCCCTGCTCGTGCCCGTAGGCGGAAACGCCGTGATGGCCGAGCAGCTCAACCACCTGGTCGAACAGACCGCATCCCGCCCCAGGCTCATCACTCAGGTGCTCCCGTTCTCCGCCGGGGCCCATCCCCTTCTCCATGCACCGATGACACTGATGCAGTTCCCGGAGGCTCCGGCTGTCGTGTATGCGGAGTCTGCGTACAGCGGCCAACTCATCGAAGAACCCGTACTGGTGGAGCAACGCAGCGCCGCTTACGATCTGGTCAGGGCTGCCGCGCTGTCGCCGGAGGCGTCCCTTGACCGGATCGCCTCGGCGGCGAAGGAGTTCCTCACGCCATGACGACCACGCCTGATCTGAGCACAGCTGTCTGGCGCAAGGCGTCGTACAGCAATGGCGACGGAGGCGAGTGCGTCGAAATCGCTGACGGCGTCCCCGGCCTCGTGCCCGTACGCGACAGCAAGACCCCCGACAGCGCCGCGCTCACCTTCTCCGCCGTGCGCTGGTCCCAGTTCGTCGACGCGCTGAGGTGCGGCTCCCTCTGAGAGTGCGCCTCACTCCTGGCCGGGAGGACGCCGCTGGACGTTCACCGTCACCTGGACGCCAC
Organism: Streptomyces sp. NPDC048565; assembly: GCF_040650935.1. Taxonomy (NCBI): domain Bacteria; kingdom Bacillati; phylum Actinomycetota; class Actinomycetes; order Kitasatosporales; family Streptomycetaceae; genus Streptomyces; species Streptomyces sp. NPDC048565. Next base: position 118,758 of record NZ_JBEZIH010000025.1, read on the forward strand.
CGGCGACGGCACCACCCGCGACTCCGACGGCCGCTGCGGCCTCGGCGTGGCCGGTGAGCGCCAGGACGACCGTGGCGACGGCCGAGCACAGGCCGGTGGCGGCCGTGAGCCAGGCCGGGACCCGTGCGTCCCCTCCGGGTACCGCCGGAGGGCGGGTGCTGGATGTCATCGGGGCGTCTCCCCTCGCAACCGGTCGTTTCCGGGCGTCCCCGACGGCAGCGGACGGCCCAGCCTCGCGCCGACGGCCTGTTCCAGGGTGAGGCCGTCCGAGGCTTCGGCCGGTTCCAGGAACCCGTGGATCACCGCGAGGGCGACCGTGCCCATCAGCGAGCTCTCCCGTTCCTGGTCGACGACCCGGGCCTGCGGGTCGCCGATGGAACGCAGGATCATGCCGTCCGTGGCGGCGGACAGGGCGTTCGCGAGATCGTCGAGGTCGAGTCCCGCGCGCAACCGCAGGCCCCGTGCCTGGAGGACTTCGGCGTACACCTGTTTCCAGGAGGAGAGGTAACCCCGGTACGTCTCGGCGAGTGCCCGCTGGACCGTGTCGTCGCCGTCGGCGAGCGCCATCAGGACGAGGCTGAGCCGGACGGACGGCATGCGGGCGCTCTCCGCCGTGTGCTGGTAGGCCGTCTCGTGGACGGCCCCCACGAAGTCCTCGCCGGCCACCAGCCTCCGGATGGTGGCCGCCCGCTGCTTCAGATAGCCGGGATGGTAATTCGCGGGCCACATGGCGAAGTTGATCAGATCGGCGACGAAGTCCGAGTGCGAGCGCCAGGTGGTCCGCAGCCTCGGTACACCGCCCCGGGAGGTGAACGGGGGCGGGTTCTCGGCGACGGCCGCCGCGACCGCCCGCTGGGACAGGAATCCCAGCAGCGGACGTTCAAGTGCGTGCGTGTTGCCGGCGGCAGCACCGCGTAAGGCGTCCGGCCCCAGGTGCTGCTGGATCAGCCGCATGCCCGCGGCCAGGTAGCCGGCGGTGCTCAGACTGTTGGCGAGCTTCTTCCGGCCGGTGGCCGTGATCCTGCTGAGGTGCCGCAGGACATGGGAGATGTCCTGGTCGTAGGGGTAGGGCAGCTGCGCCTTGTGCGAGATGTGCGGCTCGTTGGAGTTGTTCACCACTCGATGCTGGCGTCATGCCCCGGTCAGGCGCCAGGTGCGCACCTGCGCGAAGTTTCCCGGCGCCCGCCGACGTTCGGAGCTTGCCGGTTTCGGCGGCGACACGCCGGCTCCGGGGGGCTTTCGATGTCCTCAAGTGGGGCCACGGCCCTGGCGGCGGGGACGCGGGCCTCACGGCTCAGCTACCGCGCACATGCAGGCCGAACCCCTTGCGCCCCGGCGCCTCCAGGCCCTCCTTCAGCCGCAGTGACGGGATCTCGTAGTCGCCGAAGTTCTGGCGCCGGAACGCGATCGGCTCGGTCGTCTCCAGCGTCAGCAGCCGCTCCTCCCATGCCTTCGCGGCGTCCTCGAAGGCACCGCCGGTGATCTTGTCGGTGCCGTACAGCACGAACGGCGGCAGCACTTCCACGCCCGGGTAGTACAGGATTCCGTGGTGGATCGGGAAAAGCAGGTCCTCGATCGGGCCGTTGATCCCGCGGTCGGTGTAGTGGGACTCCTGGCCCCCGACGGTCACCGACAGGATCGCCCGACGGCCCCGCAGCGTGCCCTCGCCGAAGCGTTCGCCGTACCGCGTCTCGTCGTGCACGCCGACTCCGTACGCGAAGTGGAAGGAGAACACCCGGTCCACCCAGCCCTTGAGGATCGCCGGCATCGTGTACCACCACATCGGGAACTGGAAGATCACCGTGTCGGCCCACAGCAGCTTCTCCTGCTCGGCGGCCACGTCGGGCGTGAGCGCGCCGGCGTCGTACGCACCGGCCGAACTCGGCGCCACCCGCAGCGGGTTCGTGGCGTGCTCGCCGAAGTCCGCCGCGTCCACCACGGCCTTCCAGTTCATCGCGTACAGGTCGCTCACCCGCACCTCGTGCCCGGCGGCTTCGAGCGTGGACACGGCGATGTCCTTGAGCGAGCCGTTCAGCGAGCGCGGCTCGGGGTGGGCGTGGACGATGAGTGCCTTCATGGCTGTTCCCTTCGACGATCCGAGAGTTCGAAAGTTCGGCATCCGGGCAGTGCGACACGGTGTGTCACCACAGATGCTCGGTCGCCGGGGGCGCGTCGTACAGGGGCGGCCTCTTCCGTCGGACCGGACTTCCTGGTATCGCCAGGACCACCCTCACGTGCCCGGCCGAGGCCCATACTGTGGACATGGACGACCTTGCGGGCTTCCTGCGGATCCGGCGTTCCCGGGTCGACCCGGCCTCCGTCGGCATCACAGCCGACAGCCGCCGCCGGGTCGAAGGGCTGCGCCGCGAGGAGGTCGCGCACCTGTCCGGAGTCAGCGTCGACTACTACGTACGCCTTGAGCAGGGCCGCGCGACCCAGCCGTCCGGGCAGATCCTCGACGCGCTCGCCCGTGTTCTCGGCCTCGACGAGACCGAACGCGGGCACCTCCACCGGCTCGCGCGGCAGCGCCGCCGCCGGGCGAAGGCGCCCGGCGGGCGGGTCCGGCCGGAGCTGCTGCGTGTCCTCGGCCTGATCGCCGACGCGCCCGCGCTGATCATGGACCATCGCCTTGACGTGCTGGCCGGGAACCGCCTCGCCGGGTCCCTCTACGGCCGGCCTGTACCGGGCATGAACACCGCGCGGCACATCTTCCTCGACGAGGCCGAGCGCGGCCTCTACGTGGACTGGGAGACGTGCACCCTCGACGTCGTCGGGCACCTGCGGCTGGCTGCCGGCAAGTACCCCGATGATCCTGGACTGGCCTCGCTCATCGGCGAGTTGGCGATGGGTAGCGAGCGCTTCCGCCGCCTCTGGGCCCGCGCGGACGTGCGGGCCCGCACCCATGGTCGTAAGGCGTACATGCACCCGCTGGTCGGGCTGCTGGAGCTGCACCAGGAGAACTTCGCTCTGCCGGGCGAATCAGGCATGGAACTGCTGGTGCTGTCCGCGCCCCCCGGCAGCCCCGCCGAGGACAGGCTGCGCCTGCTCGCGAGCCTGGGCGCGGACAGCTCTGACGCGCAGCCGACGGTGCACGCCCAGGTCCGCGAGTGACGCAGCGGCGCCCACCCGAGGGCGCGCCGCGGCCCTCGCGGACTACATCGCCAAGGGCGACCCCAACGGCCGGGGGGCTGCCCGAGTGGCCCGTACGCCATCCCGGTTCACCGACGGTCATGGAGGTGGGTGAGCGCTACGGACCGATACGGGTCGCCTCGGCCCCCAGGCCCGCCACCCGTCAGAGGATGGCGTCGAAGAGGCGCTCCGGCAGGGCCACGTTCAGCGCTGTCACCACCGGCTTGCCGTGTTCTGTGCCCAGGCGTGAGACCGCGCCCGTGGCGAGTTGGAAGAGTTCGCCGCTTGCCGGTGTCAGCCGGAGGTAGCGCGCGGTCAGGACGCGCAGGAAGTGGGAGTGGGCGACCAGCGCGATGTCCGCCTCGCCCAGCCGGGAGGCCGCTGCCTTGACCTCTGCCAGGATGCGGTCCGCCCGGTCGCCGACCTCCTGGGGGCTCTCCCCCGGGTGCTCCGCGGGGCCGGGGGCGACGCCGTCGGTCCAGAGGTTCCAGTCGGGGCGGGTGCGGCGGATGTCGACCGTGGCGATGCCCTCGTACGCCCCGTAGTCCCACTCCCGCAGGTCCGGAGTCTCGCGGGGCGCGGTCAGGCCCGCCAGTTCGGCTGTGCGGCGGGCGCGGAGGTAGGGGCTGACCAGGGTGAGCCCGATCTCGCGTTCGGCGAGAAGTGGTACGAGGGCGCGGGCCTGGCGCTCCCCGAGCTCGGTGAGGGGCAGGTCGGTCCAGCTCGTGTGCTGCCCGGACCGTGACCACTCGGTCTCGCCGTGCCGGATCAGGATCAACTCGCCCATGGGATGCTTCCGCTCTCTGCGCCGTGCTGCTCGTTCATGCGTGCCACTGGGGCAACCTGTCTGCCCACGATCGCATTCCGTCCGGTCCTGCGCGGGGCGGCTCGCCCCTGCGGCAGCTCTCGGAGCCGGCCGGCGCAGGGTGGTGACCTGGGACATGGCGGGCCACGACGGCGAGCGGCGAGTATGAGCCGATGCGCATCTCCGAGACGGACCATTCCGGCCACGGCCACGGTCCCACGCTGGCACAGCTCCTCGCGCTGGTCGCCGACGGGACGCTCGACGTCGTCGTGGCACCCTGCGGCACCCATGTGCCGGTGTCCGACGTGGTGCTGCACGACCCGGGCGAGGAGAGGGACGAAGAGGCCTGGGCCGCCACCGGGCTGGTCCTGCTCGCGGTCGGGGTCGAGGCCGCATCGCCCGATGCGGTCGACGTGCTGCGCGCCGCGGACCGTGCGGGAGCCGCGGCCGTGGTGATGCGGCGCGGCGCCCGGGGGCCCAGGACTGCCCTGCTGGAGGCGGCCGAGCGGGGACGTACGGCCTTGCTGACCCGAGGGCCCGGGCAGGGGTGGACCGATGTGCTCGGGCGGTTGCGGACGGCTCTGGTGCACAGCGTCCCGGGCCGGTCCGTGGGTTCGGCCGGGGTGGACGGGCTGCGGCTGGGCGATCTGTCGGGTCTGGCCAACACGGTGGCGGACCTCGTCGGCGGCGCCATCACGATCGAGGACCCGCAGTCGCGGGTCCTGGCGTACTCGCGCATGGACCACGAGCCCGATCCGATGCGCAGGCTCACCATCCTCGGCCAGGAGGTGCCCCGCTGGCGGGTCGTCGAACTGCGCGAGAGCGGCTTCTTCCAGGCCCTGTGGAACACCGACGACGTGGTGCGGCTCCCCGCCGACGAGCGGTACGCCGAGCGGCTGGCCATCGCGGTGCGGCACGGATCCGAGGTGCTCGGCTCGATCTGGGCCGCCGCCGACGGGCGGCCCCTGGCGGAGGACGCGGTGGCGGCGCTCACGACGGCGGGCCGTGCCGCGGTCCCGCATCTGTCGCACCACAGGACATGGGGCCGGGCCGCCGCCTGGGCGCGCGAAGGCGCGGTGCACGCGCTACTGGCGGGCAGCACGCAGGCTGCGCACGACGTCGGGATCGCGCGGGACCGGCCGCACGCCGTGATGGTGGCGGAGGCGTACGACGGCCGGGACGCGTACGACGGCCGGGAGACCGTGCCGGGCGACGCCGGGCAGCGGGTGCTCGACGTTCTCGCGTTGCAGGCCGCCGCCTACCGTCCGGGATGTGTGACCGCGCGGTCGGGGCAGCGGCTGTACGCCGTGGTGCCGGCCCTGGACGGTGAGACGGACCCCGCGCGCACGCTGCTGGCGGCGGTCCCCTCGGTGCCGGGAAGCGGAGTGCCGGGAAGCGGACCGGCAGGAGGTGGACCGGCAGGAGGTGGACTGCCCGGAAGCACGGCCCCCGGAGGTCCTGCCCCGCCAGGCGTGGTCTTCGCCGGTGCCGGACCCGTCGTGGCTGACCTGGCGCAGCTGCCCGCATCCCGCGACGCGGCGGAGCTGGTGGTACGGGTGCTGAGGGAGCGGGCCACCCGACTGCCGGCTGCCCCGGCCGGGTCGGCGGTGGCGTCGTACGAGGAGGTGGCGGCCGATGCGGCGGTGCTGCGCCTGCTCGACCGGGTGGATCCGCTGTGGGGGGCGATGCAGGGTCCGGTGCACGCGATGGTGGAGCACGACCGGGCACACGGCTCGCGGTACGGCGATTCGGTCACCGCGTATCTGGACGCCTTCGGTGACACGGCCGCTGCCGCGCGGCGCCTCAATGTGCACCCCAACACGCTGCGGTACCGGCTGCGCCGGGCCAGGGAGCTGTTCGGCGTGGACCTGGCCGATCCTGCCGTGCGGCTCCTGGCGGACGTCGGACTGCGCCTGGGCCGACGTACCGGGTGAGCACGGGCAGGACGACGGACACCACGCCATCATGATCATTAAGTTGTGCGGCCGGACAGGTATCACGGCCAGGCCTGGTGGTGGCTGACGAAGACGTGCCGGGCCTCGCGCACCGAAGCTGTTCACGACGGCCCGCGACCGGACGAGCGCGGGTCACTACGGCCCGCGACCCGATGAGCGCGGGCACGAGCGACCTCACGTAGGAGTGTGTTTCAGGTGACATCCGGTTCGGCCCCTCGACGCGAGCGTGCCCGCGAGGCGGCGCTCGCCCGCGCCGTCGATGAGGGCCTGCTCGGCCCCGGCTCGCCCCTGGTCGGTCTGCTCGACGTCGACGGGGTGCTGGCAGCGGTGGACGCGCTGAACGCGGCGTTCGACGGGCCGGCCACGGTCCAGCACACGTTCGCGGCCAAGGCGTGCGGCCTGGTGCCGGTCCTGCGGCTGCTCGCCGAGGCCGGTATGGGCTGCGAGGTGGCATCGCCCGGCGAGCTGGAGCAGGCGCTGGCAGCCGGGTTCAGCCCCGACCGGCTGGTCTTCGACAGCCCCGCGAAGACGGTCGAGGAGCTGGAGTACGCGCTGGAGCACGGCATCGCGATCAACCTGGACAACTTCCAGGAACTGGAGCGCGTCGACCGCCTGCTCGCCGGCCGCGAGCCGGCCGGCCCTGTCGGACTGCGGGTGAACCCCCAGGTCGGAGCGGGCGCCATCGGGGCGATGAGTACCGCGACCGCGACGTCCAAGTTCGGCGTCGCCCTACGCGACCCGGGGGCCGTGGACGCGGTGATCGACGCCTTCACCCGGCGCCCCTGGCTCAACCGCCTGCACGCGCACGTCGGCTCCCAGGGCTGCCCTCTGCCGCTCATCGCCCAGGGGGTCAGCGCCGCGTACGACCTCGCGGAGCGGATCAACGAGCAGCTGGGCCACGCCCGGATCACCGGCCTGGACATCGGCGGCGGCCTGCCCGTCAACTTCGACAGCGAGGACGACCGCCCCACGTACGCCGACTACGTCGCCGAGCTGCGCGAAGCCGCCCCGGGGCTCTTCGACGGCCGCTACACCCTCGTCACCGAGTTCGGCCGCTCGCTGCTGGCGAAGAGCGGCACCATCGCCTCGGTCGTCGAGTACACCAAGTCCGCCGGCGGCCGGCAGATCGCGGTCACCCACGCCGGAGCCCAGGTGGCCACCCGCACGGTGTTCATGCCGGACGCCTGGCCCCTGCGGGTCGGTGTGTTCGACGCCGCGGGCCGTCCCAAGGAGGGGCTGCTCCAGGTCGTGGACATCGCGGGGCCGTGCTGCTTCGCCGGTGACCTGACCGCGACGGCACGCGAACTCCCGGCGATCGAGCCCGGGGACGTGGTGGCGTTGTACGACACCGGGGCGTACTACTTCTCCTCCCACTTTTCGTACAATTCGCTACCCAGGCCCGCCGTATACGGTTATCGCACGAATTCCCTCGGGCAGGTTCGCCTCGCCATGGTCCGCGAGGCCCAGAGCGTGCGCGAAGTCGTCGAGGAGAGTGGCCTCTCCCACGCGGACGCCCTCGTGGCGCTGTGCGCGGACGGCCCGGAGCAAGGAACGAAGAAGGAGGTGGCGGGGTGAAGCGTGTCCTCATATCCGCCGACATGGAAGGGGCGACGGGCACCGTCTCCCCCGCGGACGTCGCGGCGGGAACACCGCGCTACGAGCGTTTTCGCCGCTTGCTCACCCAGGACGTCAACGCCGCCGTCGCCGGGTTCGCCGACGCCGGCGCGGACGAGATCGTCGTCAACGACGCGCACTGCGGCATGGACAACGTCCTCATCGAGGAACTCGACCCGCGCGCGGTCCTGATCGTCGGCCGGCACAAGCCCCTCGGCATGATGGAAGGGCTGGAGGACGGCATCGACGCGGTGGCGTTCGTCGGCTACCACACCGGCGCGGGCGAGCAGGGTGTCCTCGCGCACACCTACCTCTCGCACAGCATCCTCGGCGTCCGCATCGACGGCGATCCCGTCGGCGAGGGCCACTTCAACGCCCTGGTCGCCGCCGAGGCCGGCGTGCCGGTCGTTCTCGTCACCGGCGACGACGTGACCTGCCGCGAGGCGACCACATACGCACCGGGCTGCCGGACCGTCACCGTGAAGAGGGCGATCTCCCGGCACGCGGCCGTCTGCCGCACCCCGGCCGTCACGACGGCCGACATCCGCCGCGAGGCCGCCGAGGCCCTCTCGGCACCCCCACCACGCCCCACCCTGCGTCCCGCACCGCACACGGTGGAGGTCGACGTGGACAGCCCGCACCTCGCAGACCGGGCGAGCGCGCTGTCCGGAGTCGAACTGTCCGGCCCCCGGACCATCCGCACGAACGCCCCTGACGCCGTGACGGCACTGCGCCGCTTCCGGGCGCTCAGCTGGGTGATCGGCGGCGGTCGCGAGGGTGACTGGACCTGAGGACACGGCGGCCCGGCGGCCCGGATCCCTGCCGCCCGGCCGCGGCTTCTCGACGGCGCCCGCACCGCCACGAGGGGTTTCCACCTCCCTTTACGCCGTTGGCTTGTACGCCGTTGCCCATGACTGGAGCTGCCATGACTTCTTCCGCACCACAGAGAGAACCGCAGAAAGAACCGCGGAAGGCACCGCGGAAAGCACCGCAGGGAGAACCGCAGGCGGAACCGCGGAGCGCCCAACCCGAGCTCAGCCGATCCCTGCGCAACCGCCACATGTCGATGATCGCGATCGGAGGGGCGATCGGCGCCGGGCTGTTCGTGGGCAGCGGATCCGTGATCAAGACGGCGGGGCCCGCCGCGATCGTCTCCTACTGCCTGGCCGGCGCGCTCGTGCTGTGCACCATGCGGATGCTCGGCGAGATGGTCGTGGCGAAGCCGTCATCGGGCTCCTTCGCCGACTACGCCCGCACCGCCATCGGGCCGTGGGCGGGCTTCACCATCGGATGGCTGTACTGGTACTACTACGTCATCATCGTGGCCGTGGAGGCCGTCGCGGGCGCCGCGATCCTGCACGCGTGGATCGGGCTGCCGCTCTGGGTGCTGGCCATGGGTCTGATGGTCGTGATGACCGCGACCAACCTGCTCTCGGTGAAGTCGTTCGGCGAGTTCGAGTTCTGGTTCTCCTCCGTCAAGGTCGCCGCGATCGTGGCCTTCCTGATCGTCGGCGGTCTCTACGTCTTCGGCGGCTGGCCGGGCTCGTCCTTCGACTTCTCCAACCTGACCGCGCACGGCGGCTTCGCACCGAACGGGTTCACGGCGATCTTCTCCGCGATCGTCGTGGTCATCTTCGCGTTCGGCGGAGCCGAGATCGTCACCATCGCCGCCGCCGAGAGCAAGGAGCCCGAGCGTTCGGTGGCCCGTGCCACCACCGGGATCATCTGGCGGATCATCCTGTTCTACGTCGGCTCGATCGTCCTGGTGGTCACCATCGTGCCGTGGGACAGCGCCAAGGTCCTGGCCAGCCCGTACGTCGCGGCCTGGAACATCATCGAGCTGCCCGGTGCGGGCGTCGTGATGGACGTCGTCATCCTCACGGCGGTCCTGAGCGTGCTCAACTCCTCGGTCTACGTCTCCTCGCGGATGCTGCGGGCGCTCGCCACCCATGGGGACGCCCCCGCCTGGCTGGTGGCGACGAACAAGCGCCGGGTACCCGCCCGCGCGATCCTCGCCGGAACGGTCGTCGGCTGGATCTCGGTGCTCCTGGCCTATCTGTCCCCGGACACCGTCTTCACCTATCTCGTGAACTCGTCCGGCGCCGTCGCCATCTTCATGTACCTCATGATCGGTGCGTCCCAGCTGCGCATGCGGCGCCGCCTGGAGCGTGAGGAGCCCGAGCGGCTGACCCTGCGTATGTGGCTCTTCCCGTACCTCACCTGGGTGGTCATGGCCGGCTTCGCGGCGGTGCTGGTGGCCATGGCCGTCATCGCCGACCAGCGCACCCAGCTGATGACCAGCCTGGGCAGTCTGGCTGTCGTCCTCGTCGCCTACGCGATCCGCAGGGCACGTGGGAACAGCCCGGCACCTGCCGAGGAAGCGCCGGTGCCCGCGGCACCCACCCGCTGACACCACCGAGCACCGGACCGCCCGCCCCTGCTGTCAGGGGCGGGCGGTCCGGTGCTCGTTCGGCGGTTGTCAGGCCTGCTCGCCCACCACCGTGACCGTGTACGGCCGGTCCGTGTCCGCCGTGACGCGGACCTCGCCGCCCTCGCGGACCACCTCGTACGTCGCGGCCACCGCGCCCGTGCGGTCGGGGACGGTCACCGTACGGGTGAAGTCGCCCGTGCCCGCCGGGGCGAACACACGGAGTTCCAGGTCGTCGAGCCACTCGCCGTCCGGGCGGCTCTCGTCCGCGCCGAGCGCCAGGACAGCGCCCTGGCGGACCAGCAGTGGCAGGCTGTCGAAGCCGTGGGTCTCCTGGCGCCAGACCGGGCCGGTGACCGTGTCGCCCGTCAGCAGGTGGGTCCAGGTGCCCTCGGGCACGTAGTACTCGACCTGGCCGTCGTCGGTGAAGACCGGGGCTACGAGGACGTCCGGCCCCAGCAGGTACTCGCGGTCCGCCGTGCGGGCCGTCGGGTCGTCCGGGAACTCCAGCAGCAGGGGACGCATCGTGGGGACGCCCGTGCGGTGCGCCTCGACGGCGGCGCCGTACAGGTACGGCATGAGGCGGTGCTTGAGACGGGTGAACTGCCGGGCCACGTCCACCGCCTCGTCACCGAACTCCCACGGCACGCGGTACGACGAGGAGCCGTGCAGCCGGCTGTGCGAGGAGAGCAGCCCGAAGGCGAGCCAGCGCTTGAAGACCGCCGGGTCCGGGGTGCCCTCGAAGCCACCGATGTCGTGGCTCCAGAAGCCGAAGCCGGACAGCGACAGGGAGAGACCGCCGCGCAGCGACTCGGCCATGGCCTCGAAGGAGGACCAGCAGTCGCCGCCCCAGTGCACCGGGTACTGCTGGCCGCCCGCGGTGGCCGAGCGGGCGAAGAGGACTGCCTCGCCCTGGCCGCGCTCGTTCTCCAGGAGCTCGAAGACGGCCTGGTTGAAGAGGTGCGTGTAGTAGTTGTGCATGCGTTCCTGGTCGGAGCCGTCGTGCCAGACGACGTCCGTCGGGATGCGCTCGCCGAAGTCGGTCTTGAAGCCGTCGACGCCCTGGTCGAGGAGGCCCTTGAGCTTGCTCCGGAACCAGGCCGTGGCCTCGGGGTTGGTGAAGTCCACCAGCGCCATGCCGGCCTGCCACTTGTCCCACTGCCAGACGTCGCCGTCGGGGGTGAGGACGAAGTAGCCCTCGCGCACCCCTTCTTCGTACAGGGCGCTCTTCTGCCCGATGTACGGGTTGATCCAGACGCAGATCTTCAGGCCCTTGTCCTTGAGCCGGGCGATCATGCCCTCCGGGTCGGGGAAGACCGCCGGGTCCCACTCGAAGTCGCACCACTGGTACTCGCGCATCCAGAAGCAGTCGAAGTGGAAGACGCTGAGCGGGATTCCGCGCTCGGCCATGCCGTCGACGAAGGAGGTGACGGTGGCCTCGTCGTAGGACGTGGTGAAGGAGGTGGTCAGCCAGAGGCCGAACGACCACGCCGGAGGGAGGGCGGGGAGGCCGGTGAGGGCCGCGTAGCGGGAGAGGACGTCCTTCGGGGTGGGGCCCGCGATGACGAAGTACTCAAGCGTCTGGTCCTCGACGCTGAACTGCACCTGTCCCACGGCCTCGGAGCCGACCTCGAAGGAGACCTTGCCGGGGTGGTTGACGAAGACGCCGTAGCCGCGCGAGGAGAGATAGAACGGGATGTTCTTGTAGGCCTGTTCACTGCTGGTGCCGCCGTCGGCCTGCCAGATGTCGACGGTCTGGCCGTTCTTCACGTACGGCGTGAAGCGCTCGCCCAGACCGTGGACGGTCTCGCCGACGCCCAGGGCGAGTTGGGCGAACATGTGGTGGCTGTTGTCGTCGTCGACGGTGGCGAACGCGCTGCCCTTGCGGCCGGCGGACGTCAGGAGCCGGCCGTCCCCGTCGAGGAACTCCAGGCCGAAGGCGCCTTCGGTGGGCAGCCGCAGGGTGAGTGGGCCGCTGGTCAGCTCGGCGGCCGCGCCCCGGGTACGGGTCGTGGCGACGGGTCCGGTGGCGGCGCCCGGGAGTTCGAAGTCGGGGCCCTTGCGGCGCTTGCCGGCGTGGTGGGTCAGACGCACCGCGATGACGCCATCGGCGGGGGCGTGGGCCTCCACGGTGATCAGCGGAGCGTTCAGAGTGTCGCCGCGGCGCTCGACGCGCTTGACGGCGGCGTAGGCGGCGAGGCGGTCGTCGTCGAGGCGGATGTCGCGGACTTCAGTGGCGTAGGAGGCATGCACACCACTGCGCATCTGCCAGAAGCCGTCGGTGAACTTCATGGGGGTCCGTTCCTGTGGGGTCCTGATTTTGATCGTACACAAAACAAAATGTTTTTCGAAGCGCTTCGACGATGGCCGGAAAGGCTCCGGAACCCACCCTTCCGGGAGCCGAAAGGCGCCCCGGAGTCCGCCATGATTCCCCTATGTGACGCGCATGTCACAGACATGGTCTAGAAACAAACGCCACGATGCCGTATTAGTACTGTCAGCCAACAAATCGGTCGGACGGCAGCGCAGCCGCCGGCCCATGTCGACAAGAGGCAGCACGATGTCGAACCGCTTCACCCCCACCCCCGCGGACAGGTTCACCTTCGGTCTGTGGACCGTGGGATGGCGTGGGAATGACCCGTTCGGTGACGCGACGCGTCCGGCGCTCGATCCGGTGGAGTCGGTGGAGCGGCTCGCGGAGCTCGGTGCGCACGGTGTGACGTTCCATGACGACGACCTGATCCCGTTCGGGTCCTCCGAGGCGGAGCGTGCCCGGCTGATCGGCCGGTTCAAGGACGCGTTGGAGCGCACCGGGATGAAGGTCCCGATGGCCACGACGAACCTGTTCACCCACCCGGTGTTCAAGGACGGCGGGTTCACCTCCAACGACCGTGACGTGCGGCGCTTCGCGTTGCGGAAGGTCATCCGCAACATCGATCTGGCCGCCGAGCTCGGCGCGAGGACGTATGTGGCCTGGGGCGGGCGTGAGGGCGCGGAGTCCGGCGGTGCCAAGGACGTGCGCGTGGCTCTGGACCGGATGAAGGAGGCCTTCGACCTGCTGGGCGACTACGTCACCGAGCAGGGCTACGACCTGCGGTTCGCGATCGAGCCCAAGCC
>NZ_JBEZIH010000026.1:0-71388 GCF_040650935.1 Streptomyces sp. NPDC048565
TTCGACTTCAAGCCGGTACGCACCGACGGCATCGACGGGGTCTGGGAGTCCGCGAAGAACTGCATGCGCAACTACCTCATCCTCAAGGAACGCGCGGCCGCCTTCCGCGCCGACCCCGCCGTCCAGGAAGCCCTCACCGCCTCCCGCCTGGACGAACTCGCACAGCCCACCGCCGACGACGGCCTCAAGGCCCTCCTCGCCGACAGGTCCGCCTACGAGGACTTCGACGCGAACGCCGCCGCCGAACGCTCCATGGCCTTCGAAGCCCTCGACCAGCTCGCCATGGAACACCTCCTCAACGTCCGCTGACCCACCCACCGGGGCGCCCACCCGACCACCGGGCGCCCCGGGGCACCACCAGGGCCCGCCGTCAGGAGTCCACCGGCGCCGGCAGGGCGTACGCCGCGGGGTCGGCCAGTACGTCCTGCATCACCAGCGCCGCCGCGCCCCGCGCCGCGTCGCCCGCGACGGACGAGGCGCGCAGCCTGTCGCCGCCCCGGGACCAGAGGCCGGACACCACCCGGCCCGTCAGCTCCTTGTCGGCGGGCGGCGACAGCCACGGCATCAGGCCGCGGTAGATCCCGCCGAGCACCACCGCGTCCGGGTCGAACAGATTGACCGCGCCGGAGAGCACCTGCCCCAGCATCCGGCCCGCTTCCGCCACGGCGGCCAGCGTCACCGGGTCACCCGCCTGCGCCCGCCGCTCCAGCTCCATCACTCCCGCGGCGCCGCCCGCGGACTCGTCGATGCCGGCCGCCCGGAGCAGAGCCGACTGGCCCGCGTACTGCTCCAGGCAGCCACGCGAGCCGCACCGGCACTCCGGGCCCGCCGGGTCCACCACCACATGGCCGATCTCCCCGGCGAACCCGTGCGCGCCGCGCAGCAGTTCACCGTCGAGGACCAGGGCGCCGCCCACACCGATCTCGCCCGTCAGATAGAGGAAGCTGCGGACCGCGTCGAGTCCGCCGAACCACAGCTCGGCCAGCGCCGCGAGATTCGCCTCGTTCTCCGAGCGGACGGGCAGCGGTGCGGTGCCGGGACGCAGACCGGCGAGGGCCTGCGCGAACAGTTCCTCGGCCGCGACCTGGTTCCAGCCCAGGTTCGGGGCCTGGCGCACCGCACCGCCCGAGACGAGTCCTGGCAGCGCCAGCGCCGTACCGACCGGGTACAGATCCTGCTCGCGCGCCGAGTCCAGGGTGCGCGCGGCGATCCCAGCCGCCCGCGCCAGGACCTCCCCGGGCGGTGCGCCACGGTTGTCCAGGTGCTCGGTCTGCCGCACGCGTCCGGTGCCCGCCAGATCCACCACGCACACCGACACGTAGTCGATGTTGATCTCCACGCCGAACCCGGCGGGCCCCGTGCGCGCCACCTTCAGTGCCGTACCCGGGCGCCCGGCCTGACCGCTGAAGGTCTTGCCGGTCTCGGTGACGAAGCCGCTCTCCAGCAGCTGCTCGACCAGCGAGGACACCGCGGCCCTGGTGAGTCCGACGCGTGCCGACACTCCGGCCCTGGTCGCCTCACCGGCCTCACCCTCGTCCCGCACGGCGCGCAGCACGAGGCTCAGGTTGTGGCGGCGCACGGTGTCCTTGTCGGCCTTGGACCCCAGGGGTGCGAGGTAGCTCTTCATATCGGCGACGAGCCTATGCGATGCCTGTCGCGGACCACGCGCCACAGGGGCTCAGGGCTTCGCGCCCCGGGCCTTCAGCATGTCCGCCATCAGCGAGATCTCCGACTTCTGGGCGCGTACCATCCCCGCAGCCAGACCCCTGATCTCGTCCGTGCCCGCGGAGCCCGCCGCAGCCTGCGCCATCTCGGCCCCGGCCCGGTGGTGGACGGTCATCAGCCGCAGGAACAGCACATCGGCGTCCCTGCCAACGGCGGCGCGCAACCGGTCCAGCTGGGTGTCCGTCGCCATGCCCGGCATGAGGGAACCGTCGGACGGGACGACCGGGTGGCCCATCCACTCCATCGGCGGCCGGTCCGAGCTCCTGGGCCTGCCCCAGGTCTCCAGCCAGCCCAGCATCATGCCCCGCTGGTTGGCCTGGGTGTTGATGACGTCGTACGCGAGCCGGCGCACGTCCTCGTCCTTCGTACGGTCCCGGACGATGAAGGACATCTCCACCGCCTGCTGATGGTGGACCGACATGTCCCGGGCGAACCCCACATCGGCGGAGCTCTCGGCAGGTGCGGCGGGCACCGCTGCCGCCGACGGCCGCAGGACCATCAGCAGTACGAGTCCCACGGCCACTGTGGACACCGCGGCCCCCGCCCACACCAGTGAACGGGGCCCGCGCGTGGCCGAAGTCATTCGGCGACCCCGCCGGAGCAGGCGGCACCGAGCTCAGGGGTCTGCGGACCCTGGACGTACTTGGTGAAGAGCTGCGCGACGCGGGCATCGGTGGCGCTCTTCACGGTGAGCTGCTTGCCCCAGGCGCTGAGCATCAGCGGCTCCTTCTGGTCGGCCACGGGGCTCATCAGGGAGTAGGGCGTCCTGCCGACGCGCTCGGAGAGCGCATCGACGTCGGCGGCCTTCGCCTTGTCGTTGTACGTGACCCAGACGGCGCCGTGCTCCAGGGAATGGACGGCGTTCTCGTTCGGTATCGCCTCGGTGTGGACATCGGCGTCGCAGTTCATCCAGACCGGGTCGTGGTCACCGCCGACGGGCGGGTTCATCGGGTAGTCCACGGGCGTCCCGACGTGGTCCTGGGTCAGGTCGTCCCAGGACTTCTCACCGGTGACGGGCGAGGTCCTGGCCTGTTCATCGGCCTTGTCCTTCTTGTCGGTGGCCGACATCAGATAGCCGCCACCGGCGACGAGGCCGGCGACCACGGCGACGGCCGCCGCGATGGTGATCACGCGGTTGCGGCGCTCGCGGGCCCGTTCCTTGCGGCGGGCGTCCTCCAGCTTGGCGCGGCGCGTGGCGGCAGGGTTGTTCTGCTTCTTGGCGGAGGGCATGACAGGTCCTCGGGTTCAGCGGATCGGGAAGAGGGCATACGGGTGTGCCGCCTCCCGCGCATCGGCGGCGCGAAGGGCGGATCCGGCATGTCCTAGATCCGTTGGACCTGGAGAAGCAGTTGGTCGACTGCGCCCACGCTGTCGTTCGACGGGCCCCTGATGGCCGAGGCGCCGGTGAGCGGGGCGGTCCTGACTGCCACCGAAGGGCAGGGCGGGGACACGGGCGCGGGATGACCGGGGAGCACGACGGCCGTTGAGTGGTCCACCGTTCCATGACAGGAAGTGCCGCCCATGCCCCGTTCATCCGGGGAGTCCACGACGACGACCGAAACGGTGGCCGCGGGCGCCGGGGCGAATGCCGTCGTGGCCGTCGTGGACGGGGCCTCGTGGGGTGCGGCCGTGGCCGCCGGTGACCAGCAGAAGAACGCCGCCACGAGCAGCAGTGCCCAGACCGGGGCGACGAGCGGACCGTTGCCGCTCCGTCGCCGGTGGGTCCATCCGCTCGCGCTGCTCATCCCCGTCATCGTAAGGGGTGGATGAACTTTCAAGGAGTTCGGCCCACAGGTCGGCGCGATACTCTGCCCCGGTGACGACGCAATCGAACGTACCAGCGGGCTGGCATCCGGACCCCCACGGCGCGCCTCAGCTGCTGCGCTACTGGGACGGCTCCCGGTGGACCGAGCACACGCACCCCGCCCAGGGACAGGCACCGGCTCAGGGGCAGGCCCCCGCCCAGGGGCAGGCCCCCGCGCAGGCCGGCCGGCCGAACTCCGCCGTGCCGCCGCAGCAGTTCGCCCCTCAGCAGGCGGCTCCGCAGCAGGCGCCCGCCCAGCAGTTCGCGCCCCAGCAGGCCCAGCAGCCCCAGCAGGGCGTGCCCAGCGGCGGCTCGCTGTTCAACCAGCAGGTCCTGGTCGTGAACCAGAAGGCCAAGCTGATCGAGGTCACGAACGAGTACAGCGTCTTCGACCAGCAGGGCAACACCATCGGTACGGTCGTCGAGGTCGGCCAGAGCAGCATGCGCAAGGTGCTGCGGTTCGTCTCCAGCGTCGACCAGTACCTCACGCACCGCCTGGAGATCCGCGACGCCTACGGGCAGCCGCAGCTGCTCCTGACCCGCCCGGCGAAGTTCATCAAGTCCAAGGTGATCGTCCAGCGCCCCGACGGGCAGCCCGTGGGCGAGATCGTCCAGCAGAACGCCATCGGCAAGATCAACTTCGCGATGATGGTCAACGGCCAGCAGGTCGGCGCGATCAAGGCCGAGAACTGGCGCGCGTGGAACTTCGCCATCGTCGACCACAACGACGCCGAGGTCGCCAGGATCACCAAGACCTGGGAGGGCCTGGCCAAGACCATGTTCACCACGGCGGACAACTACGTGCTGCAGATCCACTACCAGCTCCCTGAGCCGCTGCTGAGCCTCGTCGTGGCGACGGCGCTCACCGTGGACACCGCACTCAAGCAGGACTCCCGCGGCCTCGGCTGAGCCGCCACGGAGATGACGGGAGGGCGCCCGGCCGGGACCGGGCGCGCCCCGGGGTACTTCCGGGTGCCGGAGTAGGCCGGGCGGTCACCCGGGCGCGCCCGCCGGCCTGAGGTGGTGGGCCCTCAGGGGGTGTGGATGCCGAACCTCGCACCCTGGGCATCGCGGAGCTTCGCGACCCAGGGCCCGCCCGGGATGTGCGTCGGGGGCGCGAGCGGCTCGCCGCCCGCCGTCAGGGCCCGTGCGGTGGTCCTCTCGGTGTCGCTCACCGTGAAGTACGGCAGCCAGTGCGGGGGCGTCTCGGCCCGTTCGTCGTCGTCCTGCTCCTTCATGCCGCCGAAGTCGGCGCCGTCCACCCCCCAGTGGGTGAAGTGCTCGGACGCGCTGACCGTCCAGCCGAACACCGCGGGATAGAAGGCGAGCGCGCTCTGCGGGTCGGGGGTGTGCAGCTCGGCCCAGCCGAGGGTTCCCGGGGCGTTGAAGCGCCCCGCGCCCGGGAAGGCGCGGGCCTGCCAGAGGGAGAAGACCGCGCCGGACGGGTCGGCGACCACCGTGAATCTGCCCTGGTCGAACACGTCCATCGGTCCCATCAGTACCGTGCCGCCCGCCGATCGCACGGCGTCGGCCGATGCGTCGGCGTCCTCGGTGGCGAAGGAGACGGTCCAGGCCGGCTCCTGCTCCGGCCGGTAGAGGGGGCTGAAGGCGGCGACGGCGTCCTCCCCGACGCTCGCCATCGTGTAGCCGCCCGCTTCGGGCCGCGGATCGGTCCGGGAGCGCCAGCCGAAGAGCCCCGCGTAGAACGCCTGCGCCGCCTGCACGTCCGAGGTGCTCAGCTCGACCCAGCAGGGTCCGCCCGGTACCGGTTCGGTGAGCTTCATACGGTTTCCTCCCGAGGCGCACCAGCTGTCACATTCCTAGGCTGTTGTGCAGCACGCTAGGACGGTGCATGGGTGGCGGCTACCGGAGCGCCGGACGGGACCGCGGAAAGTAATTTACGTGTGTAACACCTGCTAAAGTAAATGAGTGAGTGATACAGCCATGCGACCCCGGAAGCCATCCGTCCACAAACTGCCGGTCACCGGTGTCCTGCGGCTGAACAGCCCCGCGGAGATCTGGTACAAGCCCGCGCTGAGCGTGGTGGTCGCCTCGGCCGTCCCGAATCTGCTGCTGTACTCCCTCGACCGCCTCGACCTCGTCATGTATACGATGGCGGGTTCACTCTGTGCGCTCTACGGGCACAACCTGCCTTATGCCCGCAGGGTCCACACCGTCCTCCGCGTGGTCCTGGGTATGGCGGCGGGCTTCGCCGTCGCGCTGGTCACCGCCTCGCTCACCGACTCGACCCCGGTGCTGATCGCGGTCGGCGCATTGCTCGCGGCCGTGCAGAAGACCTTCTGCGACGCCACGCGCATCGGCCCGCCCGGCAACGTGATCTTCACCTTCGTCACCTCGGCCGCGCTCTTCGCGCCACAGGAGATCGGGCAGGTGCCCGGCCATCTGGCCCTGATGCTGGCCGCCGGTGCCTTCTCCTGGCTGGTCAGCACCGGACCGGCCCTGTGGCGCAGGGAAGGGCCCGAGCGCCTCGCCACCGCCCGCGCGCTCGACGCCGCCGCGGCGTACGCGACGGCTCCCGACGCCCGGACCCGGCACGCGGTCGCCACCGCGGTCCAGGCCGCCTGGCAGTCTCTGCTGGCCGCCGGGCGCCCCACCCCCGTACGCCAGGAACTCGAACGGCTCGTCGTCCACGCCGAGCGGACCCTCGCCACCGTCACCACCGACAGCCACTTCCCCGGCGGCGGCCACGTCCCCGGCGCCGGCCCGGACGAGCTGCGCCGGTGGGCGGCGGACACCCGCTCCCGCGGCCCCGTCCCCAGCCCGCCCCTCGCACCCGGCACCGTCGAGCAGCTCTTCGGGATCGACGCCGAGCGGGCCGGGCAGCGCATGCGCAGGGGGCGGCGTGAGGCCCGGCGCAGGCTCCTGCGCGCCCTCGGCCCCGGTTCCCCCGTGCTGCCGGTCGCCTTCCGCACGCTCCTCGGCTGCGCACTGGCCGGCTACGTGTCCGCCGCGCTCGGGGTGGGCCACCCGTACTGGGCCATCGTCACGGCGGCCGCCGTCTACCAGCCCAACCTCGCCCTCTCCTGGAGCAGGGCCGTGCAGCGGACCGTAGGCAACCTTCTCGGTGTGCTGGCCTTCGCCGCGGTCATCCCGCTCGCCCGGGTCAGCTCGCTGGCGCTCGTCCTGTGTGTCCTGTTCTTCAACTTCGCCGCCGAGGCTCTGATCACCCGCAACTACTGGCTCGGCTCCATCGCCGTCACCCCGATGGCCCTGCTGATCCTCGAATTCGGCGGGTTCCAGCCGGCGGGTCAGCTCATCGCCGACCGCACCCTGGACACCCTCGTGGGCGTCGCGGTCGGCTTCCTCGTCGCGATCGCCGTCACCAACCGCCGGGCGTCCGGACGCGTCGAACTGGCCATCGCCGCGGCAGCGGACGCCCGGAGCCGGGCCGAGCGTGCGGTCGCCGACCCGGCGGCCGACGCCCTGGTGCTCGAGACGGCGCGCAGGAGGCTGACCGCCTGCCTCGTCGAGCTGCGCGACGCCAGTGACGTCGCATCGGGCGAGTGGTGGCAGCGCGCCCTGCCCGAGCAGGAGCTGCTGGCCGCCGAGCAGGCAGGACACCGTACGCTCGCGGCGACAGCACAGCGGCAGGGGCTGATCACCCTGCCCCCGACGAGCGGAGCGGTGTGACCGACGACATCGTGGCCTCGGTGGTACGGCAGTGGCAGGCCGTCAGCCCGGGGCTCGACACGGAGCCGATGGCACTCATCGGCCGTATCAACCGGTGCTCGGCCCTTCTTCAGCAGGCCGAGGACGCCCCGCTGCGGGCCGCCGGACTCACCCGTGCCGAATTCGACCTGCTCGGCGCGATGCGGCGCACCGACCGCGAGCTCACCCCGGGCGAGCTGGCCCGCGAGACCTTCTCGTCCGGGGCCGCCGTCACGAAGCGGCTGCGCGCCCTCCAGGAGTCCGGTCTGATCGCCCGCCGCAGCGACGCCAGGGACCGCAGGGTCGCCCATGTCGGACTGACCGAGGCGGGGCGCGGGCTGGTCGACCGACTGCTGCCCGAACAGCTCGCCTACGAGCGGTCGGTGCTCTCCGGGCTCGACCAGGAGACCCGGAGCGAGCTCAGCGAACAGCTCGGCGAGCTGCTGGTCCAGCTGGAGGGCCGGCTCGGCGGCCGCCTCTGACGTCTCCACGGCTCCTGCCGTCACCGTCGTCACCGCTCCTGTCGTCCTCACCGACCGTGAGGACGACAGGGTGGGTCATTCCCACGCGCTGCCCGCCGGTGCCGGCCGGCGCGAACTTCGCGCCGCATCGGTCGCACACCCGTCCGTCGCTCAGGAATCTGCGAATTTCGATCCGATTCGATCACATGTGCCCTCGTCCCGTTCTGAGGTGCAGATTGAATCGTATGAAGCGGCGGCACTCGCTCGTATGTGCGTACTATTTCGTATTCCTGCTGGGAATTCACCGGCCGTCATGAGTGACCACGGAGAACGACTGTCCCGCAGAGCCGGACAGGCGGGTCTGCTTTCTCCCGATTTCCGCATCACGTCACTCCCCGCGCACGTCCGACGGCGCTGAGTGCGAAAACTGGCGAGTGTATTACCGCCGGCGTGCTCGCGCAGGTGGTTGGGCGAATATGCCGAGGCACTGTTCTGATCTGGTTAGGCTCACGCGCAGTGAAGTCGAGTTGAGAAGAATCCGAGCACTTGTTCACAACTGTGCGCACAAGTGCGTGTACCTCCCGAATACCTTCCCGAATCAACCGCCAGAGGGTTTAGATGGTCCGTGTTGAATCACCGCCGACCAACAGAGACATCCCCGTAGTGCGCGCCGCGCTCCCGCCCGTTGTGCTGATGGCCGCCGCGACCGCCGCCGGTGCGGTGCCGGTCGCCGGAGCCGCACGGGTGGCAGTCATCTGGTGCGGGGCGATCGCCACAGTCGTGGTCGCCACGCTCGCCGTCGTGCTGAACCGCCGTCGCCGTGCGACGCGTGTCCAGCGCGCCGAGTACGAACGGCGCATCGCCTACCTGGAACACCGCATCGCGTCGTACGACCAGGAGACCGAACGGCTCAGCAAGGAACTCCTGCCCACCGCGATCCGCAGGCTGCGCGCCAGCAACTCGCCGCAGGAGGTGATGCGTGACGTCGTCGACGCCGACGCGTCCTACCGCAACCTCCCCAAGGCGCAACGCGCCCTGGTCCTCCAGGTCCTCGACATCATCGACAACGAGGAGGCCATGCGTGACTCCGCGCAGCGCGCCTTCGTCAGCGTCGCCCGCCGGGTCCAGGCCATCGTCCACCGACAGGCCAGTGAACTCCGCGAGATGGAGGACCACCACGGTCGCAATCCCGATGTGTTCGACGACCTGCTGCGCATCGACCACGGCACCGCGCTGATCGGGCGGCTCGCCGACTCCATCGCCGTGCTCGGCGGTGCCCGGCCCAGCCGCCAGTGGCCCAAGGCCGTACCGCTGTTCAGCGTGCTGCGCGGCGCGATGTCGCGGATCCTGGAGTACCAGCGCGTCGATCTGCACTCGATCGCCAAGGTCGCCATCGTCGGCACCGCCGTCGAACCGCTCATCCACGCCTGTGCCGAACTCCTCGACAACGCCACGCGTTACTCGCCGCCCCAGACGCGGGTGCACGTCACCGCGGTCGAGGTGCAGACCGGCATCGCCATCGAGATCGAGGACGGCGGCGTCAGCCTGAGCGAGGAGGCCCGGGTGCGGGCCGAGAACATGCTCGCCCAGGCCCAGGCAGGCATCAACATGAACGACCTGGGGGAGTCCCCGCGCCTCGGCATGGCCGTGGTCGGCCGGCTCGCCCGCATGTACCAACTCCAGGTCTCCCTGCGCCAGTCCGCGTACGGAGGGGTCCGCGCCGTACTCATCGTGCCGCGCGACATGATCACCACGGGGCCCGCACCGGGCATCGCGCACGGCATCGGCGCCACCTCGCGGCCGCAGAGCTCGCTGGACATGTCGCAGATGCAGCACGTCGTGCCGCCGCGTGGCAAGCACAAGGCGCGTCCCGCCGCGACCGGCCCCGTCCCCTCGCTCGCGTCACCCGCCGCCCCGCCGGCACCCGTGCCTGCCCCGGCGCCGTCCGCCGCACGGCCCGCGCCCCCCGCCGCGGCCATGAGCGACGACGAGATCGTCGTCACCGAGTGGACCGAGGGCGGACTCCCGCAGCGCCGCAGCCGCGGGCGCGCACCCCTCGGTTCGCACAACCTCCCGCAGCAGTCGGCGCCGGCCGCTGAACCCGCCGCGCGCAACGGTCACAACGGACAGGGCGGCGGCGGTTCGGCACCTCCCGGTCTCTGGCTCGAGGCCTTCACCCAGGCCGTCAACGGTGTGCCCAGGGGACCGCAGCACGAGACAGAGTCCGATGACGCGTGGGACAAGGGAGACGAGAAGTGATCCAGCAGCGGGGAAACATGGACTGGATGCTCAAGGAACTCGCCGACGACGTACCGAGCATCCATCAGATCGTGGTGCTCTCCGCCGACGGCCTCCGCATCGCCCGGCACGGCGGCGACCCCGACGTCGCCGACCGTCTCGCCGCGGCCTGCGCGGGACTGCAGAGCCTGGCCGCTGCGGTGGCCACCGAAATCCCCTACAGCGACGGCCTGATGAAGCTCGTCGTCATCGAGGTCACCGGGGGCTTCTTCTACCTGATGGCGGCGGGCTCCGGCGCCTACCTCGCGGTCCTGGCCGGCGAGACGGTCGACGCGGGACTTGTGGGCGCGCGGATGCGTGACATGGTGGTCCGGATCGGCGCGCACCTGACGAGTCCTCCGCGCCACGACGGGCAGGCCGGATGAGTCCTCCCCGACGAGAACGCCGAAAGGCCGACCCGGAGCTGAGCGACCCGGAACGGCTGTATGTGATCACCGGGACCCCCGACGGCGAGCGAGCGGCACTGGACCTCGTCACGATGGTCGTGGCGCAGGCCGAGCCGTCGCCCACGGTCCAGCCCGAGCAGGCCGCGATCCTGCGGCTCTGCAGGGCGCCGCTGTCGGTGGCCGAGATCTCGGCCTATCTGAGCCTGCCCTTCAGCGTGGTCACCTCGCTCCTGACAGAACTCCTGGCGACCGAACTGGTCGAATCGCGCGCGCCCATCGTCCGCGCCTCGCTCCCGGACCGGTCCCTCCTCGAAGCGGTGATGCATGGACTTCAGAAGCTCTGACACGATCACGGGCCCCCGCAGTGAGGACGTCCTCCCCAGCACGGCCACGGCCGCGGTGAAGGTCGTCGTCGTCGGCGGGTTCGGGGTCGGCAAGACCACCATGGTCGGCTCGGTGAGCGAGATCCGGCCCCTGACGACCGAAGAGACCATGACCCAGGCCGGCGTCGGCGTGGACGACAACGTGGGTGTGGAGACCAAGACCGCCACCACCGTCGCCATGGACTTCGGCAGGATCAGCCTCAGCGAGGAACTGATCCTCTATCTGTTCGGCACCCCCGGCCAGGAGCGTTTCTGGTTCCTGTGGAACGGGCTCTTCGAAGGAGCGCTCGGAGCGGTCGTCCTCATCGACACCCGCCGTCTCCAGGTCAGCTTCGACGTCATCGGGAGGCTGGAGGAGCGCGGCGTACCGTTCGTCGTCGCCGTCAACACCTTCCCCGGCGCACCGCACCACCCCGTCGAGGCGCTCCGCAGCGCCATGGACCTGCCGGACGAGGTGCCGATGATCGACTGCGACGCCCGGCTGCGCACCTCGAGCCGCGATGTGCTGATGACCCTGATGCGCTACCTGCACAGCCTCGCCGTGCCGCTCGCCTGACGACGGCACGCACCTCTGCCTCTGAACGGGCCCTGTCCCCAACTGGCCCGGTCTCGGACCCGCCTTACCTGGAGCCACTGTGACAACCCCCTTCCAGCATGAACCCGGATCGGTCACCGGTCCTGTGCCGCCCCCGCAGTGCCCCGCGCACGGCATGGGGATCGGGCCCGGCGGACTGCGCCGGCTGTACGGCCCCGAGGCCGAGGCGGATCCCGAGGGCCTGTACGACAAGCTGCGCGCCGAACACGGCACGGTGGCGCCCGTCCTGCTGCACCAGGACGTCCCCGCCTGGCTGGTCCTCGGACACAGCGAGAACCTCCACATGACCCGCACCCCCTCGCAGTTCTCCCGCGACTCCCGGCGGTGGCGTGGACTGCAGGACGGCAGCGTGGCCCCTGACCACCCGCTCGCCCCGCTCTTCACCTGGCAGCCGGTGTGCTCCTTCGCGGAGGGCGCCACCCACGAGCGGCTGCGCGGCGCGGTCACCGACAGCATGGCGCGCATCGACAACCGGGGCGTGCGCCGGCATATCAACCGGTACAGCAACCGGCTCGTCAACGACTTCTGCCAGGCGGGCCGTGCCGAGCTGGTCACCCAGTTCGCCGAGCGGCTCCCCATGATGGTGATGTGCGCGATCATCGGGATGCCGGAGGAGTACAACGACCGTCTGGTGCAGGCCGCCCGTGACATGACCCGGGGCTCGGAGACCGCGGTCGCCAGCAACGCGTACGTGATCGGCGCACTCGACCGGCTGGTCCAGCGCCGCCGGGAGACCCCGGCCGAGGACTTCGCGACCTGGCTGGTCGAACACCCCGCCGACCTCACCGACAAGGAGGTCAGCGAGCATCTGCGGGTGGTCCTGATCGTCGCCTACGAGACGACCACCAACCTGATCGCCAACGTGCTGCGGATGGTCCTCACGGACCCCCGATTCCGGGCCAGGCTCAGCGGCGGGCACATGACCGTGCCCGAGGCCGTCGAGCAGACGCTGTGGGACGAGCCGCCGTTCACGTCGGTACTCGGCCGCTGGGCGGTGGGCGACACCGAGCTGGGCGGGCAGCAGATCAAGGCGGGGGACGCCCTGATCGTCGGCATCGCGCCGGCCAACACCGACCCCGCGGTGCGGCCCGACCTCTCCGTCAGTATGGAGGGCAACCGCGCTCACCTGGCGTTCAGCAGCGGCCCCCACGAGTGCCCGGGCCAGGACATCGGCCGCGCCATCGCCGACGTCGGGGTCGACGCCCTGCTGATGCGCCTGCCCGACCTGGAGCTCGGCGTCGACGAGGAGAGCCTGCACTGGGCGGGGAACTTCATGTCGAGGCACCTGGTGGACCTGCCGGTGACCTTCGCGCCCACCCCGCAGCAGGAGATCGACGCCGAGCCGCTGCCCGCGGTGTCACGGTCGAAGGCACAGGCCGACTGGCAGGTGTCGTCACCCGCCGCCCCCCGGCGCCCCGTACCCGCACCGGCGGGCCACGTCCCGGCCGGAGCCGCCGGGCCGTACACGGAACCAGGGGAGGGAGCCGCCATCCCGGCGCAGCGGAGCCGGCCGACGCTCTGGCAGGCCGTCGCGCGCTGGTGGAACGGCCACTGACTCCGTCGTCGTTCACCGTTACGGGTGCCCCGGGTCTCCGGGGCCGGGGCGCCCGGCCGTCCGCCCCGTACCATCGAGCAGCGTGAAGCTGACAATTCTTGGCGGCGGCGGATTCCGGGTCCCTCTCGTGTACGGGGCACTGCTCGGTGATCACGCCGAAGGCCGCGTCTCGCGGGTGACCCTGTACGACACGGACGCGGGCCGGCTGACCGCCGTAGCCCGGGTGCTGGCCGAGCAGGCCGCCGGTATCGACGACGCGCCCGCCGTCCTCGCCACCGGCGATCTCGACGAGGCGCTGCGGGGTGCGGACTTCGTCTTCTCCGCCATCCGGGTCGGCGGTCTGGCAGGCCGCGCCGCCGACGAACGGGTCGCGCTCGACGAAGGCGTACTCGGCCAGGAGACGGTCGGGGCCGGCGGTATCGCCTACGGGCTGCGCACCGTCCCGGTCGCCACGGACATCGCCCGTCGCATCGCCCGGCTCGCCCCCGACGCCTGGGTCATCAACTTCACCAATCCGGCGGGCCTCGTCACCGAGGCCATGGCCCGGCACCTCGGCGACCGGGTCATCGGCATCTGCGACTCGCCGGTGGGGCTCGGCCGCAGGATCGCCAGGGTCCTGGGCGCGGACCCGCAGAAGGCATGGATCGACTACGTCGGCCTCAACCACCTCGGCTGGGTCCGTGGCCTGCGCGTGGACGGCCGCGACGAACTCCCGCGGCTGCTCGCCGACCCGGCGCTGCTCGGTTCCTTCGAGGAGGGCAGGCTCTTCGGCCCCGACTGGCTGCGGTCGCTGGGCGCGATCCCCAACGAGTACCTGCACTACTACTACTTCAACCGGGAGGCGGTCCGCGCCTACCAGGACGCCGAGCAGACCCGTGGCGCCTTCCTCCGCGACCAGCAGGAGGGCTTCTACGCCCGGATGAATGACCCGGACGCACCGCCGCTGGCCACCTGGGACCGTACGCGTGCCGAACGGGAGGCGACGTACATGGCCGAGAACCGGGACGTCGCCGGAGCCGGTGAGCGCGAGGAGAGCGATCTGGAGTCCGGGGGGTACGAGCAGGTGGCGCTCGCCCTGATGCGCGCCGTCGCCCGTGACGAACGCACCTCGCTGATCCTCGACGTCCGCAACCGGGGCACCCTGCCGGTGCTCGACGAGGACGCCGTCATCGAGGTGCCCTGCCTGGTCGACGCCAACGGCGCGCATCCCGTGGCCGTCGATCCGCTCCCGTACCACGCGGTCGGCCTGGTCACCGCGGTGAAGGCCGTGGAACGGGCGGTGCTCGAAGCCGCGGAGAGCGGCTCACGGGCGGCGGCCGTGCGGGCCTTCGCGCTGCATCCGCTGGTCGACTCCGTCTCCGTGGCCCGCCGGCTGGTCGACGGCTACACGAAGGTCCACCCCGGGCTCGCCTACCTCGACCGGCTCTGACCGGGAGGTCGCCCGACAGGCTCTCAGGGGGCGGGCACGGCCCTCGGCCTGCCGGAAGGGCCCCAGGACGGCGCGACGCCGGTGACCTGGCACACCATGAGGAAGAGCGGAATGGGCGGTGTGTAGGGCGTACGGCTGTCCGGCGCGTGGATCAGCCGGGGGCGCCCCGCGGGGACGTAGGCCCCGGCGGCGTACGACGCCTGCTGCGGCCAGTCCAGGTCGAGATCCGAACCGGAGGGCACGATCCACCACCACTGGTCGGCGTCGGCGAACACGCAGCCGGCGCGCGGCAGATGAGACATCAGCCGGAAGCCGTACCGCGCGGGCACCCCCACCGCGTCGCAGCCGAGGCTCGCCGACAGCGCGGGCGGCAGCGGAAGCCTCACCCGGCCGGGTGCGAGGCCGTCACCCACCGGCCGGGGGCGGCGGGCACCGAGGAGCTGTGACAGCGCGTTCCTCAGCATGCCTGCTCCGAGCCGTACGGCAGCTCGGCCCACACGATGCGTCCCGAGTGGTTCCCGGCGTCGTGGGATCCCCAGGCGCTGCTCATGGAGTCGACGAGCAGCAGCCCGCGCCCGTGCTCGCCCTCGGCGGTCAGGGACAGCCGGGGGCCGCCGGGCTGATGTCCCTGGTCCTGCACCGATATGCGCAGCCGGCTCTCGTCGCACCGGAGTTCGCAGACGACCCGGGCACTGGCCGTGTGCACCACCGCGTTGGTCACCAGCTCGGAGACGATCAGCACCGCGGCGTCATGGGTGTCCCCGGCCTGCCGCCAGTCCGCCAGCCAGGCCCGCGTGAGACGGCGGGCGCCGGCCACCGACTCGGGGTGCGCCGGCAGCGCGAAGCAGTAACGGAGCGCTTCAGCCCCGGGGCTGAGGTCCATGAGCCGGGGGATGAGCGCACTGCCAGGTGCCACGACCAATTCCTCACAGTGGGGGCTGCGTCACGCTTCGCACCGGCCCGCATCTGGCGGGCAGGATCACGCGAACTTGGTTCGGATACCAACTCTCCCTCTGACAAGAACACTTGGCAAGGGGCACTCTGAAAAATTCAGAGTGGCTGTGTCCCTGGAGCCGTGCGCATGGCACACTGCTCGCACATAGCGCATCGGGAGGTCTGAAGTGAGCGAACCGCGGTCAGCCCCGACCGTGGGTCAGGTCGTTCTCGGTAAGCGCCTGCAGGATCTGCGGGAGCGTGTCGGCCTGAGCCGTGACCAGGCGGCGAAAGTGCTCCGTGTCGCCCCGGGCACCATACGCAGGATGGAGACCGCCGAGGTCGGGCTGAAGATCCCGTACGTCCAGCTCCTCCTCAAGGCCTACGGCATCACCGACGACGAGACCGACGCCTTCGTCGAACTGGCGGAAGAGGCCAACAAGCCGGGCTGGTGGCAGCGCTTCCACGATGTGCTGCCCGACTGGTTCAGCATGTACGTCAGCCTGGAGGGCGCCGCCGCCCTCCTGCGCATGTACGAGCCGCACTTCGTCCCCGGCCTGCTCCAGACCGAGGACTACGCGCGTTCCGTCATGCGCACCGGCGCGGTCGGCCAGACCAGGCCCGAGGACATCGAACGCCATGTGGCGCTGCGGATGGAACGCCAGTCGCTGCTCACCAGGGCGGACGCGCCGACGCTCTGGGTGGTGATGGACGAGACCGTCCTGCGCCGGCCCGTCGGCAGCCCGGACGCCATGCGGGCCCAGGTCGACCGGCTGCTCGAAGCGACCGACCTGCCCAATGTGACGCTCCAGATCGCGGAGTTCTCGACCGGGCATCACCCGGGCACGTACGGCCCGTTCGTCCTCTTCCGCTTCGCGGTCCCCGAGCTGCCCGACATGGTCTACAGCGAGTACCTGACGGGCGCCGTGTACTTCGACGCGCGCGCGGAGGTGGCCTCCTACCTCGAGGTCATGGACCGAATGGCGGCTCAGGCCGCAACTGCACAACGCACGAAGGAAATCCTCAGGGACTTCCGCAAGGAGCTGTGATGAACCACATATACAACGGCATGCCGTCCGCCGACCTCGGCACCGAAGGCTGGTACAAGCCGTGGAGCGGTGGTAACGGGGGTAACTGCATCGAGGCCATGAAGCTGGCCGACGGCAGGGTGGCGGTCCGTCAGTCCGCGGACCCCGACGGCCCCGCGCTCATCTACTCCAACCGCGAAATCGCCGCCTTCATCCAGGGCGCAAAGGCCGGACAGGCCGATTTCCTTCTCACCTGACACACGGCTCACCTATCGTCGCACCACACGCTGTTCGCCGAAGTTCCCGACCAACGGAGTGCGTTATGACCGGGCAGAACCCGAGCGACATCGAGATCGACACCAGCAAGCCGCATCCGGCACGGATGTACGACTGGTTCCTCGGTGGCAAGGACAACTACCCGGTCGACGAACAGATGGCCCAGCAGCTGCTCGCCCTGGACGCCCGGGGCCGTGACATGGCCCGGGTCAACCGCGCCTTCATGCACCGGGCGACCCGCTGGCTCGCGGAGAACGGCGTGCGCCAGTTCCTCGACATCGGCTCCGGCATACCCACCGAGCCGAATCTCCATCAGGTCGCCCAGCGGACGGCTCCCGACGCGCGCGTCGTCTACTGCGACAACGACCCCATCGTGCTCGCCCACGCCGCGGTGCTGCTGCGCTCCACGCCCGAAGGTGTCACCGAATACATCCAGGCCGACGCCCGCCGGCCCGACACCATCCTGGAAGCGGCGGGCAAGATCCTCGACTTCGACCGGCCGATCGCGCTCTCCCTCCTCGCCCTGCTGCACTTCGTGGACGACGAGGACGGGGCCGCCGAGCTGGTGGACCGGCTCGTGGAGCGGCTGCCGTCCGGCAGCTATCTGCTGCTCTCGCACACCACGGGTGACTTCGACCCCGAGGGTGCGGCCCAGGCCCGTGACATGTACAAGGCGCGGGGGATGACCCTGCGGCTCCGCTCCCGCACCGAACTGACCGCCTTCTTCCACGGCCTGGAGCTCATCGAGCCGGGTGTCGCGCTCTCGGCCGAGTGGCGTCCTGAGCTCGGCGAGGTCGTCGACGTGCCCGGCGACGAGCCGATCCCCGGCTACGCGGGCGTGGCGCGCAAGCGCTGACCGCCGCGGGTCAGCCCCCGGTGAGCAGCAGACGGTCGACGAGCTTCTCGACATGGGCGTCGTCCATGCCGCCGGCGTTGAACAGCACGCGCAGATAGACGGGCGCCAGCACCCCGTCGAGTACATCCTCCAGGGTCGGCCCGTCGCCGGGGTGACGGTCCAGCATGGCCTGGATCTCCGTGCCGCGCCGGTGCAGATGCTTCATTCCCGCGCCCTCGGACTTCCCGGTCAGATCGCACGCCGAGACGACCGCGTGCAGCAGCGCGAATCCCTCGGGTCCCTCGGTCGCCGCGAGCGTCCGTCGTGCGTAGGCGAGCAGATCCCCCCGTAGGCTGCCCGTCGCGGGCACCTCGGCGGCGGCGCCGAGCCGGTCCAGCGCCACATCGAGCACGAGGCTCACGGAACTGCCCCAGCGGCGGTAGATCGTCGAGGCGTGCACCCCGGAACGCTCGGCGACATCCGGAACCTGGACGCGAGCGGCGCCCCCCTCGGCGATGAGGGCGAGCACCGCCCCGTGGACGGCTTCGGTGGTGCGCGCCGTCCGACCCCCGGGGCGCCGCCTGGGCTCCTTGGTCGCAGTCATACATACATCTTAACGCTCCGAGGGTTGCGTTACGTGTAGCGTTAATGCGTCCAGGATTGCATTAATGGCGCGGCGGCGCTTACATTGATAATGCAACCCAGTATGCATTAGGGACTCGAGCGCTCCCCTGAAAGGCAGCCGTCATGGCTCTCACGCCCACTCTCGACACCGCTCGACCGGCAGATCAGTCGCACAGGAGCCGATGGTGGGTCCTCACCGTCATCGCCCTGGCCCAGCTGATGGTCATGCTCGACGCCACCGTCGTGAACATCGCGCTGCCGTCCGCCCAGACAGACCTGGGGTTCGCCGACAGCAGCCGGCAGTGGGTGATCACCGCCTACGCGCTCGCCTTCGGCAGCCTGCTCCTGCTCGGCGGGCGCATCTCCGACATGTTCGGCCGCCGCGCTGCCATGATGACCGGCCTGATCGGTTTCGCGGCCGCCTCCGCGCTGGGCGGCGCCGCGCACACCTTCGGCTATCTGATCGCGGCGCGCGTCCTCCAGGGAGCCTTCGCCGCCCTGCTCGCACCGGCCGCCCGCTCCCTGCTCGTCACCACCTTCACCGAACCGGCCGAGCGGGCCAAGGCGTTCGGTGTGTTCGGGGCAGTCGCCGGCGCCGGCGGAGCCATCGGCCTGCTGCTCGGCGGCGTCCTCACCCAGCAGCTCGACTGGCGCTGGACCATGTACATCAACGTGGGCTTCGCCGTCGTCGCCCTGGCCGGAGCGCTGACCCTGCTGCGCCCCGGCGTCCGCGACCGCTCGGTCCGCCTGGATGTGCCCGGAACCCTGCTCGTCTCCAGCGGCCTGTTCGGCATCGTCTACGGCCTCGGCAACGCCGACTCCCACTCCTGGGGCGCCCCCGAGACCTGGCTGCCGCTCACGGCCGGGGTCGTGCTCCTCGCCGTGTTCGCCCGGTGGCAGACCCGGGCGCGCCAGCCCCTCCTGCCGCTGCGCATCATCGTCGACCGCACGCGGGGCGCCTCGTACCTGACGATGATGGTGATCGGCGCCGGCATGTTCGGCGTGTTCCTCTTCCTCACCTACTATCTGCAACAGACCCTGGGCTACAGCCCGATCCGTACCGGGCTCGCGTTCCTGCCCATGGTCGTCGTCATGATGATCATCTCGATCGTCACCACGACCGTGCTGATGCCGCGCGTCGGCCCCCGGCCCCTGGTCCCGCTCGGCCTCGCGCTGTCATCGGCGAGCCTGATCTGGATGACCGCCCTCGGCGTCCACAGCACCTACGCCGCCGATGTGCTGCCGCCCCTGCTGCTGGCCGGACTCGGCACCGGTCTGGCCATCGCTCCCGCCATCAGCCTGCCCACCCACGGGGTGAGCGAGCGCGACGCCGGAGTGGCGTCCGCCGCCGTCAACGTCATGCAGCAGATCGGCGGTTCGGTCGGGACCGCCCTGTTCAACACCATGGCGACCACCGCTGTCAGCGCCTACCTGACGGACCACCCGGGGCCCACACCGCAGGTCCTCGCCGAAGCAGGCGTCCACGGCTACACCACCGCCTACTGGTGGGCAGCCGCCGTGTTCGCCCTCGGCGCCCTCGCCACGCTCGTCCTGTACCGCTCCGGCCAGGTCAGGGGCAAGGCACTCAGCGGCTGAGCGGATGCCTCGGAGCGGATGCCTCGGAGACGGGCGTTGAGCCGGGCGGCCTGACGCGTCAGGTGGTCGCGCTCGGCGAGGTTCGGGGCCTTGCGGGCCGCCTCGGCGTACAGACGTGCCGCCGTCGCCAGGTCGCCGTCCCGCTCATGGAGATACGCCGCCACCGCGTCGTGGCGCGGGACGGAGCTTCCCCCGCCCGAGCGGGGCCGGGCCGGGAGCCCCCGGACGCGACATCCAGCGCGTCGGTCTCCTGGGCGGTGGGTGCGTCGGCGTGGAGTGCCGCGATGGCGGCCGACCGCCGATGCCGCGGTCAGCGACGGGTGGGCGCACAGGAAGTCGAGCTGAAGCGTGTCGTCCACCGAGACCGCCTGCCCGGGAGCGGGTTCCTCCTCGAAGCGGTACTCACGCCGGCGCCGGGCGGCGTCGGCGCGCGTCGCGTCGCGTCGATGAACTTGTGCCAGGCCACGGTGATCAGCCAGCCCCTGGCATCCCTGACGGGATCCGCGGTGTCCGAGCGCGGCGCCGCGACCAGAGCGTCCTGCACGGCGTCCTCGGCCGCCGCGAAGTCGGCTCCGCGGCGGACGAGGACGGTGAGCACGCTCGGAATGAGGCTTCTGAGCATGACCACGTCCATCGACGAGGTCACTCGGTGATGGTGGGGGGCGCGGTCAGGAACGGGCGCACCTCCAGCCACTCGTGGATTGGCCTGCCGCCCGCCCCGGGGGCCGCAGACAGCTCACCGGCCAGCTCGACGGCACGCTCGTAGCTGTCGACATCGATGATCATCCAGCCGGCGATGAGGTCCTTGGTCTCCGCGAACGGTCCGTCGGTGACCGGCGGGCGCCCCTCGCCGTCGTAGCGGACCCACGCTCCCTCGGGGGCGAGCGCCTGACCGTCGACGTACTCGCCCGTATTCTCCAGCCGGGCCGCGAAGTCGTTCATGTGCTGCATGTGCGCCGAGATCTCGTCCGGGCTCCACCGGTCCATCGGCACGTCGTTGACCGCGTCCGGGGCGCCGCGGTAGTGCTTCAGCAGCAGGTACTTCGCCATCGTTCTTCTCCTCGTGCGCGTGCGGCCCATTGTGGTCGCGTTCACCCCTGGGACGGAGACGGACGGGGGTTCTCGACATCGCCGCCCGAATTTCTTTTTTGGCTTTCGTCGATCAGCCTCATCCACAATGGACGCATGTCACGACGCACCTCACGACCCCGCCGGCCTGCCGCTCCCCAGGCGGGGCCCCCGCGGATCACCCCGGAGGCACCGTGCCCGTGCGGCCTGCCCGCGGCCTACGGGGACTGCTGCGGCCGTATGCACGCCGGCACCTTCGCGGCCCCGACGTGCGAGGCGCTGATGCGCTCGCGGTACGCGGCCTTCGTGGTCGAGGACGCCGGATATCTGCTGCGCACCTGGCACCCGGCGTCCCGGCCGCCCGCCGTCGACTTCGACCCGGCGATGCGCTGGAAGGGGCTGGAGATCCTGGAGACCACCGAGGGCAGCGCATTCCACTCCACCGGTACGGTCACCTTCCGGGCCCACTACACCGACGACGGCAGGCCCGACTCGCTCCACGAGAAGAGCCGCTTCGTCCGTGAGAAGGGTGCCTGGGTGTACGAGGCCGCGGTCTTCGTCGAGTAGCGGCCGGGCCCCGACGACCGGATCAGGCCGGGGTCAACGCGTGCTCGGACGGGGCCAGCTCCTGTTGCAGGTCCTCCGCGAGCAGCCGTTTGGCGATCATGTCCACCGCGGCGCGCAGCTCACGGTCGTCGGGCCGGGCGCCGTCCTCGGCCAGCCGCTCGTCGAGCCAGCGGGCCCAGGCGGCCGAGATCGTCGCCGCCTCGCGGCTGCCCGCGGCCGTGTGGGTGAAGATCCGGCCGTCCCCGGTGAGATAGCCCTCCTCGATCATCCGGTCGAAGACGGGCACCAGCACCTCCGGTGGGATCCGGTGCCGGGCCGCGATCAGCCGGAGCCCCGCGTGGCCGACCATCCGGGTGAAGAGGTCCACCTGCATCACGGCCCAGGCCCCCGCCGTGTCGAGCCGGGTGTCGGACTCCGCGACGATCCGCCGGGCCGTATCGGGACCGGCCTGGTGCAGGATCCTGGCCACGGCGGATTCGAGCACGTTCGCCGGGTCCCCGGTCTTCGGCTGGGCGAAGCCCTCACCCATGTCCGTGGAGCCGGCCCGGGCGCTGTCGCGCAGCTTCACCTGCTTCAGGAACAGCGCGACGACGAACCCCAGCAGAGCCACCGGCACCGTCCAGAGGAAGACCGTGTGCAGGGTGTCCGCGTATGCCTGGGCCAGGGGCGCGGTCTGTCCCGCGGGCAGGGCGTGCACGGTCTTCGGGTTCTCCGCCACCCGTGCGAGCGTGGCCGGATCGCCGCCGGCCCGCGCCGCCTGTTCGACGCCCTGCGCCAGATTCGGCCGCAGGGAGTTCGCGTAGATCGTGCCGAAGACCGCCGTGCCGAACGAACTGCCCAGCGTACGGAAGAACGTCACACCGGACGTCGCGGTCCCCAGGTCCGAGTAGTCCACCGTGTTCTGCACGGCGATCGTCAGCACCTGCATCGACAGGCCGATCCCGATGCCCAGCACCAGCATGTACAGCGACTCCAGCCAGGTGCCGGTGCCCGGGCCCATCCTGGACAGGAGGTAGAGGCCCAGCGCCATCACGAGCGAACCGGCGACGGGGAAGAAGCGGTAGTGGCCGGTCTTGCTCACCACGTTGCCGCTGAAGACCGAGGCCGCCAGCAGGCCCACCACCAGGGGCAGGGTCCGCACCCCGGACAGGGTGGCCGAGTCCCCGTCGACGTACTGGAGGTAGGTCGGCAGATAGATCATCGCGCCGAGCATGGCGAAACCCACGATGAAGCTCAGGATGGAGCAGACCGCGAACACCGGATTGCGGAACAGCCGCATCGGCAGCATCGGCTCCTTCGCCCGTGTCTCCACGACGCAGAAGAGTGCCAGGGCGACGAGCCCGCCGATGAACAGACCGATGATGACCGGTGAGCCCCAGGCGTACTCGTTGCCGCCCCAGCTCGTGCCGAGGATCAGCGCGCTGGCGCCGACGGCGACGAGCGCGATGCCCAGGTAGTCGATGACGGGGCGTCCGGCCGCGCGCACGGAGGGGATGGTGCGGGCGGCCGCGATGACCACCACGATCGCGATCGGCACATTGACGTAGAACGCCCAACGCCAGGTCAGATGGTCGGTGAACAGCCCGCCCAGCAGCGGTCCGACCACCGTGGCGACACCGAAGACCGCACCGATGGCCCCCTGGTACTTGCCCCGCTCGCGGAGCGGGATGACATCGGCGATCAGCGCCATGGCGGTGACCATGAGCCCGCCCGCGCCGATGCCCTGCAGACCGCGCCAGATGATCAGCAGCAGCATGTTGGACGCGAGGCCGCAGAGGAACGAGCCGGTGATGAAGATGACCGCCGAGATCTGGAAGATCAGCTTCCGGCCGAAGAGGTCGCCGAACTTGCCGACCAGCACCGTCGCCACGGTCTCCGCCAGCAGATAGGCCGTCACGACCCACGACATGTGCTCCGCACCGCCGAGGTCCGAGACGATGGTGGGGAGCGCCGTGCCCACGATCGTCTGGTCCAGCGCGGCGAGCAGGATCCCCAGCACGATCGTGGCGAAGACGATGTTGCGGCGTCTCGGGTCGAGGACGGGTGGCGCTGCGGCACTCTGCGTGGCGGGGGCGGTCTCGCTGGCAGTGGTCACCTTCGCACCCTCACACCCCGCCCTGCCCCGCGCATGCGGGAACGAGCCGGACGGGTCAGGCCAGCAGCGCCCGCAGGGAGTCCTTCATCCGGGCCACGAACACCTCACGCACCTTCTCCGTGACGAGGTCGAGCGACAGATACGGATTGAGGTCCTCCAGCTCGACGAGCAGCAGGCCGCCCTCCGGCGTCCGGCAGGCGTCCACCCGCTGGATGCCGTGCGCCAGGGTGTTCCACTCCACGAAGCGGCGTGCGAAGTCCAGGTCCTCGGGGCTCGGCGCATACGGTTCGAGCATCCAGCGCCTGTCCGGACGCGGTGCGTGGAGTGCGTACTGGAAGTCGTGGTCGACGAAGTAGAAGGACACCTCGTAGCGGAAGTCGATCCTGGGCTGGACGAGCAGCGTGCCGTCCGCACCCTCGGGATACTCCGGCTCGTCGGTGAACCTCAGCCCCACCGAGTCCGCGCCGAGCTTGGGCTTGAGGACGTATCCCGCCGAGCGGGGGAGCAGCCCGAGATCCGCCGCGCGGTCCACGGTCGGGATCACCGGGAAGCCGGCCCGGCCGAGATCGACGAGATACTGCTTGCCGGCCATGTCCCCACGCCCGTCGAGGGAGTTGTAGACGCGTGTCCCCGACTCCCGCGCCCGGATCCGGAAGGCGTCGTACGCCTCCCGGTGGTACAGGACCGGTCCGCTGTTGCGGACGACGACCACGTCGAAACCGTCCAGCAGCGCCGCCGCGTCCCCGGGGTGGCAGAGCGCGACGTCGAAGTCCTCGCGCAGCCGCGCCGTCAGGAAGATGTCCTCGTCGCAGTAGCGCCGCCCGCGCGCCTCGTAGGCGAGATCGGTGACGAAGAGGACGGACGGACGTAGGGCGCCGGGCGTGACGGTCAAGAGATGCTCCCAGGGGGGTACGACAGCGGACGGAGGGTCAATAGCCTTGGGTGCAGTACGTCCACCATCCTGATCTCTGCCCCCACAGGAGTCACCCGTGTCCCAGGCCTCCTCACCGCCCGACATTCTCTCGCCCGCCTTCGCCGCCGATCCCTACGGGGCCTACCGGACGATGCGGGAGTCCGAACCCCTCATCCACCACGAGGCAACGGGGAGTTATCTCGTCTCCCGCTACGAGGACGTCGAGCGCGTCTTCAAGGACCGGGCCCAGGAGTTCACCACCGAGAACTACGACTGGCAGCTGGAGCCCGTCCACGGCCGGACGATCCTCCAGCTCAGCGGCCGGGAACACGCCGTACGCCGGGCCCTCGTCGCCCCGGCCTTCCGCGGTGCGGACCTCCAGGAGAAGTTCCTGCCCGTCATCGAGCGCAACGCCCGCGAGCTCATCGACACCTTCCGGCACACCGGGGAGGCCGATCTTGTCGGGGCGTTCGCGACCCGCTTCCCCGTCCTGGTCATCGCCGACATGCTCGGCCTGGACAGGGCGGACCACCAGAGCTTCCACGGCTGGTACACGAACGTCATCGCCTTCCTCGGCAACCTGGCGGGCGACCCGGCGGTCGCGGCGGCGGGGGAGCGGACCCGCCAGGAATTCGCCGAGTACATGATTCCGGTCATCCAACGGCGCCGGGACAAGCCCGGGGACGACCTGCTCTCCGTACTCTGCGCCGCCGAGGTCGACGGCGTGACCATGAGCGACGAGGACATCAAGGCGTTCTGCAGCCTGCTGCTCGCAGCCGGCGGGGAGACGACCGACAAAGCGATCGCCTCGGTCTTCGCCAATCTGCTGGCCCACCCCGAGCAGCTCGCCGCCGTCCAGCAGGACCGGTCCCTTGTCGACCGGGCCTTCGCGGAGACCCTGCGCTACACCCCGCCGGTCCATATGATCATGCGCCAGACCGCGAGCGAGGTGGTGCTGTCCGGTGGCACCGTCCCGGCCGGTGCCACCGTCACCTGTCTGATCGGCTCGGCCAACCGGGACGGCGCTCGCTACACCGACCCGGACCGCTTCGACCTGTTCCGTGACGACCTGACCAGCACCACGGCGTTCTCCGCCGCCGCCGACCATCTCGCCTTCGCCCTGGGCCGTCACTTCTGCGTGGGAGCGCTGCTGGCCCGGGCCGAGATCGAGACCGGGGTGAACCAACTGCTCGACGCGATGCCGGATCTGCGGCTCGCCGACGGCTTCAGCCCGGTCGAGGAGGGCGTCTTCACCCGGGGGCCGGTATCGCTTCCGGTCAGGTTCACGCCCGTCGGCGTCTGAAGGGCCGATCCCCGCGCGGGTGGTCGGCCACCTGACGGACTGCGGACTCCCTCCCGGCCCGTGCGGTCCGGGCTGCCGGGGCGTAGAGGAGCGCCACCGTGGGAACGCTCACGTCAGGGGGCCGGCACAGTTGGAATCCTTCCCACCGTGCGGCCCTCCGCTCCGGACCCGCCGCTGCGGCCCGGTCAGCTCGGACCGCCGTAAGTCCGTTCCGTACGGGGGCGGTTGGGGCCGTCGAGAGGGCGCCGCCGCGGTCCGTCCCGAAGCTATAGTGGCGAGGGCATCGAAAACGGGGGTTGCCTCAGTGTCGCAGGAAGAGTCTCAGGCTCGCGCGGTGAAGACGGCCTGGCAGATCCATGCCGCGCTCCATGATTCGACCCGCACGGTCGATGCCAAGGCGTCCTTCGCCCTGGCCATGGAGTCCGCGGTGCTCGCAGGCATCGCCGCGCTGTCGGGCAGTGGCCGCGCGCTCGGGCGCGTGGCCGGTTTCGCGGAGGTCGTCCTCTGGTCGGGTGTAGTCCTCATCGGTCTCTCGGCGATCCTCGCCGTACTCGTCGTCCTGCCGCGCCACAACGGTGAAGGCCGCACGCCAGGCCCCGGCCCGGACGAGTTCCTCTTCTACGGCCATCTGCGCCATTGGGCCCCCGACGACCTCGCGCGGCGGCTCGCCGACACGGACGCCCTGCCCACCCTCAGCAGACAGCTCGTCGTGATGAGCGCGATCGCCTGGACGAAGCACAGGCGGGTCCAGCAGTCGCTGGTGCTGGCCGTCGCCGGCAGTCTGCTGGTGGCCGTCGTCATCGCGTTCGCCTGAACGGCCGCTGTGGACAGGGCGCCCCTCCACCACACGCACCGGATGCCCTTCTGGTCGTTGCTCGACGACGACGCCAGGGCCCGACTGCGCGCGGTCGGGACCATGGTGGCCTTTCCGCCCAAGGAAACCCTGCTGCGGCAGTACGACCTCACCGATCACCTTCTCGTCATACGGCGCGGCTGCGCCAAGGTCGCCGCCAATTCCGCCGCGGGCTACCAGGCTGTACTCGCCATCCGCAGAGCCGGGGACCTGCTGGGCGAGCAGGCCGCACTGGACGGCGGGCCCCGCTCCGCCACACTCACCTCGCTCACCCGGGTCGAGGCCCTGATGATTCCCTCGTCAGCGTTCCGTGAAGTCGCCAGGTCCGCGCCCGCCATCGCGCTCGCGCTCCAGCAGGTGCTCTCCGCGCGCCTGCGTGAGTCGGACGGCCATCGGGCAGCCGCCGGTTCGGAAGCCGTCCAGTCCCGGCTGGCAACACTGCTGCTGGAGCTCGGCGCGGAGTACGGGCGCCCGGAGGGCAACGGAGCGGTTCTCATAGCTCTGCCACTGTCCCAGGACGACTTCGCCGGTCTCGTCCTCAGCTCGCGGCGGACGGTCAGCCGCGTCCTCGAACAGTGGCGTGGGCACGGCTGGGTGACGACAGGGCGCAACAGACTGACCATCGACCGGCCGGACGAGCTGAAACGGCTGAGCGTCTCAGGGCGTTGAGGTGCTTCGTCCGGCTCCTGGCGGGCAGGCCGGGCATGCGATCACACCTCGTCCCAGGACAACGTGGCCAGTCCGTGCTGTTCGGCCAACGGGTTCCAGGCGGCCACGAAATCCTTCTTCGCGCGTGTCGCGCGCGTGCTGGCGCGGGAGGCGTCCTGCCAGTGCGACGAGGACATCACGGCCTGGGACGTGCACCCGCCCATCGCCTCCTCGGCCAACAGCGCATAGGCGCGGTCGGCGTCGGCCGACGCCTGCCAGCCGGATCGGAGGTCCGCGGTCATGGAGGAGGACAGCAGGTCGGGATCCAAGCCCTTCAGATCCCGCACGAGCTCGTCCCGCTCGGTGGCAGCGTCCTCGAACACCTCCTTGACCTCGCGGAGTCCGGAGCTGCCCGGACAGGTGGTCATGCGGCTCACCGCCTCGCCCACATCGCCGCGGTTGCCCTCGTTGCGTTCCAGCAGGCCGCCCAGGGACCGGAGCTGATCGCCCTCGGTCTCTTCGGCGGACGGGTCCGGGCTGCTGGATCCGAGGCTGTCTTCCGAGAGGCCGGTGCTACCGGAGTCGGCGGACCGGCTCTCCTGCTTCCACGTGTCGTAGAGATCCGGACCGTAGACGACGGCCAGGACGATCAGTACCAGCGCGGTGAACCGCCGCCCGGCCTTTGACTTACCGGTTCTGGGCACAGCGGTCCTCGTGGTGGCGCCGGGAGGCACCGGAGGAGGGGTGTTGGGCACGGGAGACGGTGGCTGTTGCGGCTGCCCGGCGTTCGACGACGCCGGAGCCGTGCCCGCCGACGGCCCGAAGGGGGGCCGGGGCAGCGTCGCAGGCGCGGTGGTGACCGCAGCGGCCAGTACGCCCAGCCACTGCTCCATCACCGGCCGCCTGGCGGGATCGTCGGACAGACTCTGCTCGGCGAGCCGTCCCACTGCCTGGTCCGCGGCCCGTAGCAGTGTCACGTCCCGGCCGTCCTGCTCTCCCGCGAAGAGCCGGGCCGCGAGCAGCGCGAACTTGTACGTGTCGCCCGTCGTGGCGCCCATCCGCTCGCCCGACGGCAGGGCCCAGTTGGGCGTTTCCACGGCTGGGAGCGCCCACTTGCCGTGCAGCGACATCGCGTCACAGTCGATGAGGAAGCAACTGGCGGTTCCGTCGAGACAGAAGAGCACGTTGTTCGGTGACACGTCGCCCACGACGACACCGAGGGAATGCAGTCGCACCAGCGTGCCGGCAAGATCCAGAAGCAGCTCGAACCGCTGACGCGGCGTGATGTCGAAGCCCGCCCGCACGAAGTAGGCCGGGGGATTCAGCAGGTACTGGAAGCCGGCGGGCTGCGGTTTGTCCGGATCGAAGGCGAACCGGCGGAAGAACCGCTCGGGGATCTGCCGCATCAGGAAGCCGCTCACCCCGGCGGAGTCCGTCACCAGCACGGCCGGCCAGGCGGTGCACCCGGCCAGCCACCGGCCGACGCCGCGTGGCAGGGACGGAACGAAGCCGACCATCTCGGAGAGGACGTCCGCCTTCAGATCGGGCCGCATCCTGGCGTGGTATTCCTTGTAGGCCACCGGCCAGCACCCGTTGATGGTCCGGCCCTCGACCGCCCATACCGAGCCCTGCCCGCCGGCGTTGAACTTCTTCCCCTTCGCCACGCGGCCGACGTCCATGGCCTGCGGATCGGCCCCGGTCATCTCACTGCCCCGCCGGCTTCGTCAGGCCAGGCGGTCGCGGCTCCCGGGCTGCCGCTCTCGTCGAGCCGGTGACGTGGCCAGATGGCGAGCAGCGTCCGGTCGTCGTCGAACGTCTCGCGCGAGAAGTCGAGGAGCTGCGCGACGGCCTGGGGCTCTCGCGGCGGGCGGCCCAACTCGTACGCCATCAGTGCTCCGATCCTCCCCGTGCCGTCACCCAGCGGATCACCGAACCCGTCCGTCCCGATCAGCAGCACTCCGTCCTCCGGGAACGTGTACCAGGTCCCTTCGATCTGTGGCGGAAGCCACGGCAGCGCGGACACGGCGGAGGAGAAGATCCCGTCCGCACGCTTTTCCTTGCCGCCCACCAGGGGATGAAAGCGGTCCTTGTGGAGCATCCAGGCGCCGCTGTCCCCCACATGCACCAGATTGACCTCGAGCCGGCCGTCCACGGTCAGTCGTACGACGCCCGTCACCAGGGTCGTGGCCAGCAGGACCTGGGCCTCGCGCTGCTGTTCGGGGGTCGGCTCCGAGCCGCGGGTCACCCGCATGAAGAGCTGGTACGCCGCCGCGGCAACGGTCCGCTTCCAGTCGACCTGAGGCCGTTCCTCGTCGAGTTGTTGCAGCACGTCGGCGACGGCGGTACGGCAGGCAAGTGCCGCGCCCACGTGCGACTGGGGGGCTGACGAGACCCCGTCAGCCACCGCGAACACCACTGATCCGGTCGACTCGTGCGGCGCCACCACGATGTCGTCCTGGCGCGGCTGCCCACCGAAGCGGTGCGCGTCACCGCGTACGGAAGCGAGCCGGACGGTGAGCCCCGGTGTGGACCAGCCGTCGAACAGGGTGTCGGGGCGGTAGGGGTCCGCCGGAGGCGGCTTCGGCTCGAACCGGGCAGCCGGCCGGCCCAGGATGAAACGTGACCAGGCCGGAGTCCGCGCCCCCGGGAGCCGGGGCTCCCGCGTCTCCTGGGCGGCTACGGAGGCACCCCGGGCCTGCCGCCGCTGCGGCGGTGACGACGGCACCCGCTGTTCCCGGCCCGCCGGATCCCGATCGTCCGGTGTCCGGTCCTGTCCCGGAAGCACAGGTGCACCTGACGGCCCGGCAGAGCCCGGGGGCCCCTCCTCCTCGTCCTCCCGTCGACGCCCGAGGAATCGTGCCACGCTCACACCTCGTCAATCGCGAGCCGGAAGCCTTCCGGCCGCTCCACCACCAGCTCGGGACGTCCTGACGCCATCGCGTTGCCGGACTCCACCACACTCTTGGTCAGCGCGGTGAAGAAGCCGGCGATGGAAGCGCCAAGTTGGGCCCCCGGTACGGAGATGAAGGCGAAGTCGGAGTGTGTGGCGACGCTCACCATCGTCTCGGCCTCAGCCTGTCCGATGCCACACGCGATGATGTTGGGTGCCGCAGTGGTCACCGAGCGGTCGGTGAGCTCACGGTGCTTGTCCCGCCACGCATCACCGAAGTTGGGCTGGCCGTCGCTGAGGAAGAACACCGCAGGCCGGTGCACGCGGTAACCCTGGCCCTTGAGCGTGTCCACATCCTGCGGAATCCGGCGCAGCAGTGAGTCGAAGGCCGCCTCGTAACTCGTACCGCCGCTCGCCGACAGGCGGGGTAGTGCGTTCTCCGCCCGAAGATCGGCGAGTATCAGCCGCTCGGTCACGCTGTTGGCGAACCCCAGCACGGAGAACCGGACCTTCGCCGCGGCCATCGGCTCCCCGAGCAGGGACCGGTGGAGCGAGGCGAGTCCGGCGTTGAGGTCACCGACATACGGATGCATGGAGCCGGACTCGTCCGCAAGGACGTACACCGGCAGTAACTGCCCCTGATTTTCGGACATTTCGTCTGGGTCTCTCTACTCGACATCTTCGATGGGCCGTAGCCCCTGGGGGCGTTCCAGGTCGATCCCGGAAGAGCCCGCGACCGCGCTACGCCCCAGGCGGAGCACGGTGTTCTGGACCAGCACCGAGAACTGCGCCACCGACTCGGCGAGGCCCGCCTCCGGGCTCGCCGCTACAGCGAACTCGGCGGGGCTGGCGATCCGTGCGACCGTCCGCCGGTCGGTCGTGCCGATACCGCAGGCGACGATGTTGGGCCGGTAGCGGTGCCGCATCAGCTCCTCCCGTGCGGCCTGCCACTCGCCGCCGTCCTCCGGATCGCCCACGGCGAGGAAGAAGACGGTGGGGCGCTTGACCCGAGCCTGCTGCTTGAGCCGTTCCGTCTCCAGGGGCAGGAGCTCCAGCAGACTGCGGAAAACGGGTGCGTACCGGCAGGCGTCCCCGGTCTGGAGATCGGGGACGCCGGTCTGCCACGAGACCTGGGTCAGCGGCAGCCGGACATCGGCAGTGCCGGAGAAGGTCAGCACGGACAGCCGCACGGCCGAAGTCACATCGGGGCTGTTGGCGAGTACGGTCTGCAACGAACGCAGTGCGTCACGGAGTTCGGTGATACAGCCGGCCGTGGCCGACGAGGTGTCCAGCACCACGTAGACCGGCGCCAGGCCGGCCACCGCCGGGCCGTCCGACGGCGCGGCGGACTGAGCGTTGCCCGGCACCTGTGTGCTGTCGGGAGGCGTACCGCCCCATGGAGGGGCCGGCTGCGAGGGTGTGGAAGACGGGCCCGCAGGCTGCGCCGACGACGGCGGGATCACGTGCGCCGCCGTCGGCGCCGGCTGCGCGGACTCCCCGGTTCCCGGCGGGAGCATCCCGCCGAGGGCGACGGCCGACGACCCGAGCACGCCGTCCCGCAGGCCGGGCACGTCCACCTCCCGCACGATGCCCTTGTCGATCATGTACCGGACCATCTCGACATGGCGCTGCTCCTGGTCCAGGGCCTGTGTCTGCCGTCCCTCCTCCCAGCGCAACAGCAGTTCCATGGACTTCTCGGTGTCCTCCGGATG
Organism: Streptomyces sp. NPDC048565; assembly: GCF_040650935.1. Lineage (NCBI taxonomy): Bacteria > Bacillati > Actinomycetota > Actinomycetes > Kitasatosporales > Streptomycetaceae > Streptomyces > Streptomyces sp. NPDC048565. The sequence goes on from NZ_JBEZIH010000026.1 coordinate 31,647, forward strand.
TTTCGCCAGGTGCTCCAGGACGAGGCCGTGGAAGTCGAACCGTACGGAGGACAGAGCGGCGCGCTCCCGCTTGTCCCGGGCTATCCGGGCGTCCTGCTCGATGTCCTTGACCGCCTCCTGATGACGAGTGCTCCCAAGGGCCGCGTGGTGACGCAGCCGGCCCATCTCCGAGGCTCGGCCCGCCTTGGTGCGGCTGCGGATGAAATCCCGCGCAGCCTCGTCGGGTTCCAGCTGCACATCGCAGTAGTAGAGCGTCATGCCCTCGGAGAGCGGCATGGGCAGCACCAGAGCGCCGTTGATCCTGGCCTGCGCCTCGAACGCCTCGTCGATCGCGAACCGCGCCGCAAGCGGCCGGATCTTGCTGATCAGATATGGATAGACGGCGCTCAGCACATCGGGGAGATTGCCCCGCACCACCGCCACCGGGTCGTGAACCCGGAATCCGACGTCGATGGTCGCTTCGAATCGGTGTGCCTGATCCTTGCAGGTCAGCGGAGTCCTGGTGAGTTTGGCCGTGCGCCGGTGGTCACCCAGGTCCACGACGTAGCAGAGCTTGTACCTGTTCTGCAGCCGTCCGGTGACCGTCAGATGCCTGGGCGACTCGATCTCCCATCCACCCGTCTTCAACGCATAGACGACCGCGAAGTTCGGGGGCAGGCCGGGCAGGGTGGCGAGCTGTGAACGAGGCACCGGCTTGTTGTTCAGGATCAGTGAGACTGACATGTCACACCCCTTCCAGGTCGAGCTGCGCATGGACGACGGCGGAGGCCAGGGGCAGTGGTGCCAGCTCGTCCCGGTCGACCCAGTCGGCCGCACACCGTCGCAGGATCCGGCCCGTCCGCGGATCCCTGTACGCCATCGCGCCCACCATCAGCCGGAACATCTCCCGCAGGAGCCCGTCGCGTTCGACGAGCGCGGCCCAGTTGCGCAGCACCTGCTGCGCCTCCTCACCGAAGTCTGCCTGGTTGAGGGACTCACGCCACAGGGCGATGAACGGTGCGCGCAACTCCTCGTTGTGGTGGGCCAGATAGAGGAGGGCGGGCCACTGCTCCACTTCGCCGCCGGTCTGCCACTCGGCCTTGTCCACGACCACCTGGGCCGCGACGATCAGGAACGAGACCAGGGCCGTCGGCCTGCTCCGGTGGTCGGCGGACCGCTCGTGGAGAATGTGGAGCACCGTGCCCGTCGTGGCCACCGGGTCCACCCGGTCCTCCGGGTCCTGTTTACGTGCGAGCAGATCGGTCAGGCTGCGGCCGATGGCCACGGCCACGGCCGCGTGGTCGACGACGGCGAGACGAACCAGCGCCGAGACGGCAGGCGCGGCGTCCTTTCGCATGCCGTACACCCGTGCCGCCGTCGCCTGTGCGAACGGCAGACTGCGGTCGGCGAACCAGCCCTGCACCAGTTCGTCGGTCTTCTCCTCGATCCAGGGGTCGCGTGAGGCGACCCGCAGCGCATAGGCGGCGGCGTCGCGGTACAGCCAGTTCTCACTCCCCGCCCAATCGTGGAGGAGCTGGTCGCAGAGGTAGGTGTAGGACTCGGCCGTGATCACCCCCAGAGCCACGGCCGCGTAGACCCGCACCTCTTCCGCCAGGTCCACGACGAGGTCGGAAAGCCAGCCGAGCAGTTCCCCCTGGATCTCGTACTGGGTCCAGGCGTGCCGGATCACCCGTCGTGGGTACGAGGGGTCCTTGTACTCCAGCGCGCGGCCCGGCTCGCCGTCCTTCTTCGCCGTGTCCCGGGCGCGCAGCCGGGTCAGCTGGGTGCGGCGCGGTGCGGCGAAGGGGTTCTTGGCGCGCGGCAGGTCACCGTCGGGGCCGGCCATCAGCACCTGTGGGCGGTCGCCCTCCAGCCTCTCGCGAAGGGACCTGGCCGCAGTGGCTATGTACTCCTGGGGGAGGCCGTTGAAGACGGCGAGCGCCAGAGCCAGGCTCCGGACCGCGGGCTCCCGCAGACTCTCCACCCAGATGTCGAAATCCTCGTCGGCCTGCCGGGCACGGCGTTTCTTGATGTTCTCGGGATCCAGCCGACCGGTGTCCCACTCCTCCACGATCGCGGACGCCAGATCGGCAGCCATTTTGCACGCGGGGTCGCCGTCGAGCAGTTCGTCCAGCAACGTCCCGATGTCGGCGTCGGCGAGCAGACGGTCACGAACGGCGTCGCCCAGTCGCCAGCGCAGATGTGCGGAGACGACGCCACGCTGGTCAGGCGCCTCGGTGACGTCGACTACGGCCGTCAGTAACTCGCTGTCCGCAACCTCGGTGCTGGAGACGGTCATGACCAGCCAGGCGCCCGCCACGGCCAGTGCGCCCTGGACCTTCTCGTACGCCTCTCCGCGCAGCCCGGCGATGGCGGACGGCTGATTGAGCAGGAAGGCCGCACCGCGCTCGATGGAGTCCGTGCCCCGCTCCAGGAGATCGGCGAGGGAGCCGAAGTCGACGTCACTGTCCAGGTGATACTTGGTGGTGGCCCCCATGCCCTGGAGCAGGCGCACGGCCATGGCCGTCTTCCCGTAGCCGGGAGCGCCGCGGAGGATCAGCAGGTGCCTGTCCGCCAGTGCCTCGCGAGCGGCAGGCAGGCCAGGGGGCTCCTGGTAGGCGAAACGCACCCGCTCGTCCATGAGCGGGGAGATGGTCCGCAGGCGCCGTTGGGCACCACCGAGGACCAGAACGTACTTGTCGCCACCGACGACATCGCCCTCGACGTTGGCGAAGGCGTTGCGCACCCGGTCGTGGCGCAAGGACCCCTCTCCCATGCGGCCCGTCGCCTCGAAGGACTCGGCACCCGGGCCGGACCGGGGCGGTTCGCCCGGGGCTCCGGCCCCGCCGGCCGGGGGCTGGGCCGGTGTACCAGCACCCGGACCTGGTGGCTGTGCCGGGCCGGACGGCGCAGCGGCGTTGCCCGCCGCCCCGCCCGGCCCGCCCCCCGTACCGGCTGGGGGTGCCGCTCCCACGGCACCCCCGGCCGGGGCTCCCCCCGTCGGCGTGGTCATGGCCGGACCGGCCCCGTCGTGTTGACGTTGACGGTCTTGTCGCCCTGGAACACGTCTCCGTGGACGGTCTCGACGCTGATGCCGCCTCCGTTCGCAGGACGGCGGCCACCCCCTGCCCGCCCCGGCCCGCCCGTGTCGGTGTGGACGTCACCGGGCGCGGCTCCACCGTCCCCGGACGGCCCGGCGGGCCGCACCTGTCCGTCCTGAGCGGGTGAGGCGGCCGGGAGCCCCGGGGGCGCCGGCGATCCGGGGACGGTCACCCAACTCTCTATGAGCTCGCCGTGTTTGGTCCGGAAGGGCATGGGCAGGTAGGCGGCCGGGTCGATGGAGCGGTGCCCGTGCCGGACGACGGCCCGGTAGATCTCGTCGGACACGACGAACACCATCCGCGACGAGGAGGCGGCGGCCAGGACCTCGCGTAACGGACCCGCGTCCACCAGTCGGCAAGCGGTGTTGACCGCATCACCGGACCATCCCTCACCGTCCCGTGCGGCGAGCCCCTGGTGTAGAGCGACCCGGAACCGCATCGCGTGGGCGACGCTGTAGACGGCGGCCTTCTGCCGGAGTTCGTCGTCGAGGGCGCGTACGAGCGGTCCGGCCAGGACAATCGGGGAGATGGCCGCGGGGACGATCATCAGGACACCGTCGCCACGGTCCTCGGTGACCACATCATCGGCCGACAGCCCGGCCAGCCGGAGCGCTTCACCGAGCACCTCGTACATCCCGGCACGCAGGGAACGTTGGATCGGATCGGACCGGGAACTGAAGTTCTCGATGTCCAGCACCACTATGCAGCAGTGCGTGGCCTCACCGGACATGGCGCTCCCCCTACGGGCTCTCAACGGCAACGGCTCAATCACTGGCCTCAGTTGTATGACATGGACGACCCCCGGTCTACGCCACTTGACACACAAGGAGAATCCGGCGCGCGCTGTTGGACGGCGACGCCGGGGCCGGACCGATTCGAGAGGCTGTGGAAGCACAGTCCACACGGAACCCGGCGGTCATCAGGGGACCGGCGGAGTCACCGGCCTTCTCCTGACACCTGCTCCATGCCCTATGCGGCGTCCTTCATGTCCGTCCGCACCGCGGTCGCCCACTCGACGAGGAGCCGCTCGTACTCCCGGCGTGCCTCGGGGGAGCCCAGGCCACCGTGCACGAGCGCGCGGATCGCCGCGTTCAGCTCGGTGAGCGAACGGGCCGGCGCAGGCTCCGCGGAGGATATCGGCATAGGACGACTCTACGGGGGCGGGCCGGGAACAGCTCCTCCCGGGTTGAAGCCGGGCGAAAGCCGTACGGGGCCGGGCCCGGCAACAGGCCGGCCCCGGCGCCGTCGGACAGCTCACCCGGGAGTGCTTCCGACCCCTTGGACGTTCTCCTGCCGATCGGCGGGAGCCGATGTGGAGGTGCTACCGGGCAGGGGGTGCGGCAGGCTCAGCCGATCCGTGCGCAGAGGTCGTCGGCGGACCCGTGGACCAGGTGCACCGTCTTGTAGCCGGTGGCGCTGATGTCCATGGTGTACACGCCGTCCAGCACGTAGAGACCCCGCGCCAGGTTCCCGGCGTTCTCGCCGACGCCCGCCAGCACGGGGCCGACGACGTACCACTTCTGCGAGCCGTCCGCGTGGTAGTCGACGACGGCGCTGCCGCTGACATCCGCGTCGTGGAAGGAGCCGGTGTCCGTGTCGGTGACGCGGACGACGAGGTCTCCGCGGTAGGCGACCCGGGAGGGAGTGCCGTCCGCCCGCCGGTCCAGGACCCGCTGCACCACCTCGTCCACCACGGGCTCGGTGTGGACGGGGACATCGCAGCGGGCGCCGGCCGGCATGTCGTACGGGGGAGTCGGCGCCGGCTCCCATCCTCCGGGCCAGGACCCGGACCCCGACGACGCATGTGCGGGGGACGTCGTCAGGGCCAGGGCTACGAGAGCGGTTGCGGCAAGGAACGCGCGTCGCATGGGACCTCCGTCGGGGAGGCGGGAGCGGCACGGCGGACCCGCCTCCCCGCACGGCCCGCCGCACCGCACGATCGTGCCGTGTCCGGCGCCCGCTGTCAGCGGATGTGACGCCCCGAGATGGCCCGGGCGATGACCAGCCGCTGGATCTCGCTCGTACCCTCGAAGATGGTGTAGATCTTGGCGTCGCGGTACATCCGCTCCACCGGGTGTTCCCTGCTGTACCCGGCTCCGCCGAGGATCTGGACCGCCTTCTCCGTCGCGGAGACGGCGAGTTCGCCCGCACGCAGCTTCGACATGGAGCCCTGTCCGGCGTCGAAGGTCCGGTCGTTGCGGGCCATCCAGGCCGCCTGCCAGATCAGCAGGCGTACGGCCTCGATCTCGGTACGGATGTCGGCGAGGGCGAACGCGATCGACTGGTTCTCGATGACCGGCCGGCCGAACGCCTCGCGCTGTCCGGCGTACTCCAGTGCGTACTCGTACGCGGCGCGCGCGATGCCCAGGGCCTGCGCGCCCACGGTGGGGCGGCTGACCTCGAAGGTCGCCATGGCCGCCTGGCCCTTGCCGGCGCCGCCCTCACGGGCACGGGCGAGCCGCGCGTCCAGTTTCCCCTTTCCGCCCAGCAGGCAGTGCCCGGGTACGCGTACGTCGTCGAGGAAGACGTCCGCCGTGTGCGAGGCGCGCAGGCCGAGCTTCTTGATGGTGCGGCTCGCCGCCAGACCTGGTGTGCCGGGCGGGACGATGAACGCGGCCTGTCCGCGCGCGCCCAGCGAGGGGTCGACCGAGGCGACGACCACATGGATCTCGGCGATCCCGCCGTTGGTGATCCACGCCTTCTGGCCGGAGAGCACCCACTCGTCCTTGGCCTCGTCGTAACGGGCCTTGGTGGCCATCGCGGAGACATCGGACCCGGCCTGCGGTTCGGAGACGCAGAACGCCGCGACCTTGGGGTCGTCCTCGTCGCCGTAGCACTGGGGGACCCACTCGGCCAGCTGGTCGGGGGTTCCGGAGGCGAAGATCCCGGCGACCGCGAGCGAGGTGCCGAACAGCGCCATGCCGATCCCGGCATCGCCCCAGAAGAGCTCCTCGTTGGCGATCTGGAGGGAGAGCCCGCTGGGGTCCCCGTACATGTCGGCGAGCGACTCGAACCCGTACAGGCCGATCTTCGCGGCCTCCTGGATGACCGGCCACGGTGTCTCTTCGCGCTCGTCCCACTCGGCGGCCGCGGGGCGTACCACCTGGGCGGCGAAGCCGTGCACCCAGTTGCGCAGATCCTGCTGTTCCTCGGTCAGGGCGAGGGAGAAGTAGCTCATGGGCTCAGGCCTTCGGGATGTCGAAGTAGCGGGTCAGGCCCGAGGCCAGGCCGACGTCGCCGGCGACCTTCAGCTTGCGCATCATGAACATCGTCACGGGATTGCCGTTGCCCGAGACCAGCTTGAGGAACTCGGCGTCGCCCATCACCAGCGTCGTGCGGGGCTCGGCGTCGGAGCGGCCCTGGCGCACCGTGCAGGTGCCGTCGGCTATGGAGGTCTCGTAGACCTCCTCGCACTCACCGGTGATCTTCCAGCGGATCAGGGCCTTCAGCCCGCCGGCCGCTTCCGGGCGGAACTGCTGCCGCATCCGGCCGAAGACCTCGCCCAGCACCCGGGTGCGCAGGTCACCGTGCATGACCTCGCCGAGCTGCTTGGCCGACAGGCCCTTGACGATCCGTGCGAACTCCGCGGGGGAGACGGCCGCGAAGTCGAGCCCGGACAGTTCGTCGGTGAGGTTGCCGCTGCTGTTGTCGGCCACGCCAGATCCTTACTCCAGAGTAAACTTACTTCTGGGTAAGGTAGGGCGGTCGTCGCCGTGGCGCAAGGAAGCAGGCGTCACCAGCTGCCGTCGGGGTGCACCGCGAGTCGCGGATGATGGGCGGACAGCACCTTGTTGGCCCAGGCGAGCTCGGACAGGGCCTGCTCGCGGTCGGCCTGGTCCTCGATGCCGAGCCTCGGTCCGCGGAACCTGCGCACCTCGCGGGCGGCGCAGTCGGCATCGAACTCCGCCTGAAGGATGTGCGGCGGGGTGCAGGACCCGATCAGCGCGGCGACCCGGTCCGGGATCGGCACGGGGACAAGGAGGTGCGAAGCGGTCATGGGGGGTTCCCTCTCGGATGGTTGGCCAGGAGGTGGTGCTCGGCGACGGCCGATGGGCCACCGCTCCTCCCTATGTAACGGGACGCAGTTCCGGGTTTCTCGTTGAGAACGTCTCCGTGTCGCAACCGTTTGGGACTGACCGTCTATTTCGCGTTACCTGGAGGTAAGTTGACTCGGTGCGGGCTGATGTGATGCGCGATCAGTTCAGCGACTGGCCGCCGCGGGCCCGCAGCCGCGCGGCGCGCAGCACGGCCTCGGTCGAGAAGCGGCTCTCGGGGTCCGTGAGCTGATCGCCGAAGATGGCCTCCAGGCTGCGCATCCGGTAGCGGACCGTCTGGGGATGGACGTCCAGCAGCTCGCCCATCCGGGCGGCCGTCCCGCGGGTGTCCAGCCAGATGCGCAGGGTCTCGATCAGCCGCTCGCGCCGTGCGGTGCTGATGCCGGAGACGGCGGCCAGTTCACGCTCGGCGAGCTGGTCCAGGAGGGCGGGGTCGGAGAGCAGCCACAGTGTGACGAGGTGGTCCTCGCAGAGGATGACGGGCGCGTCGTCGACGACTCCCGCGTCGACGAGTTCGACGACCCGGCGGGCCCAGCGGACCGAGTCGGCGGCGAGCGGCGTCGGCACGGTCAGTCCGACGACCGCGCGGGTGCCGGTCAGCGCGCGCTCCAGCATCTGCCGTCGTGCGTCGTCCAGTGGCCCCGGCACCAGCATGTGCGGCTGTGGTCCGCCCAGGTCGGCCAGTACGTCACGGGCGAGGTCGGCGGGGTCCACGACGGCGGGCGCGCGTACGGCGATCAGCGTCACCTGTTCGGGCAGCGCCCAGCCGGTCTGCTCGCACAGCTCCGAGATCGCGGTGCTCGGCACCGGACGGCCGGACAGGATCAGGTGCAGGAGCCGGCGGCGCATGGCCTCGCTCTGCTGGTCGGACCGGTCCTGCACCTCCACATAGCCCTCGCGGGACAGCGACTCCAGCTCGTCGACGTAGGCGAACAGCGCGTCGGCGAAGCTGAGCATCAGGGTCGGTGAGAAGTTGTAGCTCCGGCCGACCTTCTTCGCCCGGCGCAGGGCGACGCGCGCGCCCAGCCGGTAGGCGCCCTGGAGCGTGTCCATACCGCGCCCCTCGTACGCCTCGAAGCGCCCGAATCTTCGGCACATGTCGTCGCGGAGCGTCGTCGACGTGGTCGGCTCGGCGACCAGGTCGACGAAGGAGGACAGGCTCTGTTCGACGCCGACCCGGATGGTCTGGCCGTTGGGGCCGTTCAGCAGCCGCGCGTACTCGGGATAGGCGCGTGTGACTTCCATGCCGATCTCTTTGATCAGGCTGGGCAGTTCGGGGCGCATGATCGCGGCGAACTCCTGCGGGAGCGGCCCCAGCGGATCGCCGGTGTCCAGCGGCTGTATGAGTCTCGGCATGCTGTCCCCCTTGCTTCGGCGACGAAGGTAGACCAACTCGCTCGAACTGCCCACCACTTGAGCAGGACTCAGATGCAAGGGGCACACATGGGAGTTTCATTGTGGTGCTCCGGTGCAGGTGGGGGCGGTATTGCTCACTTCCGGACAATATTTTCGGACGCCGGATCTCCGGGAGGCGGGCCGCGGCGCTCCGCACGTGCGTTCCGCCCCGGCCGGCGGGGTGAAGATCGCGGCGGCGAGCAGGGCCTCCGGAGTCCGTGGCAGTGAATTTTGCGCACCAAGTGACAAGTGTGGTGCGTCGATTAGTGACCCCCGGATGAGGAAAAAGAATGCCGGTGGGCAATTTCGACTCCGGGATTGTGCTCCAAGTTTCCCGCAAGTAACGTCACGCCCTGTCACAGAACGTGTGTGGCTGAATCGGCAGCACGGTCCCCCACACCACTCGGTTCATCGTCGCGCTCCCTGCGTCTATGCAGGATTCGGCGCGCGAATTCCCGCAACAGTGCACCCGCATTGTCGAATCGGAGGAACTCACTGTGCGCAACACCCTCAGAAAGATCGCCATCGCCACGGGAGTGGCGTCCGCCGCTCTCGTGCTCGGCACCACCCAGGCCATGGCCGCTCCGGCCACCACATGGACCGTCTCGCCCGACCCCGCGCCGTTCACGGCCGTGTCGACCAACACCGTCCTCGAAGCCGGCGGCATCCCGATGACCTGTCCCGAGGCCGGTGCCGGTGGTACCGGGTTCAGCGCGACGGGCAACCCGGGCCATGTCGCCGACATCGAATCGGCGTACTTCGGCACCTCGGCCGCACCCTGCACCAGCATCCTCGGCCCCGTGGCGCCCGTCACGAGCACCTCCCCGCCGTGGCGGATCCAGGCCGTGGACTACGACGACGCGACAGGCGTGACCACCGGCTACATCGACAACATCAGCGCGGAAGTCACCGTGCTCTCCTGCACCTTCACGGTCAGCGGCGAGGTCAACGCGACCTACACCAACGACACCGACGTGCTGTCGGTGGAGGCCGGTGGCGACCACGTGCTGAACGTCTCCGACGCGACGGCGGGCTGCGCGGGTCTCGTCGAGGACGGCATGAACCCGTCGTTCACCGGTGACTACGCCGTGGACGGCGTGGACGGCATCGTCGGCAGCTGACCCGGCCCCGGACACAGCCGCCCCGGTCGGGCCGTGCGACGGGCAGCCCGCCGCACGGCCCGCACGCCCGACGGAAGGGAACCAGGAGGATGACGATGCGCGGCGTACCGGAAGGGCGACGTGGACGGCCCACCGCACGGAGCGTGGCGGTTCTGGCCGCGGTCCTCATGGCCGGCATGATCCCCGGAGCCCAGGCGTCCGTCGGCAGCCGGGACATCGACGTGGAGCTCGGCTACACCTGTGACTTCCCGTCGGGGGAGCGACCGGTGAAGGCCCGGGTCTCGGCCACCTTCCCGGAGCAGGGCAGGACGGGCGAGGCGGTGCGGCTCGGCACCGTGGGCACCGAACTGGTGCTGCCCGAGGCTGCCTCGGCCGAGCTGACGGGGCCGGATGCCGTACGTGTCGAGGCGGAGACGCGGCTGACGGTCGACGTGGCGCAGGACGGTCACTCGGCCGAGGCCGAATGGAACGGCAGGACCGAACACGCGATCCCCCTGCCCGAGGAGGGGGATCTCGCACTCGCCGTCTCGGGAGACGTCCCTCAAGTCACGGCCTCGGGGTCCGGCGAACTGACCTTCACCGCGGCGAAGCTGGCCGTTGTGCTGAACGGTACGAAGGAGGACGGGAGTCCCGTCGCAGAGGCCGCTCCGGAACTGGTGTGCACCCCGCAGGACGGGCAGGATCCGAAGCTGGGATCTGTGGACATCCAGGGTGAAGCGCCGGAGACCGAGCCGTGGCCGTCCCGGACGGCGCAGGGCGCCGATGCCGGCGGGGAACCGCGTGACGCGGCAGCACCCCAGGTCGAACCGGGGGCACAGGCGCCCGCGGCCGGCGAGGCTCCGCCCTGCGCGGGCGACCCCACCAACTACCGCAGCATGGTCGCCTACGTCACGGGCTACGCGAACGTCACCAAGTTGAACGGCGCATCGAAGTTCCCGGTCGCCTGCGCGCAGATCACCCAAGGGCCCCAGCGCACGGAGCGGGACGCCGACGGGCAACTGCACCTGTACCAGGACTCGAGCGTCGTGGTCGACTACGAGGGGCGTCCGCAGCTCCCGCCGTCCACCGCGACATTCCTGACCTTCGGGTTCATGCCGACGACCGCGAAAATGGAAATGACCCAGAAGGCGCCCCCGGTGGGCGACGACGGGCTCCCGGAAATGAACATCCATTCCGATCTCGTGCTCTCGCCCCCGCCGCAGCACGGATACACGGCCATCTCCATGCAATTCAGCCTCCGTCTCTATGACGTGAAAGTGAACGGCGTGCCGTTGGACGTCGGGCCCGACTGCCGTACGGCCGACTACTTTCCCCTCGCCGTGCGCGGTGAAGTGGTCCAGACGGCGACGGGGTTCTCCGGATACCAGCTCACGACCGGAGGCCCCCTCACGGGGCAGGCGACGATTCCCCCGTTCGACGGGTGCGGCGCCGGTGAGGATCTCGATGACCTCTTCACCGCCTCCATCTCCGGGGAGTCCGGCTATGTGAAGCAGATGCAGGGAGCCGTGTGCGTCCCCGAGCGTGAGCTTCCGCCCAAGCCGCAGATCAAGTGCACGCCCAGTCTCGAGCCCGTCGACGTGCCGACGGCGGAACGCTGAAAGACCAAGGAAAACCCCAGTATCGGACAGGAATTGAGGATGCGATGAGAGCTGTCCCGAAGAGACGGTACGCAGGTCTGGCCGTGGCCGCCGCCATGGTCGCCGTCCCCCTCAGCACCGGCCCCGCCGCCTCCGCGGCCACGGCCAGGGCGGAGCTCAACGGTGACTGGGCCCCCTTCTCGCGGTGCCCCGTCGACGATCCCGCCATGCTCGCGGCGGACGGCGAGGTGCTGGTCGCGACCTGTGTGTCCTCGTACTCGCCCAGCGGCTCGATCAAGCTGGGCAGCACCGAGGCCACGACCGGGGGCAACGACATGCAGTTCGGTGTCATCCAGGACACCGCCGCCGGTACGTTCACCGTCGTACCGCCGGACGGCGGCGCGCTGGTCGGGGCGCCGACCGAGATCCCCGGCGGGCTGCTGGGGCTGATGTGCCCGGACGACGACATCCCGGTGATCAGCGATCTGTGCGACAGCATCACCGATGCCAAGCTGAACAAGGTCACGGCCACCGTGGAATCCGCGGGCACCCCCACCGAGTTCAACCTCACCTCGGGACTCGTGACCGGTCAGCAGATCGTGAAGCTGCCCATCCGCATACGCCTGGAGAACCCGCTCCTCGGCTCCACGTGCTACATCGGATCCGAGAGCGATCCGGTGGTCCTGCGGCCGCAGAACACCACGCCGCCGGCCGTCGAAGTGCAGCGCTTCGACGCCGACGGCACGCGCGCCACCACCGGCGCGATGCTCAGATTCGCCCTCACCGGGAACGACCAGGGCGACAGCGCCTTCGCCGTGCCCAAGGCCACCGGCTGTGGTCCGTTCGGCAGCCTGAGCTGGGCCGTGAACCTCAAGACGGGACTGCCGTCAGCCGCGGGGAACAACAACCTGGTGCTGAACAACGCCTCGACGTACAGCGGCGGCCTCACCGCGCCCGGTCTTGTCCTCCCGAACGCCGGCAAGGTGCTCTCCGAGTACTGGCACTCCGCGGCGAACTGAGCCCCCGATCGCCGGACCTTCCAAGGGCTGTCCCGGCTTTCGCACCCTGAAGATTGCGCAGAATCCGACAAGGCCAGGGAACGGGTTTGTCATTCGGTGACAAGTGATCCATCCAGAGATCGATGTCCTGCGATTCCCGCTGCTCAACGGCTTGTCCAGGCGGTTTCTGCGGACATAACGTGCGCCTCCTGGTGCACGTGTGCCGTTCACCACCACTTCGAAGGAGGGCCGATGGGAATCGAAGTAGTCGTCGAGGGCCTGACGAAATCCTTCGGCAGGCAGAACATCTGGCAGGACGTCAGCCTCACACTTCCGGCCGGTGAGGTGAGCGTGATGCTCGGCCCTTCAGGCACCGGAAAGACCGTTTTCCTGAAATCCATCATCGGATTACTGAAACCGGAAGAAGGCCGCGTCCTCATCAACGGTGTCGACATGGTCAACAGCCCCGAGCGGGAGATCATGGAGACCCGGAAGCTCTTCGGCCTCATGTTCCAGGACGGTGCGCTCTTCGGGTCGATGTCGCTCTTCGACAACATCGCCTTCCCCTTGCGTGAACACACGCGCAAGAAGGAATCCGAGATCCGGCGCATCGTCATGGAGCGGATCGACATCGTGGGTCTGCTCGGCGCGGAGGAGAAGCTGCCGGGCGAGATATCCGGCGGTATGCGCAAGCGCGCCGGTCTCGCCCGTGCTCTCGTCCTGGATCCGCAGATCATCCTCATCGACGAGCCGGACTCCGGACTCGACCCGGTGCGCACCGCCTTCATCTCGCAGCTGCTCATCGATCTCAACGCACAGAGCGACGCGACCATGCTCATCGTCACCCACAACCTCGACATCGCGGCCACCGTCCCCGACAACATGGGCATGCTCTTCTGCCGCAACCTCGTCACCTTCGGACCGCGCGAGGTGCTGCTCACCAGTGACACACCCGTCATCGCCCAGTTCCTCTCCGGCCGGAAGGAGGGCCCCATCGGGATGTCGGAGGAGAAGGACGCGGCGACGCTCGCGGCCGAGCAGACCAACGGTGCCGACTACGTGTACACCGTCCCGACCACCTTGCCGGCGCAGCTGGAGCCCTCGTCCGGAATGCCCGCACGGCAGGCCGCCCTGCGCCGCAGGGAGCGGGTCGTCTCCATGATGGGCGGGCTGCCGGAGGCCGCCCGTACGGCCATCGTGAACAGCTACACGCCGACCTTGGACGGTGGGCGCCGATGACGGCGCCGCCGCCCGTACGGCCACCCGGCGAGGCCACCGGGGAGCCGGGGGAGAAGACGCGAAGAAAGAGACCGCCCTCGCGGCTGCTCGCCCCGCTGCGGCAGACCGGGCAGCTCTTCGCCCTCGCTCTGGCCGTCGCCCGTGCCGTCTTCCGACGCCCCTTCCAGGTGCGGGAGTTCATCGAACAGTTCTGGTTCGTCGCCAGTGTCACGATCCTGCCGGCCGCACTCGTGTCCATCCCGTTCGGCGCGGTCATCGCCCTCCAGGTGGGCTCCCTCACCGAGCAGCTCGGTGCCCAGTCCTTCACGGGCGGCGCCAGCGTCCTCGCGGTGATCCAGCAGGCCAGCCCGCTCATCGTGGCGCTGCTCATCGCCGGGGCGGCGGGATCCGCCATCTGCGCCGACCTCGGCTCGCGCAAGATCCGCGAGGAACTCGACGCCATGGAGGTCATGGGCATCTCACCCGTCCAGCGCCTCGTCGTCCCTCGTGTGCTGGCCACCATGTTCGTCGCCGTCCTGCTCAACGGCCTGGTGTCCGTGGTCGGCACGCTCGGCGGCTACTTCTTCAACGTGATCATGCAGGACGGCACGCCGGGCGCCTACCTCGCCAGCTTCTCCGCCCTCGCCCAGCTGCCCGACCTCTACATCGGCGAACTCAAGGCGCTGATCTTCGGCTTCATCGCGGGCATCGTCGCCGCCTACCGGGGACTGAACCCCCGTGGCGGACCCAAGGGAGTGGGCGACGCCGTCAACCAGTCCGTCGTCATCACCTTCATGCTCCTGTTCGCGGTGAACATGATCCTCACCGCGATCTACCTCCAGATCGTCCCCCCGAAGGGGGGCTGACCGATGTCGATGCTCGGCTGGCTCGACCGCTCGGGGGAGCAACTCACCTTCTACGTACGGGCGCTGATCTGGATCCCCCGGACTCTGCGCCGCTACCTCAAGGAGGTGCAGCGGCTGCTCGCCGAGGTCGCCTTCGGCAGCGGCGGCCTCGGTGTCATCGGCGGAACCATCGGCGTGATGATCGCGATGACGCTGGCCACCGGCTCGGTCGTCGGACTCCAGGGGTACGCCGCCCTCGACCAGATAGGCACCTCCGCCTTCACCGGCTTCATCTCCGCCTACTTCAACACCCGGGAGATCGCCCCGCTCGTCGCAGGGCTCGCGCTCTCCGCGACCGTCGGCGCCGGCTTCACCGCCCAGCTCGGCGCGATGCGGATCAACGAGGAGGTCGACGCACTCGAAGCGATGGGCGTGCGCTCCATGCCCTACCTCGTCACCACCCGGATCATCGCCGGTGTCGTCGCCATCATCCCGCTGTACGCGATCGGCCTGCTCTCCTCCTACCTGGCGTCCCGCTACATCACCGTCCTGTTCAACGGGCAGTCGGCGGGCACCTACGACCACTACTTCAATCTCTTCCTCGCTCCGGAGGACGTGCTCCTGTCGGTGCTCAAGGTGCTGATCTTCAGCGTGCTGGTGATCCTCGCCCACTGCTACTACGGCTTCCACGCCACCGGCGGTCCGGCCGGCGTCGGCGTGGCCGTGGGCCGGTCGGTGCGCAACGCCATCGTGCTGATCAGCGTCACCGACTTCTTCCTCTCGCTCGCCATCTGGGGCGCGACGACAACGGTGAAGGTGGCCGGCTGATGCACTCCTCCACGGCGCAGACGGTGCGCCGCAGACTCGCCGGCGTGGCCTTCGTGCTCGTGCCCGCCCTGCTCATATGGCTGTCGGTGTCCGTGTACCGGAAGGACTTCACGCACGACGCCACCGTGACCGTACGCACCACGAGCGTCGGCAACGAGATGCACGACAACGCCGAGGTCAAGCTGCGCGGAGTCGTGATCGGAGAGGTGCGCGACATCGAGTCGGAGGGGGACGGGGCACGCCTGACCCTCGCCATCGAGCCCGACCGGCTCGGACGGGTCCCCGCCGACGTCACCGCCCAGATGCTGCCCACCACCCTCTTCGGCGAGCGGTTCGTGGCCCTCGTGCCGCCGTCGGTCCCCTCGGCGCAGACACTTGAGGCCGGTGCGGAGATCCCGCAGGACCGTTCGAGCAACGCCATCGAGCTGGAGGAGGTCCTCGACAACGTCCTGCCGATGCTGACCGCCGTCAAGCCCGAGAAGCTGGCCGCCACCCTCAACGCGGTGTCCCAGGCGCTCGAAGGACGCGGTGACAAGCTCGGCGACACGCTGGTCACCCTCGACGCCCACCTCAAGGAGTTCAACCCGCAACTCCCCACACTCAACGCGGACATCAAGGAACTCGTCAAGGTCAGCTCGCTCTACGCGGACGCCGCCCCCGAGGTCCTGGACGCGCTCACCGACTTCACCACCACCAGCGGCACCATCGCCGAACAGCAGGCGGAACTCGCCGACCTGTACGGCTCCACCACCGCGTCGGCCCAGGACATCACGTCCTTCCTGCGCAAGAACAAGGACAACCTCATCCGGCTCTCCGCCTCGGGCAGGCCGACCCTGGAACTCCTCGCGAAGTACTCGGACTCCTTCCCCTGCACCCTGCGCACCATGGCGGGCTTCGTGCCGGCCATGGACAAGGCGCTCGGCAAGGGCACCGGTCAACCCGGCCTCCACGTCACGCTCAGGCCCGTGGAGTCCAGGGGGAAGTACGTGGCGGGCAAGGACACCCCGGTGTACGACGCGACCGGCGGTCCGCACTGCTACTCGGTGCCGTACACCGGGACCCCGGTACCGACCGCCGGCACCCGGACCGCTTCCGGCAAGGACGGCGCCCAGGGCAAGGACGGCGTTTCTCGCACCGACGAGGCAGGGGACACCGACACCGCCCTCGGCATGCCCAACTCCCCCGAGGAGAGCCGGCTCGTCAACGAGCTGGTCGCCTCCTCCCTGAAGGTGCGGCCGGAGACCCTGCCCGACTGGAGCAGCGTGCTCATCGGTCCGGCCTTCCGCGGCGCGGAGGTGAAGCTCAAGTGAAGCGTCGCTCCCTCGCGGGCCCCCTGGTCAAGTCGATCGTCTTCGTCGTGGTCACGGCCCTGGCCACCACCGTCCTCGGTCTGTCCATCGCCGACAGGGGCGTGGGCGACACCACGCCGTACAAGGCGAGGTTCACCGACGCGACCGGGCTCGTCGTCGGCGACAGTGTCCGGATCGCCGGCGTCAAGGTCGGCCAGGTCGAATCCATCGAGGTCGCCGACAAGCGGCTCGCCGAGGTCGGCTTCGCCGTCCGCAAGGGCCGCAAGCTGCCGGCCTCGGTGACCGCGTCGATCAAATACCTCAACATGGTCGGCCAGCGCTACATCGACCTCGACCAGGGAGCAGGACCCGTCGGTGAGAGCTTCGGGCAGGGATCGACCATCCCGCTCTCCCGCACCACACCCGCCCTCGACCTCACCCAGCTCTTCAACGGTTTCCAGCCGCTCTTCGAAGGACTGTCGCCCCCCGACGTCAACCAGCTCGCCGGATCGATCGTCCAGGTACTGCAGGGCGAGGGCGGCACCGTCGACAGCATCCTCTCCCACGTCGGATCGCTGACCGGCACCATCGCTGCCAAGGACAAGGTGATCGGCGAGGTGATCAAGAACCTCAACACGGTCCTGAAGACCGTCAACGACCGGGAGGCGGGCTTCAACGACCTCGTCGTCACCCTGCAGAAGCTCGTCACGGGCTTCTCCGGCGACCGAAAGCCGCTCGGCGAGGCCGTCACGGCGATGGGCGCGCTCACCACCGTCACCGCCGACCTCGTCGAGGACGGCCGCAAGCCGCTCAAGGACGACATCGCCGCACTCGGGCGTCTCAGCGGGCAGCTGGACAGGAACGCTCCCCAGATCGAGAGCTTCCTGGAGAAGACCCCGGCCAAGATGGAGGCGATCACCCGGCTCACCTCGTACGGGTCATGGCTCAACCTCTATCTCTGCGAGGCGAAGGTCAGCGGTGTGACGACCGAGGACGGAAGCGCACCGCCCACCGGCGTCACGATCGGCGGACCGAGGTGCCAGGCATGAGGATCAAGCCCGTACGGGAACGCAACCCGGTCGCCGTCGGCATCGTCGGACTGCTCGTCCTGGCCCTCGTCGGTCTGGCCGCCTACCGCGCCGACGCACTGCCCTTCATCGGCGCGGGCACCACCTACAGCGCCGACTTCAGCGAATCAGCCGGCCTCGACGAGGGCGACGAGGTGCGGATCGCCGGAGTGAAGGTCGGCGAGGTCACCGGCGTCTCGCTCGACGGCGCCAAGGTGAAGGTGGACTTCAAGGTCAAGGACGCCTGGATCGGCGACTCCTCCACCGTCGGCATCGCCATCAAGACGCTCCTGGGCGAGAAGTACCTCGCCGTCGATCCGCTGGGCAACGCCGCCCAGGACCCCGGCTCCCGCATCACCGCGAGCCGCACCACCTCCCCGTACGACGTCACCCAGGCGTTCAACGGGCTCGGAGAGACGATCGAGGAGATCGACACCGCCCAGCTCGCCGAGAGCTTCGAGACGATCTCCGACACCTTCAAGGACTCACCGGCCGATGTGCGCAGCGCCGCCGAGGGGCTGTCCGCCCTGTCGAAGACGGTGTCGGGGCGCGACGCCCAGCTCGCCACCCTCCTCAAGGGCAGCAAACAGCTCACCAAGACACTCGCGAGCAAGAAGAGCAGCTTCGAGACCCTCCTGGAGGACGGCGATCTGCTCCTCGGCGAGATCCAGGCGCGCCGGGACTCCATCCATCTGCTGCTCACCGGGACCCGGGACCTGGGAACCCAGCTCACCGGGCTCGTCAAGGACAACAACAAGCAGCTGGGGCCCACCCTGAAGTCGCTCGGGCGGGTCACCACCGTCCTGGTGAAGAACCGCAAGAGCCTGGACAAGGTGCTCTCCCTGGCCGGCTCCTACAACCGTCTCGTCGGCAACACCCTGGGCAACGGCCGCTGGTTCGACAACTACGTCTGCGGAGTCGTCCCGAAGAACTACCTGCCCGCGGACACGCCCCCCACGGGCGACTGCATGCCACCGAAGCAGGGAGGGCGCTGACATGAGACGCACACGCGTCGTGGGCATCGGCGCCGGGCTCGCCGTCGTGGCGGTCGCCGCGACCTCGGGTGTGATGGCGACCGACGACCGAGGGAAGACCACTGTCACCGCCTACTTCGACCAGGCCACCGGCGTGTACGCCGGATCGGACCTGCGGATCCTCGGGGTGAAGGCCGGCACCGTCGAGTCCGTCGAACCGCGCGGCAAGGAGGTCGAGGTCACCCTGCGGCTCGACGAGGGCGTAGAGGTCCCCAAGGCGGCGCACGCCGTCGTCGTGGCCCCCAGCCTCGTGGCCGACCGGTACGTACAGCTCGCGCCGGCCTACAGCGGGGGAGCGCGGCTGGGGGACGGCGCCGTACTGCCGGCCGAGAACAACGCCACTCCCGTCGAGGTCGACCAGCTGTACGAGTCGATCACCGAGCTCTCCACGGCGCTCGGCCCGGACGGAGCCAACGCGGACGGGGCGCTCGCGAGACTCCTCGACACCGGGGCGAAGAACCTCGACGGCAACGGGAAGGCCATCGGGGACTCCGTCGAACAGTTCGGCAAGGCGACCAAGACACTCGACAAGAGCAGCGGGAACCTCTTCGACACGCTGTCCTACCTGCAGACCTTCACCACGATGCTGAAGGACAACGACGGCAATGTGCGGGCGGCCGAGCAGCAGCTGAACACCGTCACCGGTTTCCTCGCCGACGACAAGAAGAACCTCAGCGCCGCCCTGAAGGAACTGGGCAAGGCGCTCGGCCAGGTCAAGGGCTTCATCCAGAAGAACCGAGGCGCCCTGAAGGAGAACGTGGACCTGCTGGTTCCGCTCACCCAGACCCTGGTCGACCAGCGCGCCTCGCTCGCCGAATCCCTCGACACGCTGCCTCTCGCCGCGGGCAACGTCCTCAACGCCTACGACCCGGCGAACCGCACCCTCAACGGCCGCACCGATCTCAACGAACTGTCGATGGGCGGCCCCCTCACCGCGTCGGGGACCGCCACGGGCGGACTGCGGGGTCTCGCCCCGGTGGACACCGCCCGCCGGAAGGCACTGCCCGCACTGCCGCTGCCCGCCGTCGGCACCGTCTACGGCACGCCGGAGAAGACAGCGACGAAGAAGAAGGCCGCGCCGGACACGAAGAAGGAGGCGACCCCATGAGCCCCGCCCTGCGCAGACCCGGCACCCGCGCGCTCACGGGCCTCGGCGCCCTGACCGCCGCCTGCGTCGGCCTCGTGCTCCTGATCACGACCACCGGCCTGCCGTCGTTCGAGGGCCTCGACCAGGTGCCCCTGCCCGGCGGGGCCGACCTCGGGGACCACCCGTACGAGATCACCGCCGAGTTCGGCGACGTCCTCAGCCTCGCCCCTCAGTCGTCCGTCAAGGTCAACGACGTGGCCGTGGGCCGCGTCACCAAGATCTCCCTCACCCCGGGCAGCTGGACCGCCAAGGTCACGATGCGGGTCAACGGGAAGGTCGGCCTGCCCGCCAACGCCTACGCCCACCTCGAACAGTCCAGCCTCCTCGGCGAGAAGTTCGTCCAGCTCTCGCCCCCGAGCGCCGGCACGGCCCGGGGCGCACTCGCGGACGGCGACCGGATCCCGCTCGCCCGCACCAACCGCAACCCGGAGGTCGAAGAGGTCTTCGGTGCCCTGTCGCTGCTCCTCAACGGGGGCGGGGTCAGCCAGCTCAAGACCATCACCACCGAGCTCAACAAGGCACTCGCCGGCCAGGAACCGCAGATCCGCTCGATGCTGAAGCGGGTGAACACACTGGTCACCGACCTGGACGACCACAAGGAGGACATCACCCAGGCCCTCGACGGCGTCAACCGGCTCTCCGCCACGCTCGCCACCCGTAAACAGGACGTCGGTACGGTCCTCACCGGGCTCACCCCGGGCCTGAAGGTCCTGGAGAAGCAGCGCGGCTCGCTCCTGACCATGCTCCGCTCGCTCGACACGCTCTCCACGGTCGCCGTCGACACGATCGACAGGAGCAAGGCCGACATGGTCGCCGACCTCAAGGCCATCGCACCCACGCTCACCGCGCTCGCCGACTCCGGCGACGACCTGCCCGACTCCCTCCAGGTGCTCTTCACCTACCCGTTCACCGACGAGGTGCTCCGCGGGGTGAAGGGCGACTACCTCAACGTCTATCTGGACGTGACGGCCCAGCCCGGTACCCAGCTCATCCCCGCACTCACCCCGCCCACGACGTCAGGCGGCCAGGAGACGGGGGCGGCGCTGCCCCTGCCGCTGCCCTCGGTCACCACGACGGAGGGCACCCGCTGATGATCACTACTGCCATCCGGCTCAAGAACATCGCCTTCCTCGTCGTCGCCGTACTCGTCCTCGGCTTCCTCGGGGTGCGCTACGCCGACCTCGGGCACTACGTCGGGCTGCGCGACTACTACACCGTCACGGTGCGACTCCCACAGACGGGCGGTCTGTTCACCCATTCCGACGTCAGCTACCGAGGTGTGTCCGTCGGCAGGGTCGGTTCGATCGAACTCACCGACGACGGGGTCGAGGCCGAACTGCGCATAGAGAAGGACGCCCCCCTCATCCCCGACGACCTCCACGCCGTCGTCGCCGGCCTCTCCGCGGTCGGCGAGCAGTACATCGACCTGCGGCCCACCCGCACCGACGGCCCCTACCTGGCGAACGGCTCGGTCATCGGCCAGGCCGACACCACGATCCCCGCACCCGTCACCGACGTCCTCACCAGCGTCAACGACCTGACGGCGTCCGTCGACACGGAATCCCTGCGCACGGTCGTCGACGAATTCGGCACCGCCTTCAGCGGACGCGGCGACGACCTCCAGGTCCTGCTGGACACCGGAAGCGAGTTCGTCGAGGCCGCCGACGAGGCACTGCCGACCACCAGGAAGCTGATCACCGACGGAGAGACCGTGCTGCGGACCCAGAACGAACAGGGCGAAGCGCTCAAGGGCTTCGCATCCGGCGCCGCCGAACTCGCCGCCGAACTCAAGGGATCCGACGCCGATCTGCGCCGCCTCATCGCCGCGGCGCCCGACGCCACCGAACAGATCAGCGGACTGCTGCGCGACCTCGACCCCGCCTTCGGCGTGGTCGTCGCCAACCTCCTCACCACCTCGGAGGTCGCTGTCACCCGCCAGCGCGGACTGGAGGAACTCCTCGTGAAACTCCCCGCGGTCGCGGCGGCCGGCGCGAGCGCAGTCGACGCGGACGGCGCCAGGTTCGGCATGTCGGTCACCTTCTTCGAACCTCTGCCCTGCACCGCCGGATACGGCGACACCACCTACCGCCCCGGCACCGACGTCTCGACCGCGCCCGCCACCAACACCAAGGCGCGCTGCGCGTCCTCGCCCGGCACCGGCATCAACGTCCGCGGCAGCGCGAACGCCCCCAAGGGCGGCCCCGTACCCGAACCGTTCGAGCCCGGCTCCGGCCTCCTCCCCGACACGTCACGCAGCGCCACCGGAGCCACCGCCACGCCGCGGGGCGACGGCATGGCGGGACTGCTCGGCCTGGGGAGCGGCTCATGAGCGACCGTACGAGGACCTGGACAGGCCGGGCCGCACTGCTCGTCGCTGTGCTGGTCTGCGCGCTCGGCACCTGGTCGTACACCCAGGCCAGGGGCGACGACAGCCTGGCGTACGCGAAGAGCCGCGACGCCGCGCTCACCGAGGGAAAGCAGCACCTCACCCGGCTGACCAGCATGGACGGCACGAGCACGGCCAGGGTGAAGGACGGGCTCAACGCCTGGCTCACCGCCTCGGCCGGACCGCTGCACGACCGGCTGGAGAGCACCCGCACGAAGGACGCACGCGAGCTCACCGAGTCCGGCGCCACCGTACGCGGCAAGGTCACCGACGCCGCGCTCACCGCGCTCGACGACCGGGCCGGTACGGCGGCGCTCATCGCCACCGTCGACGTCGAGGTCACCCCGCGCACCGGCAAGGCGGGCACGGAGCGCAAACGCTTCGAGGCGACGCTCGCCCGCACCGGGGACGGCTGGAAGATCAAGGCGCTCGACGCGCTGCCGGTCGGGGGTGCCTCATGAAGCAGAGCACGGGAACAGCGACCGTCGCGCCGGACGACCCCGGTCCCGTGGCGGACCCCGAGCCCGATCTGCCCCCCGCCCGCCGGAGGTGGACCCGCCCCGTCGCGGTGCTGCTGACCGTCGTCCTGCTGGGTGTGGGCTGCACCCTGTTCGTCCAGGGGCGGCAGCTGCGGGACACCCCCGCCACGTCCGACCGCGCCCTCGCCGACTCCGCCGCGACCAGCCAGGTCGCGGGCGAAGTGAGCAGCGCCCTGGGCAAGGTCTTCTCGTACAGCCCGCAAGCCACCGGCGCCACCAAGGAGTCGGCGAAGCAACTCCTCGCGGGCCGGGCGCTCCAGCAGTACGCGGCCCTGTTCGGCCAGGTCGAGAAGCAGGCCGCCGACCAGAAGCTGACACTCACCAGCCAGGCCGTCCGCACCGGAGTCACGCGGCTCACCGGCAGCAGCGCCCACCTCCTCGTCTTCCTCGACCAGGTCTACGAGCGCGAGGGGAAGGCCGCCACCACGGCGGCCGCACAGCTGTCCGTGACCGCCGAACTGCGGGGCGGGCACTGGCGGATCGTCGACATCACCTCCAGGTAGGGGAGAGCACCGATGGCACGGGTACCCATGACAACCGAACCGCTGCGGGTGGCAGCGGTCGCGCTGACGGTCGTGGCCGCCGTCGCCGCCGGCTGGGGAGGGTGGTCCCACTACGACGCCGGGCACGACGACTCGGCGGCGTACGCACAGGCCCGCGACGACGCACTGGCGGCGGGGGAGCAGGCCGTGCAGAACATGAACACGCTCGACCACGCCGAGCTCGACGAAGGGCTCGACAGCTGGGAGGAGTCGACCACCGGTGATCTGCACCAGCAACTCGTCGACGGGCGGGACGCGTTCGCCAAGCAGATCGAGTCGGCCGGGACGGTCAGCACCGCCAAGGTGCTGTCCGGAGCCGTGACGGAGCTGGACGAGCGGCAGGGGAAGGCCGGCGTGATGGTGGCGCTGCGCGTCACCGTGACCGCTCCCGAGGGCGAACCCGCGGTCAAGGAAAGCCGGATGCTGGGGCAGCTCACCCGCACCCCCGGCGGATGGAAGCTCAGCGCGCTCGGCCAGGCGCCCGTCGGCAACACCGCCGGCTGATCCCGACCGACCGCCTTCGAGAGGACCACCGACATGTCGACGACCCGCCATCTGGTCAACCGCCGCCGCAGGCTCGCCACCGTCGCCGCGACGACCGCGCCGCCGCGTACGACCACGGCACCGCAGCCGGCTCCCGGGGCAGCCGGAGCACACGGCGCACCCACGGAACCGGAGACGGAGCCGGAGACTGCGACTGCGCCGGAGACGGAGCTCGCGGATGAGGCCGGTCCAGGTGACGGGCCCCCGCGCGGACGCCCGCACCGCCCGCGCGTCCGGCTGCCCGCCGTCCTGTGCGCCGCGACACTGCTTCTCGGGGCCTTCGCCGTCTGGGCGTTCACCTCGGCCGGCACCCTGCGCGACGAGCCGAGCCGGCAGAACACGGCCCTCACCGACATCGGCAGCACCAGTGAGGTCAAGGGACAGATCACCGAGGCCGTCGGCGCGGTCTTCTCCTACGACTACGCCTCGCCCGCGAAGTCCGACCGGGCGGCGAAGAAACATCTGACCGGCAAGGCGGTCCAGCAGCACAAGGACATGCTCGCCGAGGTCCGCGCACAGGCGCCCGAGCAGAAGCTCGTCCTCACCACGACCGTCACCCACAGCGGAGTCGAGCTGCTCGACGGCGACCGCGCCCGGCTGCTCGTCTTCGCCGACCAGAGCAACACCCGCACCGGCAAGAAGGAGGAGACGACGTACGCGGCGGCCATGTTCGCCGTGGACGCCGTACGCCGGGGCGACACCTGGCGGATCGCGGCCATCGACACGTTCACGCGTTGACCCAGGAGAGGCAGGACACATGAGGCTCGACGGGACCATGCGCCGCGGACTCACCGGCACCGTCACCGCGGTCGCCGCCATGGCGGCGCTCACCGCGTCCCAGGCCCCGGGGCTCACCGGCGGGGACGGTGGCGACAGCGTGAAGAGCGTGGCATCGGACGACGTGGTCTGGACCGAGGTGCCCAACGACGACAGCTACCACACCGAACTGCCGCCCCTGGTATCCCCCGAGCCCCCTGAGAGCACCGGGAAGAAGCGGCCCGCCCCCGCCGCCGTACAGGCCTGGACCGAGGCAGGCATCCCCGCCACCGTCCTGGCCGCCTATCGCAACGCGGAGCGCATGCTCGGCCGCGGCGACCCCGGCTGTCATCTGCCCTGGCAACTGCTCGCGGCGATCGGCAAGGTGGAGTCAGGCCATGCGCGAGGCGGACAGGTGGACGCCGCCGGCACCACGCTCACCCCGATCCTGGGCCCCGTACTCGACGGAGCGGGCTTCGCCAACATTCCGGACACCGATGGCGGGGCCCTCGACGGCGACACCCGGTACGACCGGGCCGTCGGGCCGATGCAGTTCATCCCGTCCACCTGGGCGCACTGGGGCAAGGACGGCAACGGCGACGGACGGGCCGACCCCGGCAACGTCATGGACGCGGCCCTCTCGGCGGGCCACTACCTCTGCGCCGGGCCGCGCGACCTGTCCGTGAAGGCGGATCTGGACCGTGCGGTGCTCAGCTACAACCACTCGGACACCTACCTGCGTACAGTCCGTTCCTGGCTGGACTTCTACCGCAAGGGGGTCCACCCCGTCACCGACGGCAAGGGCGTGATCCCGAAGAGCCCCGGAGCGGGAGGCACCCACGCCCCGAAGGCCCCGGTCGGCGGCCCCGGCAGCCCGAGCGAGGGCGGCGGCATCGTCGTGGGCCCGCAGCCCACCCGCACCCCTCCGCCCTCCACCTCGCCAGGCCCCACCCCCACGGACTCCGGCGGTCCGGGCGGATCACCGGGGCCCACGGACCCGGTCCCCGACCCCACCGACAGCGGTTCGGCCGACCCGACGGACGCCCCTGACCCCACCACGACCCCGGACCCCGATCCCACCACCTCGGACCCCAGCACGACGCCCGACCCGGACCCCACCACCGACCCCGCCTGCCCGACGCCGTCGGAGGAGACCGGACCCACGGACGCACCGTCCGACGAACCATGCGCCACCCCTGACCCCACCGGGTCCGCCTGACGGGTCAACGGCCGTCCAGCACCTCGGAGAGGTCGTACCGCACCACTTCCTCCAGCTGTGCGTAGGTGCAGCTCGCCGGGGTGCGGTCGGGCCGCCACCGCCGGAACTGGGTGGTGTGCCGGAAGCGGTCACCCTCCATGTGGTCGTACGCCACCTCGCAGACGCGCTCCGGCGCCAGCGCCACCCAGGACAGGTCCTTCCTGCCCGACCAGCGGCTCGGCGCCCCCGGCAGGCGTGCCCCCTCGTGCGCCGTCGCCTCGGCCCAGGCCGCCCACGGGTGCTCGGCCGGGTCCACGCGCAGCGGGTCCAGCTCCTCCAGGAGTTCCGCGCGCCGCTTCATCGTGAAGGCGGCGCACACACCCACGTGCTGGAGGGAGCCCCCGGCGTCGTACAGACCGAGCAGCAGCGATCCGACCACCGGGCCGCTCTTGTGGAAGCGGTAGCCCGCCACCACACAGTCGGCGGTCCGCTCGTGCTTGATCTTGTACATGACCCGCGCGTCCGGCCGGTACGGCAGATCGAGCGGCTTGGCGACCACCCCGTCCAGGCCGGCGCCCTCGTACCGCTCGAACCAGTCCCGCGCCAGGTCCGGGTCCGTCGTGGACGGTGCGAGATGGACGGGTGCCGAGGCACCCGCCAGCGCGTCCTTGAGGACGGCCCGCCGTTCGGTCTGCGTGGCGGTGAGCAGGGACGTGTCGTCCAGGGCGAGGATGTCGAAGGCGACGAAGCTCGCCGGGATCTGCTCGGCCAGCATCCGCACCCGGGAATCGGCCGGATGGATGCGCTCGCTCAGCCGGTCGAAGTCCAGCCGCCCCTCGTACGGCAGGACGATCTCGCCGTCGATCACACACCGCTCCGGCAGATTCTCCCGTACGGCGGTGACCACCTCGGGGAAGTAGCGGGTGAGGGGCTTGCCCGTCCGGCTGCCGATCACCACCTCCTCACCGTCCCGGTGCACGATCGCCCGGAAGCCGTCCCACTTCGCCTCGTACTGCATACCGGGTGGAATCGCGGACACGGACTTGGCGAGCATCGGTTTCACAGGAGGCATCACCGGCAGGTCCATGGCCCCGATTCTTGACCACCGCACCAGGCACGTCTTCCGATATGCGGCATAAGTGGGCCCGGCCTACGGTGGCTGACATGGGAGCAGGAGCAGCGGTGGAGCTGGACGTGGACGGACGGACCGTACGGCTGTCGAACCCGGACAAGGTGTACTTCCCCGAGAAGGGCTACACCAAGAAGGACGTGGCAGCCTACTTCCAGGCCGTGGGCCCCGGCATCCTCCGTGTGCTGCGCGAGCGGCCGACCACCCTCCAGCGCTTCGTCGACGGGGTCGATGGCGACTTCTTCTACCAGAAGCGGGCACCGAAGAACCTCCCCGACTGGACCCCCACCGCCCGGATCGAGTTCCCCAGCGGCCGGCACGCCGACGAGATGTGCCCCACCGAACTCGGGGCCGTCCTCTGGGCGGTCAACCTCGGCACCCTGACCTTCCACCCCTGGCCCGTGCGCAGGGCGGACACCGAACACCCCGACGAGCTGCGCATCGACCTCGACCCGCAACCCGGCACCGACTACGCCGACGCGGTCCGGGCGGCACGTGAACTGCGCGCGGTCCTGGACGACCACGGCCTGCGAGGCTGGCCCAAGACCTCCGGCGGACGCGGCATCCATGTCTTCGTCCCCCTCGTACCGGAGTGGACCTTCACCCAGGTCAGACGCTCCGCCATCGCGGTGGGGCGGGAACTGGAGCGCAGGATGCCGGACCGTGTGACCACCGCCTGGTGGAAGGAGGAGCGCGGTGAGCGGATCTTCGTCGACTACAACCAGACGGCACGCGACCGCACCATCGCCTCCGCCTACTCCGTACGCCCCTTCCCGCACGCCCCGGTCTCCGCGCCCCTGCGCTGGGAGGAGATCAGCGACGCCGAGCCCCGCGACTTCGACCTGCGCACCATGCCCGCGCGCTACGCCGATGTGGGCGACCTGCACGCCGACATGGACGACCACGCCTTCCGTCTCGACCAGGTGCTGGAACTGGCGCGGCGCGACGAGCACGAGCACAGGCTCGGCGACCTGCCTTATCCGCCGGAGTACCCGAAGATGCCGGGCGAACCGAAGCGGGTGCAGCCCAGCCGTGCCAGGAGCGACGACGGGGGCGGGGCATGAGCACCGTCGAGGGGAGCGAGCCCCCGGCGCACGGCGAGCACGGCAGGCCCCCGGCCCACCGCGAGAGGTGGCAGGAGTTCAAGCGGTCGCCGTACTTCCCCGCCCTGGTGCTGACGGTCATCATCGCGGCGGCGGCCGGGCTCTTCGCCGGCTCGTACACGTACGCGCTGGCCAACCCGACACCGCACCGCATCCCGGCCGCCCTGGTCAGCGGCACCGGCGACAGCGAGGAGCCCGGCGTCAAGAAGTTCGTGGGCGGGATGGAGAAGGCGCTGGACGCCTCCCTCGAACTCCACCGTTACTCCACCCGGGCCGATGCCCTCGAAGCGCTGGAGGCGCAGAAGGTCTTCGCGATCCTGCGGCCTGGCGGACGGGACGGGGTGGCCATGGACCTCGCCGCCGCGTCCGGCGCCACCGTCGCCCAGCTGCTCGGTGAGACCGGTGCCGAGGTCGCACGGAAGGCCGATGTCCCGCTCGCGGTCAAGGACCTCAAACCTCAGCAGAAGGGCGACCCGCGCGGTCTCGCCCTGTTCTACATCTCGCTCGCCGCCGTCATCATCGGGTTCGTCGGCTCGATCCAGCTCAGCGTGAACGCCCGTAGTCTGAACCCGCTGGAGCGGATCGCCTTCACCCTCGGCTACGCGCTGCTCGGCGGATTCGCCATCGCGGCCGTGGTGGACTGGCTGCTCGGCGCGGTGGACCTGCCGTTCGTCCAGTCCTGGCTGATCCTGGCCTTCACGATGTTCACGTCGGGCATGGTCTTCACCATGTTCAATACCATCATGGGGCGCTGGGCGATGATTCCCACCTGGGGCGTGATGGTGCTCCTCGGCAATCCGTCCTCCGGCGGCGCGGTGTCCTGGCCGCTGCTGCCCTCGGCGCTCGGGCACATCGGGCGCTGGCTGCCGCCGGGAGCGTCGGTCAACGCCCAGCACACCGCGGTCTACTACCAGGGGCACCAGTACGTCTTCCCGTATCTCGTGCTGGCGGGCTGGTCACTGGTCTCCTGCACGGTCTTCTGGGTGTGGCGCCACCGGCACCCAGGAGGCCGCGACCGCACGCCGGAGCATGCGGCCGCGGCCGCCTGAGAGTGATCCGTCCTACAACTCCTGGATACGGACGTCGCGGTACGAGATCACGTCGGTGGTGCTGTGGACCTGGAGCCCGATGTAGCCGGAGGCGTACCGCCGGCCGTCGGTGCCCGGGTCGTCGTCCCGGGGCGGCTCGAAGAGCTGGCCGCCGTCGTTGTCGAACTCGTTGAGCAGGGTGCCGTTCCGGTAGATCGAGTAGTGCTGGTCCACCACCCGGATCTCGTAGTCGTTCCAGGTCCCCTTGGGCGTGACCCCGGCGCCGCCGAGGCCGACCCGGTCGAACCCGTAGACGGACCCCGTCTTGTACATGTCGCCGCCGGGCCCGTCATAGGCCTGGATCTCATGGCCGTACTTGATCGCGGCCCACTCCGGACGGGACTCCTCCGGAGTGTCGTGGACGTTCGGGAAGCGGACGAAGACCCCACCGTTGGCGTTGCCGCCTTCCGGGGCGTCGTCCCGCCACTGGAGCTTCAGCGAGAAGTCCCCGTACTGCCGGGACGGGAACCACAGCATCCCCATGCCGTCCACCGTGGTGGAGCTGGTGATCGAGCCCTCCTCCTCGTTCAGCGTGAACTGTCCGCCGCCGACCTGCTCCCACTTGGCGAGGGACGCGGCGGTTCCGTCGAAGAGCTTGCGGTAACCCTCGTCCTGGCCCGGCTTGCCGATGCCGGACTCCTTGGCCGCCTTGTAGATGGTCCTGTGCTCACGGTCGTCGACGACCCCGTCGGCGAGCAGCTTGTCCAGGACGGTGTCGACGTGCTTGAGGAACAGGGCGTGTGACGACCAGTCCTTCTCGTCCTCGATCAGCTCGTTGACCGTGCAGCGGTTGCCGGTGATCCGGTTGGGAACACCGGTGTCGACCGTGCCGAC
The DNA here is from genome assembly GCF_040650935.1 of Streptomyces sp. NPDC048565. NCBI lineage: Bacteria > Bacillati > Actinomycetota > Actinomycetes > Kitasatosporales > Streptomycetaceae > Streptomyces > Streptomyces sp. NPDC048565. Next base: position 61,419 of record NZ_JBEZIH010000026.1, read on the forward strand.
GATCACGGTCAGCCGTTCGTCGAACTCGGGGCAGTTGGGAGCGGGAACACCCCCGCTCTGCGCGATGGTGAACGAGGACTGCTTCGCCTCCGATGTGTTGCCCGCCTTGTCCGTCGCCCGGTGGGTGAACGTGTGATAGCCCACGCGGTCGACGATGACGGGGGAGGAGTACTCCAGATACGGGCCGCCGTCGAGGGAGTACTCGGCCTTGTCCACGCCCGAGTCCTCGTCGGTCGCGGTGAGGGTGGCCTCGGCGCTCGTGATGAACGCGCCGTCGGAGTTCTTGTCGCCCGCCACCGCCACGGAGGTCTCCGGCGGGGTCCGGTCCTGCGACGGCGGTTCGACGACGGTGAAGCCGGCGGACTTCTCCTCGGCCACGTTGCCGGACCTGTCGGTGGCGCGGTAGCGGACGCTGTGCTCGCCCACCTCGTGCACCATCACGGGTGCGGTGTAGGGCTGCCAGTCGCCGTCCGCCCCGATCGCGTACTCGATCGTGTTGACGCCGGACCCGGTGTCGGACGCGGTCACGGTGACCGTGGCCATGCCGAGGTAGGCGCCCGCGTCGTCCTGCTCGCCCGACACGGTCGCCGAGGTCTCCGGCGGGGTCTCGTCGTCCGTCGGCGGCGCGGCCACCTCGAAGTCGACCGACTTCTCCTCCGCCGCGTTCCCGGCCTTGTCGGTGGCGCGGTAGCGGACCGTGTGCGTGCCCACCTCGTCCACGACGACGGGCGTCGTGTACGGCTGCCATTCGCCGTCCGCCCCGATCGCGTACTCGACGGTGTCGACACCCGAGTCCGCGTCGGTCGCCGCCACGGCGACGGTGGCCTGGCCGATGTAGGCGCCGTCGGCGTTCTGGTCGCCGTCCACCGTCGCCGAGGTCTCGGGAGCGGTGGTGTCGTCGTCGCCACCGCCGTCCTCGGTCACCGTGAGGACACCCTGCATCGCGATGTGCCCGGGGATCGTGCAGTGGTAGAGGTAGGTGCCAGGCGTGAGCGTCACCTCGACGCTGTGCTTGCCGCCCTCGCTGTCACTCGGGTTGGCCAGGATGTTCACCTGGACGTCGCTGTTGTGCTCCGGGTCCGAGACGCTGAACGTCAGCGTGTGCGGCATGCTCGTCGTGTTGCCCGTGGCCACGCTGTTCTCGAAGACGAGGGTCGCGGGACCGGCCACCGCGGTCTCGGGAGCGGTCAGATAGTGGTCGATGGGGTCGCCGGCCGTCCAGGTGAGGACCTGGTCGGCGGCTGCCGCCCGGTCGTCGTCGCGACCGTAAGCGGCGGTCGAGGACAGTCCGATGACCATCAGGAACGAACCGAGCAGGGCGAGCCACCACCGGGCGGGCCCGTACCGCCGTCGCGCGAGGAGTGAAGGGTGTCTCACTGCGCTGCCGCCTTCCTGGCCAGGTCTGCGGCGGCCGGGGTCGGACCGCCGCCCTTGTACGTCACGCGCCACAGCGCGGACTCGGAGTCGGAGGTGAAGAAGCCGCGCCCGTAGTCCAGGACGTAGAGCGAGCCGTCCGGGGCGAACTTCCAGTCCATGAGGTTGCGGATACCGCCCTCACCGACCGGGATGATCTTCTTCAGGGACTCGGCGTGCGTCGGCAGGCCGCCCTTGCCGACCGTCTTCGGGTCGGTCAGCACGGCGTGACGCGGCTGGTCGTCGTCGTAGAAGTCACCGACGAACCACTTCCCGTCCCAGTACGAGGGCCACTTGGCCTCGCTGGTGCTCGCCTCGTCGTAGCGGTAGACCGGGCCGTTCATCGTGGCCTGGCCGCCGCCCTTGAGCCAGGGCAGGAGCTCCTTCTGGTCCTCGACCTTGTAGCTGGGGATGCCGTTCTCGTCGCGCGGGTAGTCGACGCCGCCGCCCTGGGGCGAGTACCAGATGGTGTTGCCGGTCACCGGCGGCAGGTTGACCAGGCCGTTGTTGTTCGGCGACTCGTTCTTCGGGGCGTCGCAGTCGTACCAGTCCAGCGGCTTGGTGGGATCGGGCAGATTGCGGTCCCGGTAGGGCTGCTTGTTGCCCATGCAGTACGGCCAGCCGTGGTTGCCGGCCTTGGTGATCGCCGCGAACGTGTCGTACTTGGCGGGACCCCAGGTCGTGCTGGGCTCGCCCGCGTCGGGGCCGACCCAGCCCGCGTACAGGGTGTCGGTCGCGGTGTCGACGGAGATACGGGCCGGGTTGCGCACACCCATCACATAGATCTCGCCGCGGGTCTTGCCGCCGCCCTCGTCCGGCTCGTCACCGGTGAAGAGGTTGCCATCGGGCAGGGTGTACGTGCCGTCGTCCTCGGGGTGGATCCGCAGGATCTTCCCGTTGAGGTTGTTGGTGTTGCCCGCGGTGCGGCGGGCATCGGAGAAGGACACGCCCTTGTAGTTCGGCTCCGGGTTGTTACCGGAGTAACCGTCGCTGAACTGCGAGGAGTTGTTGTCCCCGGTCGCGATGTAGAGGTTGTTCTTCGAGTCCCAGGCCATACCGCCGCCCGCGTGGCAGCAGCTGTGGATCTGGACCGGCCACTCCAGGAGCACCTTCTCGGAGCCCAGGTCCAGCTTGTTCGTGGCCTGGTCGAGGGTGAAGCGCGAGACCTGGCGCACCGCCATCTGCTTGTCCCGGTCGATCCTCGCGTGCGGGGTGTAGTGCAGATACACCCAGCCGTTGGTGGCGAAGTCCGGGTCCAGTTGGATCCCGAGCAGGCCCTCCTCGACCTTGACCAGCTCGTCGCCGCCGCCCTTGTTGCCGAAGACGCTCAGCTTGCCCGCGAGGGTGACCTCCTTCGTCTTCGGGTCGTAGACGTGTATCTCGCCCTCGCCCTTGCCGACGTCCGGGTCGTCCCAGTCGGTGACCACGGGCACGCTGCTGTCCGTGCCGCCACGCCCGATGTAGAAGATCCGGCCGTCCTTCGCCGTCACCAGACCGTGCGGCTCGCCGATCTGGTCGTTCTGCCCGGGCTGGTTGGGCTGCGTGAGCCGTTCGGCCGTGTAGTTGGAGTCGATGGTGGCCTTGCAGTCGGCCTGCGAGATGCGGCTCGTCCAGTCGAGCGCGCCGCGCAGATGATCACGGAAGTCGGTCTCGGCGAAGCTCGCCGCCGTACCGCCCATGGCGGTGTAGAAGGAGCGGCCGCCGTCGTAGTCGCGGCACCAGGAGACCGGGTGGTCCCAGCCGTTGGCGCTCTTGCCCGGGTCGTAGGTCAGCTCGCGGACACGGGCCACGGTGTGCACATCGCCGGACGGGTTGTTCTCCCAGTTCAGCCAGGTGTCCGGGCGCTTCCACTCCAGTGGGAGGCTCTTCGTCGCCGGGTGCTGCCGGTCGCCGATCTCCACGGTGGCACGCTGGACGTCCGTCGGGCTGTCCGCTGCCGGGCGGGCGCCGACCAGACCGGTGAACCAGTCGGAGTACGGCTCGGTGCGCGCCGCGTCATGGATGCCGAGGAAGCCGCCACCGGCCTCCATGTACGCCTCCAGGCCCGCCTCCTGCTCCGGGTCCAGCACATCGCCGCCGCCGGTCAGGAAGACGACCGCGTTGTACCTGCCGAGCTTCTTGTCGGTGAAGACCCCGGCGTCGTCGGTGGCGACGGTCTCGAAGCGCCCGGACTCCGGGCCGGTCAGCCCGATCTTCTCGATGGCCGCGATGCCCGCGTCCACGGTCGGCGACTCCTCGCCCGCCGTGGCGTGGAACACCAGCACCCTGACGTCGGCCCCGCCGGGCGGCGTGGGCAGGGACAACGTTGTCGCCATCCGTTCCTTGAGCTCCTGATCCGGCTGGGAGCTGGCGGTGGCCGCGTTGCCACCGAGCAGGGACGCGGTCAGGGCGCCTGCCGCCACGGCCGCCGCGATACCGCGGCGCGATCTGGACCTGTGATGTGGTGTGCGCTGCATGTGGTCACCCACCCCTCTGGGTCACTTCTCCGGTCACTTCTCTCGTCATCGCACCTCTGTGGTCACTGCGACAGCGCATGAAGCTAGACCTCTTTTCGTGGCTCGCCAATAGGTATGGCAGCAATCGAACGAACTTTGTCCTGAGTGTGGATAAACCAACGGGCCCCGGCTACCGTGTGGGCCGTCCACGGGTCAATGCGTCAGCGCGTCAGTTTCCGTCACGCAGTGGGGAGTTCGACATGGACCGCAGGACCTTCAACCGCCGGATGCTGGTGGGTGGCGGAGTGGTGGCGGCGACCGGTGTGACATCGATGTCGCTCGGCGCCGTACAGGCCACATCCGCGGAGAACCCGGCGAAGACGGCCCCCGCCGGAGGGACGGTGCGCCATCTCAAGCTGTACGCCGAGAAGCTGGCGGACGGTCAGCTCGGATACGGCCTGGAGAAGGGCAAGGCGTCGATCCCCGGGCCGCTCATCGAGATCACCGAGGGTGACACGCTGCACATCGAATTCGAGAACACCACGGATGTCGACGCCAGCCTCCATGTGCACGGCGTCGACTACGACATCGCGAGCGACGGCACCCGGATGAACCGCAGCCATGTCGAACCCGGCGGCACCCGCACCTACACCTGGCGCACCCACGCCCCCGGCCGCCGCAAGGACGGAACGTGGCAGGCGGGCAGCGCCGGCTACTGGCACTACCACGACCATGTCGTCGGCACGGACCACGGCACCGGCGGCATCAGCAAGGGCCTGTACGGGCCGCTCGTCGTACGCCGCGAGGGAGATGTCCTGCCGGACAGCACGATCACGATCGTCTTCAACGACATGACCATCAACAACAAGCCGGCGGACCAGAGCCCCGACTTCGAGGCCACCGTGGGCGACCGGGTCGAGGTCGTGATGATCACACACGGTGAGTACTACCACACGTTCCACATCCACGGGCACCGCTGGGCGGACAACAGGACCGGGCTGCTCACCGGCCCCGACGACCCCAGTCGCGTGGTCGACACGAAGATCTGCGGACCGGCCGACTCCTTCGGCTTCCAGATCATCGCGGGCGAACATGTGGGCGCGGGTGCCTGGATGTACCACTGCCACGTCCAGAGCCACTCCGACCAGGGGATGGCCGGTCTGCTGCTCGTCGCCAAGGCGGACGGCACGGTGCCGGACTACGACCCGCCCCACCACGCGGCAGGGGCCCACAAGCACTGACTCACACTCCGGCCGCCATCCGCTGCTGCTCCTCCTCGACGATGCGCCGGGCGAGCGCGCCGTCCGACACGTCGACGGCTTCGGGCGTCGCCTCGGCGACATCGCTGCGCCGCGCGTACGCGTCGAAGAGCCGGTCCTTGCGCGCCAGGATGTCGAGTATCCGCTGGTCCACACTGTCCACCGCGAGGAGCCGGTGGACCTGCACGGTCCGTATCTGCCCCATGCGGTGCGCCCTCGCCACCGCCTGATGCTCCATGGTCGGTTTGATCTGCGGCTCGCACAGGATGACCACCGACGCCGCCTGGATGTTGAGGCCGACGCCGCCGGCCTGTATCTGGCTCAGCAGCACCGCGTGCCCGTCCACCGCGCCGAAGGAGTCGACCAGCTCCTGCCGGCGCGCGGCCGGAACCCTGCCGGAGACGGGGCCGAACACCCCGTCGCCCAGGGCCTCCTGGACGGTGCCGAGCACCTCACGGAAGTACGAGAACACGACGACCTTGAGGCCGTTGGCCTCGGCCTCCGCGACGAGCTCGCGCAGCCTGTTCAGCTTCGCCGACGTCTCGGGGCGGGCGTACGCGGCACGGCGCATCCGCATGAACTGCCCCGAGCCGACCGCCTCGCGGTACGCGTCGAGGTCCGCCTCCGAGAACTCCTCCCACTCGTCGGCCTGTACCAGCGCCGGGAGTTCACCCAGGACGTCCTCCTGGTTGCGGCGCAGATAGGCGGGGGCGACGGCCCTGCGGAACGCGTGCGACCCCGCGACCCCGTGCGTGGAGGTCACGAGCGGAGCCAGCTCGGGCCGTAGCTGGCGCACCAGGCTCCGGAACTCCTCGACCCGGTTCTCCATCGGGGTGCCGGTCAGGAACAGCACCCGCTCGCTGTGCCCCGTCCAGCCGCTCACGGCCCGGGAGCGCCGGGTCTCGGGGTTCTTCACGAAGTGGGCCTCGTCCACCACCACCATGCCCGGCCGCACCCCGGACTCCGGGCCTCCCGGCAGCGTGTACAGCGCGTCGAAGGTGGTCAGGGCGACCCCGCCCCGCTCGCGCCACTCGTCGAACGCCCCCTGCCGCTCGGGGCCGTGCACCGGCACGGCCCGCAGCGTGGAGCGTGCGGTGACCTCGCGCCGCCAGTTGATCAGGACGCTCGCCGGGCACACCACCAGGAAGTGCCGCTCGCCGCCGGCCGCGAGATGGGCCAGCGCGGCGATGGCCTGCACGGTCTTGCCGAGCCCCATCTCGTCCCCGAGGATCACCCGCTTCTGGGCCAGCGCGAAGCGCGCGCCGAAGGACTGGTACCCGCGCAGCGAGACCCGCAGACGCGCGTCGTCGAGTCGCAGCCCGCGCACCCGCTCCGCGATCCCCGTGGGCAGGAAGCCCTCCGCCGCGTCCCGGTCGGGTCCGCTGCCGGACAGCTCGGCGAGCAGGCTGTAGTACTCGGCGGAGCGCAGCTCGAAATCGACCCAGGCCTCCGCCTCCGACGCGGGACCGCGCAGCAGGTCGACGGAGACCTGCCCGAACAGGGTCCGCAGTCCGCGTGCGTCGGCGTCCCTCGCCACCTCCCGTACGGAGGCGACAGCGGCGGGCGCCCGGCTGCCGGCCGCCCGCCCGGCGAAGAGCATCCGCAGCCGGCTCCGCGCCGGCGCGGCCGCCACGAGCAGCGGTTCCAGCTCGGTGGTCAGACGCCGGGCGGCGTCGACCGCCCGGCGCACGTCGGTGCCGCCCTCCACCAGCCGGTGCAGGGCGATGAGCAGCGCGGGCGTGGTCGCGTCCGGAGCGTCCATGTCTATCCGTACGGCGACGGTGTCCCGGACCGCGTGCGCGATCTGCCGCGCGGCCGCCAGCGCCTGGTCCGCCGTCTGCGCGCCGACGCCGGGAATCTGGCGGAGCTCGTAACGCCCGGCTCCGTGTACCCGGCCGACCGTCGTGTACCCCGCCTGCTCCAGCGCGCCGAGCCGCACCCGCCCCTGTGTGACGTCCGCGAGCCGGGCAATGGGGATCGCGGCCAGTTCGAGGCCGACCAGGGAGTCCAGCACGGGCGCGAGCGTGGTGCGCACGGCCTCGACGGCACAGTGGTGGTCGTCCAGCACCGTGCGGGCCGCCCCGACGAGCGTCCGGGCGTCGTCGAGCACCTCACGTGCGGCTCTTCCCGTGGGCCCCGCCTGAGTCATCTACGTCTACGTCCTTCTGTCCCCGGGCCCCGACGCCCCTCCGCGACCGGCGGCCGTCGCCCTCCCGGGCGCCTCCCATCGTGCCACGGGCGTGGTGCGGCGCCGCTGCTCACCTGGCGGGCCGTGCGCACGGCCGCACCCTGCGCATCGGGCTGCGTGGCCCGGCATGAGCCTGTTCCGGCCGGGCCACGGCACAGCGGTCGTCGGCTCCACGGCCCAGGTCGTCGAGCGTCTCGAGGAGTTCGAGGATCTGGGCGTCGACACCTTCGTTCTGTCCGGGAACCCGCTCCCGGAGGAGGCGTACAGGGTCGCGGTAACGGCGCTTCCGGCACTGGGTGTCACGCGCTGAGCGACCGGCCGGCCCGGGCCCGCACCGCCGTGGCGCGCCGGGCCGGCCTGGGCTGCGGTCGTCAGTGCCCGGTGCAAGACTCGAAGGGTGAGGGAAACGTCTGGCGTGGGCGACACGCGAGACACCTGGATCCGCCCGAGGAGCCATCATGCTCGACCCGTCCTTCGTCACCGGCGCACCCAACTGGATCGACCTCGGTACCCCCGACGTCGACGCCGCCACCACCTTCTACAACGGCCTGTTCGGCTGGGACCTGGTGCCGGGCGGCCCCGAGACCGGTGGATACGGCATGTACCAGCTGCGGGGCAGGACCGTCGCCGGTGTCATGACCGTGCCGGAAGAACAGGGGAAGCCCTCCTGGTCGGTCTACTTCCAGACTCCCGACGCCGAAGCCACCGCGCGGACGGTCGAGCAGGCCGGAGGCACCGCGGCCTTTCCTCCCATGGACGTCCTCGACTACGGACGGATGGGCGGCTTCACGGACGGCGCCGGCGCCTACTTCGGCGTCTGGCAGCCGGGGACGAACACCGGCCTCGGCATGATCATGGAGCCCGGCGCGTTCATCTGGTCCGAGCTGTACACCCCGGACGTCCCCGCTGCGGCCGCGTTCTTCCACACCGTCTTCGGATGGCAGACCGACGCCATGTCCTTCCCCAGCGGTGCGTACACGATCGTCCGCCCCGCCGACGGGGAGAGCGGCGACTCCGCCTTCGGCGGGATCGTGCCCATCGACTCGGTGCCGGGCCAGGCCGAGGCCGGGCCGCACTGGCTGCCGTACTTCGCGGTGGAGGACACCGACGCGACGGTCGCCACCGCTGAACGCCTGGGCGGCCGGGCCACCACGGCCGCCACGGACGTGCCGGAGGTCGGACGGGTCGCCACCTTCACCGACCCCGCGGGCGCGGCGTTCGCGGTGATCAAGCCGGCACCGAGGCAGTAGGGCGGCCGATGCGGCAGGGCGGCCGGAACGGCAGGGTGGCCAGGGCGGCAGGGCCGGGCCGACCAGGGCGTTGAGCGGTCGTTGATCACCTGTTTATCGGGGCCGGGCACGGTTGCCCCATGCCGATCAACACCGTGACCGACGAGCCCACCTGGCAGGAGAACGCGCTGTGCGCGCAGACCGGGCCGGAGTTCTTCTTCCCGGCGCCGGGCAGCTCCACCCGGGAGGCCAAGCAGCTGTGCAACGCCTGCGAGGGCCGGGTGGCCTGCCTGGAGTACGCGCTCGCCCATGACGAGCGCTTCGGTGTCTGGGGCGGGCTCTCCGAGAAGGAGCGGGAGCGGCTGCGCAGAGGCCGCTCCGGCAGCGGCTGAGCACCGGGGCGTGTGGGACGGCTGGGACGGCTCCCGTCAGGTGATGTGGAAGGTCTCGCCGTAGACCTTCCACACCAGCGGCTTCTTCAGTTCGAGGTTGCCGTCGCGCAGGAAGACCCGCTGTGCCGTGTCGATCCGGGTCGTGTCGCGCTGCATCGTGCGGTTCTTGATCGCTGCCCGGCTCGCGTCGAGGAAGGCGTTCAGATACGCCGTCTCGTCGCCACCCTCCGAGGCCGTGTCCGCGGACTCCATCGCGGCGTCGCGGATGCCGTAGAAGCCGTCCGCCTCGATGCCGGGCCCGTGCAGCACCATCGCGTCGTAGTAGATGAACTGGCCCAGGGTGCCGAGCCCGTCCATCTTCGCCAGCCGGACCGCCGGCTCGAAGTACAGCTTGTCGCGCGTCGTGTCCTGGGCCTTCCGGAAGGCCGGGTCCTTCGCGGCCAGGTGCCAGGCGTCGGTGAAACCGGGGTCGAGGCCCTCGTGCGAATCGGTTCCGTCAACGGCGCGCAGGGCGGGAAGGTACGAGGCCAGCGGGTTGTCCGGGTGCTTCTCGGTGTAGGCCTCGACCAGTTGAAGCATGTCGTTCGTACCGGAACAGAAGCCGATGATGCCGGCGGTGTAGCCGGTGCCGTCGCCGACGTCCTCGATCGCACCGTACTGGCTGCGCCAGTCCAGGGTGGAGGCCTCGGCGCTGGCGACCAGGCGGGACGCGGTCTCCTTCATCGCGGGCGCGGCGAGGCCGGGCGGCAGGTCGTCGATCTCGTCGGCCTGCTCGTCGGCCTGCTCGGCCGCGGCCGGCGCCGCCGTGGTGGATTCCTTGGGGCCGCCCGCCTGCTGGACGACCGTGGGCGGCTCCGAGTCGCCACGGCTGAACAGGATCGAAGCGGCAATGGCGATCGGTGCACCGAAAAGAACAAGACGCGTCACAGGTTTCACCCGCCACAGAGTACGTTCTGTGAAGCTGTGGGGGGAGACCTGTGTGCCCCATGTGCAGAGCGGCGGGGCGGCCCCGGCGAGGGGCGCCCCCCCGGGGACGCCGCCGGCCAGCCGAGAA